>JAKVBA010000004.1 GCA_022447525.1 Gammaproteobacteria bacterium
TCGCAACTCTGATGGTAGTGCTGCCTCAAGACCAGCCAACCTATCCATTCGATCTTCATCTGTAATCGTCTGGTCAGCGAACAACTCTAAGGTGCTCAAGGTATATTCTTGGTAAATCTGTTCTAAACCAAAAAGTGCTTCATCCTCTTGATCATTAAATAAGCGCGATCGCTTATCTCTTAGAGACTCAAAGTTTTCTCGTACCAACTGCAGACTATCAGCATCTAATTGCGCGCCATTGAGAGGCGTTTGTTGAAGTTCGAATTCGAACTTTTTGTATCGTAAATAATTGGCAAATAAATTGTGAGCTTGAATAGCGGCTGATTCCGGTAAAAAGTCGTCGATATAACGGCGCACTTCAGCGATAGCTGCCTCTGGTCCAAGCTCATCAGCGGCACTTAAAAAGTAATCAAAAAAATCTCTTACGCCCTGGTCAAGTATAAGAAGACCATCTGCTCCAACTCTTAAAGAACCGTCTATCTCTGTGCCTTGCAAAGACTGCGCAAATTCGATCTGATCATGCGCAGTGGGAGTCGAAACAGTGGCAATCATTCTCTCAACCGGTACCGTTGAAATTACCTCTGGCTTGGAATTGAGGTCGGTAACTGCGACGCCTTTTTGCGCTTGTAAAGGAACATCTATTCCTTGATCAAAGTAGGGCACTAGTGCTGCCAGCGACAACACTAGCACCACCCAGATCAGTAAACGATTTCTTTTCATTGATCTGAGTTACAAACCACTGTTTCTTAATCGATTTGCATGAGACCGGTAAAGACTAACAGGGTTAGTCCACCCACGAACTCCAAATAGATGATTTACCCCATCAAGATGGTTCATATGGTATCGACTATAGATAACTCTCCCTAATTTAGAAGAGCACTCACTAACCAAGCCATCGTTACGCTCACTACCAAACGCTAAACCCGTAGCTGTAAGTGCATAATCTGTTACATCAAAGACATTAGTGAGCTTTGCTGTGCCGCTCCATGAATACATTTTGATATTGTGCCCTCCAATATTCACATTCTCATTGATCGAGCGACAGTTACCACTTAAGCCCTTATTAGCAAGAGCGTTATTTAATGCTGTCGAGCCGGCTGTACTCAGGGTAATCGCGCTGTTTATTGAGGCTTGAGGATTATCATTGCCAGACAAAAAGTTGATTACCTCACCCAGACCGTCGGCAACTTGAACAGCTACTGATCTTCGTATGCTACCCTCTGGCAGTAAACCAAGAGCCACATCCGCCACCTTTGATCCTAAGTTTGCGCCATTAACAGAGGTTACAGATGCCACCTTATGCGGAACTAAAGCCGCCGCTACACGAGATGTGGGTGAGCCTTGACTGTGTCCAACTAAGTTAAATTTATTTTCTGGTAAGGTCATCAAATATCCAGCCAATTGGCTACCTCGTTCTTCCGACGAATTAAATGACGATACAGATGCCACATAAACCTTAGCTCCAGAACGGCGTAGGTTATAGGGTACTGTATGAAAGTAATTAACCAGGCTACCCAAGCTATCAAAGCCACTAAGACCATGCACCAACACAATCGGGTATTTTGTCTTGGTATAACTCGCATTTGCTGTATTTATTAAAGTGTAAAGTGAGGCGATCATTACGCCCACCAGCAGACCTACTTTTTTCATCTTATCCTCCTGTTTATTATTGTTAATTTTTTACCAACCTACTGCGCAAGGTTTGAGGGTCATCTCTACGCGCACTCCTGTTCCTAATTTGGTTGGTATAGTACGTTTTATTCTTCGTACTGACGTTTGGCTCTGTGTTTTTATTTCCAAACGATTTTTTACAGATAAAGGAATGATCTTCGCTTACTCGGCGACTCACACTTTATTTGCAAAAAGGGGAATCTTGGTGGTTTCAGACGAGTTAAAAAACCACCAAGATTAGATTGAGTTAGTTGTTGAGCGTATCGTATACGTTGGCTGACATGCTTTTATTGCTGCCGTTACGTACCAAGCGAACCTTACGCCACCAACTCCACCATTTGCGTTCGGTGTAGTCATTAAAGTCAACACGTAAACCCAAGGTTCTATCGTTAACGATCGTGGCATAATCTCCGCTGCGCTTATTACCAATAACCTCGGAATGATCAGCCTTATCACCCATTAAAATTGGGTAGTGATCTGGTAAAAATGAAGAAGGAGCGTGTGTGCTTTTGAGCTGCCCGTTGGTTTTAATACTGCGACTGCACGATTTATAGTCACTCACATATCGAGAACCACAAGCGCTATGAAATGCAACAACACTATCATCATAGCCTTTTAAGAAAGGTTTAGTAATTCTCAAAAACTGATCGCCAGATCCAACGAATCTCAAACGTGGCACGCCATAGGCTCCCTGAGCTCGGTTTCTTGCTGTGGAAACGCGAATATCATTCAACACGCCAAGATAAGAGAGAGTCGGGCGAAAGCCTAAGAATGAACCAATAACGTCTAACTGTAGAGTGTTCCGAGCTCCTTTGGCGACGTTGTATGCCAAATCGGCCAAACCAGTTCCGCCGCCGGCTCCAGCAAAATCCAATACTGTTAAGACTTTAAAATTATTGCGATTCACTCCCCATTGACCTAAGCGTGAGAGTGCATCTCTAACCACCAAATCACCAGTCGAGTGGGTAACAAATACGCAGCCATTTCGGCAAGTACCGGCGTTTTCTAATGCCTTGATCTGCGTACGCATTGAATCTTTGATCTTCCCTGAGATTCGGTCTGCGGATGACCAGTAAAGTTTAACGTCTGCGCGAGCACCCCAATACTTATCCCAATAAGCATTGGCATTAGAACGCTGCTTACTGACGTTGGGCATTTGAACTAAATCAGGCGCATTAAAGCCCTGGACTAAAACCACATTTTTGCCGGCGAGCTTGGCGTGGCCAGTCACACTAAACAACAGTGACACCAAAACTAAAAAGACTTTTGTCTTCATTTCATTATCCTCGTTTGGTTTATTAGAACGATCTTTAACTGACCCGGTCTTATCGCCGACTTGTGTTTAAATTCGCTCGTGGTGCCCTTTATCGGGCTTTTTTGGTTTTTTAGCGAAGCTTATTTATCGCTTGAAACTCTAATTATTAGGGCGTGTTAATTACCCGCCACTTGGTTCCTACCTAAAGCCTATTGATCTTGTGCTTCAGATATTCTTTCCTGCACTTGTTCTTCGTCTACCGCACCCATTTGCCTCAAAAACTCCAAACGCTCCTGTGCCAGTTCATCTACAAACTCTTCATCCGAATACATAGAGAACGGGAAGCCCTGAACTGAGAATTGCTTTTGCATGGTCGAGCCTGGTACATCGAGAGCCTCACCAAGCTCTGCGCCCCGATGGAGTTTAATACTACGGAGTTTATAAGGGCCTTCGGACTGATGATATTTGAGTGCTGCTATATGAGCATTTAGTGCTAACAACCCATTGCCAGCTGTCAAGGGTCCCTCATTTTGTAATTCTATAAGCGGTTTACTAGTACCGGCTTCATCCAGTACAGCCCGCACAAAATAGTATCCAGTTTGTGACACGGATACCTGTAGCGGTATTACTAGGTTAGGACCCTCTACGCGCGAAGGTAGTGTGCCGATGACTTGAGCAGAGGGTTGGTCGTATCGGAAAGAAACCGTGGTAAGCATATCCTGATCTCCAACCTTCACTTTGACCACAGCCACCATTTCTGGAGTCATTAATTCTGGTTGTACGATCTGCGTATCAAATTCTGCTAAGAACTCGGTCAATGTTGCATCAGTTGGTTGAAAAACTAAAGGATAGGGCAGGTCTCCTCGAGTACTAGATAGGTTGCCGGTAACGCCGGTGAAGGTATCTATTGGGGCGCCAGAGACTCTAACTCTCACCGTGATTTTCTGACCCTGGTAGTACTGAAATGTGTCGGTCGCCGCCGAGATTCGAATCGCGTTTGCTAAGTCTCCATCATTTGCGAACGGTAGATCCACTTCATTGTGCTCGAACGGGGCTACCTCTCTGACGGAATCAGGGTTGGTAACTGGTCTGGACCCAACCGGGTACCTACTCGTCTCCTCGAACAGATCCGCTACTTGTTGGATTTGGGCTTTAAAGACTTCAGATTCATAAGGATTGAACTCTTCTCCGTTTTCTTCACTGCTCTTTTCATTGGTTGTCAGTTTCTTATCGGTTACAGATCTTGGTGTTTTCGGTTTGGGTTTATCATTTACAGTTTGAACGATTTCCCTTTCTTCCGAGTCACCATTGGGGCGCAACCAAAGGGCCAATACAACCACTAACATTAACCCAAGAGTGATCCATACCGAGCGTCTCATGGTAGGTAAACCTCTTTGCCTTCATCCTGACAAATGTATTTGATCACATATGTTAAGTGGAGATTCATATCTTCGTTGTTCTTTGCTCTACGCTTATATACCCAGATCTTTGAGTTTGCTAATGGTGGATCATTAAGGGAGGGCACCTTAGCAAAACAACTCGACAGATGCCAAGTCAAATGTCCAGCATCTTGAAATTCATATGAATTTTCTGCATATATGACATGAATACTATTCTTAATTACTAAATGTCTAATAAGTTCTTGAGGCTGTTACAGATACTAATGTCAGCAAACCTTCACCATTAAAAGCGGATGGATAGATCGCGTCTAGCGCTGTTTTCGGCCGTTATTTGATCCTTTGGTAACGCATGAACAGATTTAGAAAAACCTTAATCGAGCGCAGAGTTCTCTGGTTCTTGTAACAAGACGATTTTTTGCCTAACTATAATGTGACTTAATAGCCTGACCTTTTTTGACCTCGACTACTTATCCGTCAGGCTCAACCTTGATCATCAGTGCACTGGCCTCTACTGGTCCTGACAGTGGCCTATCGCTGCTATCGCGTAACACAACTGTGCCTGATTTTATGAGATAAAACCTACAACGTAAAAAAGGCCTACGCTTTTGGCGTAAGCCTCTTTTACTGCTCATATTTTCATATGAGTATATAAACGTTAACTACAGGCCGCGATTCTTCAATCGATTGGCGTGACTACGATACAAGCTAACGGGGTTAGTCCAACCTCGTAAGCCAAACAGTTGATTTTGAGCATCGAGATGATTCATGTTATATCGGCTATAGATCACCTTACCCAATTTTGATGAACACTCACTCACTAAACCGTCATTACGCTCAAACCCAAAAGCTAAAGATAAAACACCAATCGCCGGGTCAGTCACATCTAATACATTGGTAAGCGGCGATGTACCGTGCCACGAAAACATTTTAATATTGTTGCCATTAATGTTCACGTTCTCATTGATTGAACTACAATTACTACTAATCCCTTTATTAGAGAGGGCATTATTTAATGCCATCGTACCCGGCGTACTTAATGTCTCTGCGCTTTGTAGTGCTGCCTGAGGATTATCCTCTCCGGATAAAAAGTTAATCAACTCGCCCAATGAATCTGCAATGCTAACAGCTAGGCTTCTTGAAACACTACTTTCAGGCAGTAGTCCAAGGACAGCATCAGCTACTTTTGAGCCACCGTTAACACCATTAACAGATGTCACTGAGGCAACCTTGTGCGGCACAAGCGACGCAGCAACTCTGGAAGTGGGCGATCCTTGGCTATGACCGATTAAATTAAATTTACTTTCTGGAAGTGTGGTTAGGTAGTTGGCCAGTTGTTGACCACGTGCTTCTGACGAATTAAAAGCTGATACCGAGGCTACATAAACTGTCGCGCCAGAACGTCGCAAATTGTAGGGAACTGTATGAAAATAGTCTATTAATCCACCTATGTTGTCGAAACCAGATATGCCGTGTACCAGCACAATAGGGTATTTGGTTTTGGTGTAACTCGAATGAGCATTAAAGCTAAAAAGGCCTAAAGCAAAAAGACAACCAGTAATAATTATTTTTTTCATCTTACTCCTCTTGTGGTTAGTTATTAATTATTCTTTGAGCTCTACGTAGTTTTCTTCTTGAAACCTTGGTGAGCAGACCGCCAGAAAGATTAAATCTGACGTTCCCAAATTTTTTATTTTTTGAGCGACCCCTGGTGGTATCACCACCACATCTCCTGTTGTTATAAACCAAGTTTGGCCTGCCACCGTTACGTCGGCAGCACCCTCCAAAACAATGTACCTCTCTGTTGTGTGCTTCAACGCATGTAATTTCGTAGTTTGCTCTCTTTCAACTCTTACCTTGGCCACAGAACAATCCTTATCGACTGACGAGTTATGCCACTCTTCAATAAAACACCCTTCCTTGAAGAAAAACTCTTTTTCTTTGGCCACGATTATTCGACGTACTTATGAAAAAGGCCTGATTGTTGATCAGGCCTTTTAAGTTTTCGAAGATTAATTATTTAAAGTGTCGTAAATATTAGCCGACATGCTTTTATTGCTGCCGTTGCGTACCAAGCGCACTTTAGTCCACCAACTCCACCACTTTCTTTCCGTGTAGTCGTTAAAATCGACTCGAACACCACCAAAAGTGCGGTCGTTGACGATAGTTGCATAGTCGCCGCTTCGACTATTTCCGATCGCTTCACTATGATCCGTGTCATCTCCCATTAATATCGGATAGTGATATGGATAAAGTGATGATGGCGCTCGCGAACTTTTCAGTTGTCCGTTCGTGCGGATACTAGAACTACATGACTCATAGTCCCCAGAGTATCTTGAGCCGCAAGCGCTGTGAAATGGCACAACACTATCATCATAACCTTTGATAAATCCCTTAGTCACTCGCAAATACTGATCTCCAGCTCCAACAAAACGCAACCTTGGCGTAGAGTTAGAAGCCAAACCTGTATTCCTTGCTACGGCTGGTCTAAGATCATTTAACACACCTATATTAGATGAGTTTGGCGAAAAGCCTAAAAATAAATTGATGGCTGCTTTTTGAGCTGAATTGATAATCCCGCTACCAACCGCTACGTTGTAGGCTACATCAGCTAACTCTGTACCACCGCCCGCACCGGCAATATCCAATACCGCAAGTACTTTGAAGTTATTGCTATTAACACCCCATTGCCCGAGACGAGTCAACGCATCTCTGGTTACCAAGTCACCAGTTGAATGTGTGACGAATACACAACCTGATGCACAAGTTCGATTGGCTTCTAATGTTTTAATTTGAGAGCGAATTGAATCTTTAATATTTCCCGTTACTCTGTCTGCAGAAGACCAGTAAAGAACAGCCTCGGCTCGGCTCGCCCAGTAACTGCTCCAGTAAGCGTTTGCATTTTGCTTTTGTTTAGAGACTGAAGGGGGATTAGGCAAGTCCCCATTTTGAAAGCCGTGAACTAACACAACGTTCTTACCAGCCAATTTTGCATGACCTGAAAAACTTATGGCTAGCCCGAGCACGGCCGCTATTAACATGATTTTTGACTTCATGGTTGTCCTCATTTGGTTGTACTTTATAGTGTGCTTTACGATCTACGCCGTTTTTGCACTTCTTGCTCCTCTTTGGATAGCGATCAAGCCATCCGAGCCAAACCTCTCTGTAACACTAATCCACTGTACTACGTAGAAGTTGTCGACCATTTGTTGTCTAAGCTTTTAAGCTTGATGGTTCTTTTTATAAGTAAAGCTTTGTGTTTATTTTTAGGTGTCGATTTTCTACTGCTTCGTACTTATGTCTGTTTACAATCTTCTATCAATCACACTATCAAGAACTCTGACACGGACTAATACCCGCAGCGCTGACGCCCTTTACAAATCCGGCTTAGTTTCTATCAAATATTTCATAGACTTACCACGACAACCGTCCAGTAAATAAAAATTAGTATAAATAAAAATAATATATTCGATAAATTTACTTCTTATCAAACAATTGTCTTTTTATTTATTGGTCAATCAAACCTATCTGAATTAAGAAGTTTTCCATAGTCATCTAATAGTCTCATCTTTTTATTTTTATCCACACAACTGCCACTCCCGCTTATTGTCCCCACAGTATTCATTTCATCAAATGATTGTGGCACCATCTTTAACACCACACACTCAACGCCATTTTTTCTTACTTTATAAGCACCTCCGTCGAGTTCATTAGCTAACTTTTCGGTGTCTTTTAATAACTTTGCTTTTGGGGCTACAAATGACTCAGAAAAAGTTTCGAATCTGGTTTGATCAACATTTAAATTCGATTCCACCTCCGTCTCAGCAAAGCGCTTTATTACCTCATAGCCTATGATCCCACCGGCTAGAAACACATTGTTAGTTTCGGCTCCTTGCTGCGATTGAGCGGTCCTTGTGATTTCTGCTGATGGGGTTGGTAAATCTTGTTGATTGAAGAGTTCTCGGGTTGGCTGAACCTTGAGGGTAGTCTCTACTTTCTCACTGGATTCTTCTTTTAGTTCTGATACCGTGTTCTTCTCTTCTGAGACCTCTTGCAATATCACATTAAAAGCCGCACTGTTAGAGTAGTGCTTCTCGTTTGTGAAGCTAGGTAATAGCAATATCAAAAAGTGAGTCAATACAGCAGTAAGGACAGCAAGTTGTAACCGCCATTTATATAGTAATTTACTGCTATCAGCGCCTGAGATTTGTTTCCATAAAATCTGCATGCCGGTATCTTACTCACGACCTGACCAACAATACCTATGATGGGAAAATAGTAATATTGTGGTGGATCTAAAGAAAGTTTTAACCTATTTGCCGATACAAAATCCGCTGAATATTTCACCTAACAAATCATCCGCCGAGAACTCTCCGGTAATTTGGTTTAGTGATTCTTGAGCTTGCAGAAGCTCGTCGGCCAATAATTCTCCAGCATTGTACGTTTTTAACTGATACAGACCACGTTTTACCGCCTCATCCGCTTCGCTTAATGCTGTTATATGCCGTCGTCTCGCTGTAAAAACAGTTTCGTTCTCTTGCACGTAACCAGCGATTCTCTTGATCTCAGTCTTTAGCTCATTCATTCCCTGACCTGTCTTTGCCGATACCTTAATTTTACTATTGATAGAGGTCGAGGGTTTATCCACCAAATCTATTTTATTTACGACTACAGTTGTTCTCTCTTCATTTAGTTCTGGAAAATCTTCAAAACTCGCGATCTTAACTTCACTAGCATCGACAAGCAAAATCACGTGATCAGCCTCTTCTATGGCTTTTCGAGCTCTTTGTATCCCTATCTTTTCTACCGCGTCATCGCTGTCACGTAAACCAGCTGTGTCTAGGATGTGCACTGGTAAGCCATCTATATCTATCGTTTCAGTCACCACATCTCTGGTGGTACCCGCAATATCGGTGACAATTGCTGATTCTTGACCAGCCAAGGTATTTAACAAACTGGACTTCCCAGCATTAGGCCTTCCAGCGATAACCAAACGTAAGCCGTTTCTCAAAATAGCGCCCTGACTGGCTTGCGCTATGGTAGCTGCTAAACTAGCTTGCAAGGCTTCGATGCTCAATAGAATCTTGTCATCAGCCAGGAAATCTATTTCTTCATCAGGAAAGTCTATCGCCGCTTCCACATACATTCTTAAGTAGATGAGTTCTTGCAGTAAGGAGTTTACGTGTTTTGAAAACTCTCCTTGTAGTGAACGTATAGCACCTTTGGCGGCTTGTTCTGTACTGCTGTCAATTAAATCAGCTATGGCCTCGGCTTGGGCTAGATCGATCTTATCGTTTAAAAAAGCTCTCTCTGAAAACTCTCCAGCCCGTGCTTGACGAGCTCCTTGATTAATTACTTCCTTTATTAATAAATCTAAAATTACAGGGCCACCATGACCTTGTAGTTCTATGACATCTTCTCCTGTAAATGAATTCGGTCCGGGAAAGTAAAGAGCCAAACCACTGTCTATTACTTCGCCAGTAGCGTCTTTAAATTTGGCGTAGGTAGCATACCTAGGTAATAAATCTTTACCAATTATCCGTTGACCAATATCCTTAGCCTCTTCACCAGAGATACGCAGTACGCCGACCCCGCCTTTGCCAGGCGGGGTAGCGATAGCGACGATGGTTTCTTGCATCTTAGCCATTCACCAACAGCTTCGCCTCTGTAAGGGAAATTAGACGGCGTATTTGCGGTTTATATACCACTGCTGTGCCATCGATAGAATATTATTCACCACCCAGTACAAAACCAACCCTTGAGGGAATCCTGCAAAAATGAAGATGAACACGATCGGCATGATCATGAACACTTTCTTTTGTATATCGTCCATTGGCATTGGGTTTAAACGAAACATGATAAATTGAGTAACACCCATCAAGACTGGCAGTATAAAAAACGGATCGGGAGCAGAAAGATCCTGTAGCCACAAGGCAAATGGCGCCTGGCGCAGCTCTACGCTCTCCAGTAAAACCCAATAAAGTGCCAAGAAAACTGGCATTTGTACTAAAATGGGTAAGCAACCACCGGCTGGATTGATCTTCTCTTCTTTATACAGAGCCATCATTTCCATTTGGAACTTTTGACGATCATCTTTATAACGTTCTTTAAGGGTCTGTAATCGCGGCTGTACTTTCTTCATCGCTGCTGATGATTTACCTGCTTTATCTGAAAGAGGGTAGAACACACCCTTGATTAAGATAGTTAAGAAAATAATAGACCAGCCCCAGTTCCCTACAAAACCATTAATCTTGTCTAATAGCCAGAACAATGGGTCAGCTATAAAGGTCAACCAACCATAATCAACGGTCCTGGCAAGACCGGTAAACCCTTGTTCTTTTTCGATTAATTTCAGACGACTCTGCGTCTTGGGACCTATAAAAATCTGTGTAGAAGCTTGTGTTAAACCGTTCGCTGAAACTTCTGTTGGCTTTATTTCTATATACCCAAAACGATAAATAGGATTTGCCTCTTTGCCGGCAATAGAATACAGCCGTTTAGGAGTATCGGCCGGCAAAAATGCGCCAACAAAATAGTGTTGTAGCATTGCTACCCAAGACTTGGTCACTGGCTTAGCCAGTGCTTCATCTTGCATATCACCGAAATCATACTTGGTATATTTATCTTCTTCGGTGTAATAAACACCGCCTGTGTAACTAGGCAACTGACCAAAACCACCACCACTGCTTACTGGCTCAGTGCGTCTAAACTGACCGTATAAAAACCCTCTCCAAGGTAAGGCAGACGCATTTTTAATTTGGTAGTCAATGTCCACCACGTAGCTGTCTTTTCTAAACGTAATGTTTTTAACAAATTCTACGCCTGTGGAACTGGTAAATGTTAATGGTACGGTCAGAGAATCTTGACCGTTTAATTTGTATTCAGTTTGACTGTGGCCATATACGTCTCTGTGTGTTGGGCCATCTCCATTCGCTGTCTGCAAGCCATCCTCTACGACATATTGCTCTTCTACTTCGTTTTTTAACAAGATGAAACCTTGACCAGGTGTTTCTGTAGATGCAGGCTCTTGTTTTAGTTCTAATCGCTCTATAGTTCCGCCGAGAGTATTGATCGTAGCGTTAACCAAATCGGTTTCTACAGTGATCAATGTACCGCCAGAAGTGGCTTCGGCTACCATTGCAGTTGCCATGGAAGCTTCTTCACCAGTTACAGCTGGAGTATTGGGTAGACCTGTTGTTGAGCTTGGTGATGGTAGTGACGGCAAACTTTCGTTTTGCACCACTACAGTCGACTCCTCAACTGGCTGTTTACTGAATTCAAGCCACTTGAGATACAGCACTACTGATATGGTCATTAGACCGATAAACAACAAATTACGTTGATTTTCCATAATGATTCTTATTAGCCGAAAAGAGCTTCTAGGTATGGGGGCGTATTCTACATTTTTATAGCTTTAACTAAAGTACAAAAGCGTTAAACTCCTTGTTTCTTTATTTTTTATTGCAACATTGGTCTTCTTCAGTCACTTTTTTTACTGGTACTGGATCATATCCACTGCCTCCCCAAGGGTGACATCGCGATAGCCTTTTTACACCGAGTGCCATACCCTTTAGCCAACCATGTTGTTCTATGGCCTCTTTGGTATATTCTGAACAAGTTGGGGTATAACGACAATTGGTCCCAAGTATAGGACTAATGACTACCTTATAAAATTTGAAGAAGGCTTCCAAGCATCTAAGGAAAAACGCACTCACTGATTCTTTTCTCTATTTTTTTGCTTTTGATTCTGCTTAATATTCCACCGCTGCCACTTCATTAACTTTGACCATAACTCTTGTAGTTCTGCGTTAATTTCTTCATTGCTTGCCACTTTAGCAGCTGGTTTGGCTGTGATTACTACTTGTGTCGCTTTCAACTGTGATTGATTATGTCGATAAAACTCTCTAATCAATCTTTTGATGTGGTTACGCCGCACCGCTAATTTCGATACTTTCTTCGAAACGGTAACCCCTAGTTTGCTGGCCTTATGCTTTAGTTTTTCATCATACAAGGCATTAAATGTCAGCATCTTTGTGTTTCCCCATTGCTTATTGGCATATACAAACTTAAATTGAGCGGGGGTCAAAATTCGCTGATTTCGTTGGAATCTCTGTTTTCGAAACTGATATGCCATTCTTATGCACGACTTAGATTAATATAAGGTAAGTCTTAGGTCTAAGACTATAACAATAGGGATAGGAGTGAAAATACTCAGATGAAAATACTAGGGTGAAAGGACGCAATAAAAAAGCCGTTTGCAATTTATACAAACGGCTTCTCGGCTAGGCGCTGCCTTAAGAAAACGGCAGATAGCTTGGCTCTAATGTAATCAGACAGTCAGAGAAGCACGCCCTTTAGCACGTCGAGCATTAATGATAGCTCGGCCATTTTTTGTCGCCATACGAGCGCGAAATCCATGTGTACGCTTGCGCTTAATTTGACTTGGTTGAAAAGTACGTTTCATTTTAAGGAACCTTTTTTAAACTCGTTCAAAAAGTCTTTTTTAGACTTACGAGCGTTACTAAACTAGTTTACCGTCAAGTTCACCGTGATCTCAAAAAAACAAAGTATGTTTTTTAAATCTAAGAGATCGCAAACAGTTAATTAGGCTGTTAAGCGGCTACTGTCAAACGGGCTGCAAAGGTACTGAGTTTGACAAGCTTAGTCAACTACCTATTTGCAATTCTTGGGTTTTTTTCCATTGGACTGCCTTTGATTCTCTGTCTGCCATTTTGTAAAGCAATGATTTTTTCATTTCAATTATTCGCCGCTTAACGGTATATTATTCTGTCCCTGCTTCTCGGGTGACACGTCAGCTTGGTTTTCTAAAAAATCCGTCTTCCGAAATTTATGTTGCCTCTGGGAGCAATTAGGCCTCTGCAGTTTGCTTAAAGACTATGGTCTTTTATTTATCGCTCCTAGTTTATCGATTCTAAGAATAAAAGAGCTGGGAATAATCATTAAACGCGACATCTGATAAGCGAATAAATAAAATTAAGCTTATCTTAGTTAACCTTAAATTTGCCTTAAATCACCTAAATGGAAAACACGTTACTTTGGGATAAATGCCTACAAAAATTAGAAAATGAAATAGAGGAGCGCGATTTTCAAACCTGGGTGAGGCCTCTAACCACCAATAACCAAGACAACCATCTTGTTCTATACGCCCCAAATCGCTTTGTTGTTGATTGGGTCCAAGACAACCTGTTCGATACAGTAGTAGGTTCTGCGCAACACTTTGCTGGAAACAACATCAAAGTATCGATTAAAATCTTTGAGGAAAAAGCTAAGCCTGCTGTGGTCAAAGATACAAATAGGCTATCTACAGTTGGGCAAGAACAAGAGGATTTTCCGACGGAGTTTGGTACCAACGTACTGAATAAAACGTTTAGCTTTGAAAATCATATTGAAGGCAAATCCAATCAGATAGCTAGAGCAGCCACCAAACAGGTCAGCGAGAATCCCGGGACAGCCTATAATCCCCTCTTTATTTACGGTGGAGTAGGGCTTGGTAAGACCCATCTGATGCACGCCGCTGGAAACTTAATCCATGAAAAAAAGAAGAACGCCAATGTTGCTTATGTACATTCAGAGCGATTTGTTTCGGACATGGTTAAATCCATCGAAAAAAACTCGATGGATAAGTTTAAACAGTATTACCGCTCTCTTGATGCTTTACTTATCGACGATATTCAATTTTTTGCTGGTAAGAATCAATCTCAAGAGGAATTTTTTCATACATTCAATACTCTTTTAGAGACAGGTGCTCAAATCATCTTGACCAGTGATAAGTTCCCCAAAGAGATTAACAATCTACAGGAGCGACTTATTTCGAGATTTGAAAGCGGGCTTACGGTACGAATTGATCCACCAGAATTAGAAACTAGAGTAGCTATATTGAAAAACAAAGCTCGAAAGAATGATATCGAACTCAGTGATGATGTTGCCTTTCTGGTTGCCAAGAAAATAAGATCTAATGTGCGAGAGTTAGAAGGTGCTTTACATAGATTAGTAGCCAGCTCTAGATTCACTCACAGAGAAATCGACATAGACCTAGCCAAAGACACATTGCAAGATCTGACGCTTTTTCAAGAAAGAAAGATCTCCATCGAAAACATTCAAAAAACCGTAGCCGACTTCTATAGCATTCGAGTTTCCGATTTAAAGTCCAAGAGACGAAACCGACAAATAGCACGACCCCGACAAATAGCTATGGCCCTGGCTAAAGAATTGACCAGCCTCAGCCTACCAGATATCGGCGATGCTTTTGGGGGGCGAGATCATACTACGGTTATTCACGCTTGTAAAAAAGTGGACGAACTAACCAAAACGGAGCCAAAGATAAGCGAGGACTATAAAAGCTTATCAAAAATACTGTCCGTTTGATTAAGCTATAGCTCAGCCTGTGGATAACTTCTGTATAAATACGGTATGATTATTTAATAATTTTTATCCACATTTCATCCACAGTTTTTTAGAGATTTTCTAATGGACTTATACACAGCTTAAAATCTTTTTAAGTTATTGAATTTAAATAACTTTTTTAAGTTCTCACACTTATCGACATGATTAATAAGAGCAGTAAGAAACTATAAGTAAATAAAATGAATATTAATATACAAAAAGAGATCCTGGAAAAACCGCTTTCACAGGTGATCGGAGTCGTAGAAAAAAGACAAACGCTGCCTATTCTAGGAAACGTATATCTGGAACTTAAGCAAGGAACATTGACACTTGTAGGGTCAGATTTAGAAACTGAGATAACAACCAAAGTTGACAATGTGAGTGGGCAAGACGGCAAGACTACCGTATCCGCTAGAAAACTATTTGATATTTGTCGATCTTTAAAGAATGAAGCCTTATTAACTCTAAGTACTGAATCTGATAACAAGATGGTCGTTTCGGCTGGTAAGAGCCGGTTTACATTACAAACTCTTTCAGCAGACGATTATCCTCGTCTGGAAGAGACTCAATGGAAACATGAGTTTTCGATTCAGCAAAAGCAACTTAATAGTTTGTTGACTAAGACATCGTTCTCAATGGCTCAACAGGACGTTCGTTATTTTCTTAACGGTCTATTATTGGAATTTCATAATAATCGCATTGTCTCCGTCGCTACCGATGGTCACCGGCTTGCTAAAACTCAAGTATCGGTCGACCCTACCTCTGTGGAGTTTGTACAAAGCATCGTCCCGCGAAAAGCCGTTTTGGAAATAGGCAAATTTTTGGATGGTGCAAGCGAAGACCCAGTTGAAGTGAAACTAAATGCCAGTCATATTTCAATAAGATCTGGTTATTTTATGTTTATCTCAAAATTGATTGATGGCCGTTTTCCCGATTATGAAAAGGTAATACCGGCAAATTTGGATAAGCACATAATAATAAATAGAGAAAATCTCATAGAAATATTGAGCCGAGCCGCCATCTTAAGTAATGAGAAGTTCCGAGGTGTTTCTCTGGCCTTGGAGGCGGATTTACTTAAAGTTAGGTCTCACAACCCAGATCAAGAACACGCAAAAGACGAAATGGAAGTTGATTACCCTCACCCCCCTATAGAGATCGGTTTTAACGTTACATATTTGCTTGAAGCGCTACGAGCCTGTGATTCCGACAATATAGATCTCGGCTTATTAGACCCAAATACGTCCTGTACCTTTCACGCCGAAGGATCGAGCGATACCCTATATCTTATTATGCCCATGCGTCTCTAGTACTGATATTTAAATCCATAAAGGCCCTCGTTGTTTTGCGACATAGAGGGCTTTTTTTATGCTCTTCATACGCGATCGGATACGTGTGCTCGACCCAGTATAGTAGATGTACTAACTCGAAAGGCAAACGACCATAGCATTGAAAAGGGCTGTTATCTCTTTAAGGTAAAAATAGGTAGACAGCGTTGCCAGTGGGATATCTGGTAAGAGCGGCTAGGAATTAACTTATTGGTTCAAATCTCCTATTTATGCGTTTGTGACTCTAGGATCTTTGATGTTAGCGTCTTAACTATAAGTGTCGTTTTCTATTTTGAAGTTTCCTCAAAGCTAACAGCCCCAAAAAAACAATCACATTCGGATTATCTAGTTATCTAGCGGCTGCCCTTTCTCACTCGCTAATTTTATTTCTTATACACCTTACCTCTTTAGCCAACATCATCCCTCTAATCATCATAGAGTTGCTAGCTTAATTCTCGAGTCAGTAGGCAAGACGCAGGGCTAAAAAGCCTTCGTCAGATACTTAAAAGGGATGTGGTTAGATATATATCGGTGTGATCATCAAAAAGGGTAACTGGTAGGACATAAACAGGGAGCGCTAGTTAAGCTGCCGGATAATGCCCACTAATCGTTTCGCTTGCTTGCCGCAACCAATACAATCAGCATAAAGGTTAGTGGAAGCAGATGTGTTTATTACGGTTGAAATCGACTCAAAAGAGGCAGGGACACACTGGTACTCTTGAAAAAAGTAAGGCTATAAAACTAATACGCGTAGTTATAGGGCAAGCCAAACATCTATAAACCTTTTGCATTTCAAGACATAAATCATAGATAAAGGATTTCTCGTAGTTTCAGCATTATTCAATATTCATTCGAAAAGACTCATCTTAGCGACCCCTGTTATCATTTGCTCGCATCATAATAATGCTTTTCCAAATTTGGCTTTGGCAGCGTGGCATACTGTATTTAAGCTTTGCTTTTATATATCCCCTTAATTATTGATCGGTCTGAGGGATATCTGTGTGAATACATATGAATTAGTAATATATGTATTGAGAGCTTGCAAATAGACACGCACTTAGCGGGTTTAAAAAGTAAGTAAATGTTTCACGTGGAACATTATGAAATTCCTTATAAAGATGTTCCACGTGAAACATCTTTATAAGGAATTTAAATCGTGTGATCGTTATTTACCATTGACGATAATCTGAGCTCATAATTAGGTGGAAAGAGCGATTATTTGATACAATATGGCGGTTAAAAATACGCTCTCACGACGATAAAAATAATGAGTTACGATTCCAGTAGTATTAAGGTTTTAAAAGGCTTAGACGCAGTTAGAAAGCGCCCAGGAATGTATATCGGAGATACCGACGATGGCACAGGCCTGCATCATATGGTTTTTGAGGTGGTGGATAACTCGATCGATGAAGCTTTGGCTGGTCATTGTACTGGCGTTAACGTCGTCATTAATCAGGATAACTCGATTTCTGTATGGGATGACGGTCGTGGTATCCCAGTAGGTATACTAGAGGAGGAGGGTAAATCAGCTGCAGAAATTATTATGACCGTTCTGCATGCTGGCGGAAAATTCGACTCCAATTCGTATAAAGTGTCAGGCGGCCTACATGGTGTCGGTGTGTCAGTGGTAAATGCTTTGTCTGACTGGCTAAAGCTCGAGATCGATAGAGATGGAAAGAAGCATTTTCAAGAGTATCATCTGGGTGAACCGCAAGAAGATTTGAAAGTGGTTGGTGATTCTGATCGAACTGGTACTAAAGTAACATTTAAACCCAGTGCCGATATCTTTACTATTACGGAATATAGCTACGATATTTTGGCAAAACGTCTGAGAGAGCTTTCCTTCTTGAACTCTGGGGTTCGAATAGAACTCAGCGATGAACGCAGCAAAAAGCATGAGGTATTCCAATACGAGGGTGGGATAGCAGCCTTTGTCGAACATCTTAATAAAATGAAAACGCCTCTTAATCAGGAGATTATTCAGGTCAAAGGAGAGCGTGACGGCGTTACAGTGGAGGTCGCATTACAGTGGAATGATTCCTATAAAGAAAATGTATTCTGCTACACCAACAATATTCCTCAAAGAGATGGCGGGACTCACTTATCTGGCTTTAAAGGAGCATTAACCAGAACACTGAATCATTACATAGACGAGTCGGGTTTAGCGAAGAAAGAGAAAGTCAGCATCAGTGGTGATGATTCTAGAGAAGGTTTGACTGCCGTTCTCTCAGTAAAAGTACCAGATCCGAAATTTTCATCCCAGACAAAAGATAAGTTGGTTTCTTCCGAAGTGAAGGGGGTTGTAGAGTCAGTCATGAACGAAAAGCTCTCCGAATTTCTTCTGGAAAACCCAGCTGAAGGAAAGCGAATAGCCGAGAAAATAGTTGAGGCGGCCAGAGCAAGAGACGCTGCTCGAAAAGCACGAGAAATGACTCGTCGTAAGGGAGCTCTAGATTTAGGTGGCTTGCCAGGCAAGCTAGCCGATTGCCAAAACAAAGACCCTTCTGAATCAGAGATATATTTGGTGGAGGGTGACTCCGCGGGTGGTTCAGCCAAACAAGCCAGAGATCGTTCGTTTCAAGCGATTCTGCCACTCAAGGGAAAGATATTGAACGTAGAGAAAGCTCGATTTGACAAAATGTTGACCTCAGATGAGATCACTATTTTGATTACAGCGCTAGGCGCTGGTATCGGTACAGACGACTTTAATATCGACAAGCTCCGCTATCATAGAATTATTATCATGACCGACGCAGATGTCGACGGTTCCCATATAAGAACGCTGCTTTTAACTTTTTTCTATCGTCAAATGCCAGAACTTATAGAGCGAGGATATATTTATATCGCTCAGCCACCTTTATATAAGGTAGGAACAGGTAAGTCACAGAAATATGTAAAAGATGATTTAGAATTTGAAGCTTATCTACTAGAGTTAGCGCTACAGAAATCCGTCCTCATTAATGTGTCAACTCAAGAGGAAGTATCTGGCGATGAACTGAAAAGTTTGTGCAGAGAGTACCTTTCCGTAGAGAAAACAATCGATCGTCTCTCGCAGGATTATGACCCTATTGTCTTGAAAGCTTTGATAGATAACTCGGTAGATCAAGAATCGTTGAACGATGATGTTATCGCAACCATTGAATCTTCTCTAAATAAAGAAGGTTATGAAACGCCAAGATATGATCTTAGTTTAGTTAAAAATGGAAGCACCAGTCTAAAGATAAAACGTAGTTTGCACGGTATGTCCTCAGAAAGTGAATTTGGAGGAATATTTTGGTCTTCGCCAGAATATACGTCAATTAAAGCATTAGCAGAAAAGTTAGAAAGTGCGCTCGGCGATCACATATTGGTTCGCCGAGGGGAAAGAGAATTAGAGTGTGAAGAGTTCTCTGAAGCATTGAATTTTTTAATGAGCTCAGCGAAGAAAGGATTAAATGTACAACGCTATAAAGGTCTTGGCGAAATGAATCCGGACCAACTCTGGGAAACTACCATGGATCCGGAAGTACGACGCTTGCTAAAAGTCGTTATCGAGGATGAAGTTTCCTCAGACGATACCTTTACTATCCTAATGGGGGATCAAGTCGAACCAAGGCGCGAATTTATAGAGAAAAACGCGTTCACAGTAGCTAATTTGGATGTCTAATTTTTCTTTTTAAAATCAAAGACTTAAGTTAAAAAAAATCAGGCTTTCTGTCGATATTTCGCCCGCTCTCGTAAATCTTTTTGCTCTGCACAGGTAATTAGTGTTGCTTTTTTTAGCTGGCGAGGAGTTTTTGGTGGAAAGTTAGTGAACTATTCTCGGAATAGATAGTAAAAATTTTGGAATGGCAATTTCCACCTTTTCAACTGAACTTTCACTGTTGAAGCATGGCTTAAAAAAATACCTCCCTTCCATCGTCCCAATATCCGTTTCGAGCACAGCACCACTGCTATACGAGTATGAATCGCCTGGTTTTATCTTAGGTTGTTCACCGATGACTCCATCACCGTAAATCTCTTCCACCTTCATATTGCCATCTTGTATTAGCCAATGACGAGAGAGTAGCTGATAAGGCTGATCAGAGTTGTTTTTAATCGTGATGGTGTAAGAGTAAACGTATCGATTATTTGACGCATCAGATTGTTGTGGAACGAATTCACTGATCGCGCTAACTTGAATATCTGGGTTAGTCATTGTTAATCTGGGCTGGTTGAGAGTAAAGCACTAAACAATCATCTTTATTTCGCGGTATTTTAGCCATGGTCATTGTTCTTCCCCAAACGCATCCAGTGTCTAATGAAATAAGTTTATCTGTAACCATTAGACCCAGCGCCGACCAGTGTCCGAAAACTAACCGATAATCGTTTAGCGACTGGTTTACTATGTCGAACCAAGGTACCCGATTTTTTCTAACTTTGCCACTGTATCCGCTTTCTGTGAGATTTAGGTGACCCTGCGGACTACAAAACCTCATTCGTGTAAATGCATTTATAATAAATCGACGACGCTGAGTTTTGCTTAGTG
Source organism: Gammaproteobacteria bacterium (assembly GCA_022447525.1). GTDB lineage: Bacteria > Pseudomonadota > Gammaproteobacteria > Arenicellales > Arenicellaceae > Arenicella. Next base: position 20,560 of record JAKVBA010000004.1, read on the forward strand.
AATCTTGCCATTTACTGGGTTTATTAGCATAAATTTTATGCAACAGTTTTATGCACTTTTCTTCGTCCCTAAAAATACGTTCCACTTCTCTAGCATAATTTTTTGCTTGCTTGGCTGTCCACCAAGGATAGATGCCAGCGTGACACATCAACAGTTTATAATCTTTATCATGGGCAAGAAGAGGAAGGTTTCTAAGCCAGAGAGCCGTTTCAGAGCAATCCTCCGACTCTAGAATTCTAATTAGTGTGTCATTTGGTTTTGGACTCCGAATACCATAAATCATCGCTAGCAGATGTATGTCGTGATTACCGAGAACAGCAGTACAGCTATCACCAAGAGATCTTAAAAACCTTAATGTTTTCAGTGATTTAGGTCCCCTATTGACCAAATCACCGACGCAGAACAATCTATCCTTGGTCTGATCAAAATTAACTGTATCTAATAATTTAGCGAGTTCGTCGTAGCAACCTTGAATATCGCCAACAGCGTATAGAGCCATTAAAAGTTAAAAATCGTAATCAACTTCGATTTCTTTCCCATCATTGATAGCAGCAGTGCGGCTATTCTCAAAGGCAGTTTTTATGAATAAATATGGGTCTAACTGCTTTTCTAGGGCTTCATCTACGGCCAGCAAACCAACTCTAGTATTGACGATGTCTAATGCGGTTAGGCCAATTCTGGTAGAAGTGGAGTTCGAGATATCTCTAATAGAATAGAAAGCGGGGCTAACAGAACGTCCTAGTCCGTCTCGAAAGTTCGTCGGGCCTAAAAAGGGTAACATGAGGTAAGGACCAGGCTTTACACCCCATACAGCTAGGGTCTGACCAAGATCTTCAGGGGTTTTTTCTACACCTTGACCCTGTGCCACATCTATCAATCCTAATAAGCCGACAGTGCTATTGACGGCAAACCTGTACGTGCTTCCAAGCGCTCTATTGACTTTACCTTGAAGTAGGCTATTAACAACGTTCCACGGCTCGCTCAAGTTTGACAAAAAATTGGAGACCCCTTTCTTAGCGGGTTCTGGAAGTGCTTTATCATACCCAGAAGCCACCGGACGTAAAATGTATTTGTCAGCAGTAGTATTAAAAGCGTAAACCGATCTATTAGCTCCTTCGAACGGATCTGAACTACTGTTCCACTCATGTGAGACTGTTCTACCACTGCTACTACATCCTTGGGTGACGATGGTTACGACTAATATTGAGATGATACGAAGTGCTTTCATAGGCTGGATGAATGGTATATTTCCTTAAATTCCACCCATTATAAAAGCCAAAGTGTAATGAGTGTGAGAATTTTGCAGAAATATTCTTCACATAAAAACGCAGACCTCATTATCGAGACTGCGTTTTTAAAGAGCTATAGCAACTAGGTTACTGCTCAGCACTGCCTTCTTGCTTCGCCTTTGACGCCTCTTCAGCTGCGGCTTGAATTTGCGCCTGCTTTTGTTGGAATAAAGTTTCAAAATTGATCGGTGAAATTAACAGTTGAGGGAAACCTGCTTTACCGACCAAATCAGAAATAGCTTCCCTAGCAAACGGAAGTAAAATATTGGGACATGCAATTTCCAAAGCGAGAGGAAGTTCCTCTTTTACTAAGCCAGCTAGTTGGAAAACCCCCGCTTGCATAACTTCTACTAAGAAAGCTGTTTTATCGCCAATTTTTGAGGTGATCGTGATGCCAAGCACAACTTCGTAGAAGTCTTCCTGCTCCAATGCCTTAGTTTTTATAGTGGCTTCGATGGACACCTCAGGTTGAGCTGGATTTTCTAAAAAGATATCGGGCGCGTTGGGAGACTCGAGCGAGGAGTCTTTCAAATAAATCTTCCGGATATCAAATACTTGTGACTTTTCTTCAGCCATGATGAATTTCTCTATAATCTATAATAAGTTCAAATTAGACAGGTAATTGGATTGGTTTTGGATTTAAACGGTGTCAGTGACAGCAAATCCTCTACGTATTTGCACTACTACTGACAGGTAAGTTCTCTTTGGTCCAAGCCATCAGGCCGCCGCGTAGAATGTTTACGTTCTCAAAGCCCATAGCGATCAGTTTCTTAGCCGCAGATTGGCTTCGGCCACCGCTTTGGCATGTGAGAATTACCGTTTTGCTTTTGTGTTTTGACAGTTCTTTATTACCTTCAGCGATATCCTCAAGAGGGATGTTTATCGCTTTGGGAATATGGGAATTGGCATAAACATCGGACTTGTTAACATCAATAACGATTGATTTCCCGCCGCGTTGTAAAGTGGGCATCTCTAACACCGATACCTGTTTGGCACCGGCCACGCCACCGCGAATGTAGCTTAAAATCAAAAGATTAAGTAAAAAGGCCCAAGCAATAAACCAGAAAATATTTTGATTGATGAAATCGACAAACATAAGATGTGTCTGGGAAGTTACCCAAGCTATAATCCAAAGCGCGAATTATACATAAGACATGTTGGATTTGAACGCCAAAAAAGCCATAAAAGCGAGCCTTTAATGCAAACAGTCAAAGATACATCAAAGCTAAGACAATTTAGTTTGAGTTTATTTATACCTTGGTTGCTACTCACCGCTGATTGTTTGGCTCAAAGTGAATCAAACTATAAAAGGTCGATAAGCGATATAGATAAGGAAATCAAGACTTTAAGTCGTAATATAAACGCTAATAAATCAAAGTTTGAAACCGAACAAAGCAAATTATTGAGCACCGAGCGAGAAGTCGCCAAGATAGAACAAAAGCTTGTAAAAGCTCGGGCTGAGATGGTTCAAACGAAGTCTTTGATCCAAGAGCTGGAACAAAAACAAGCAGAATTAGTTCTTCAGCAAAAGAATAGTAGAGAGTCTTTAACACGGCTGATCGTCTCCAACTATAAAAACGGTGTGCCCAACAGACTTAAAATGCTGTTAAACCAAGAGGATCCGTATTCACTCGGACGCCTTAACAACTATCACTCCTACTTTTCAGAAGCAATAACAGAGCGATTTAATCAATTAGCAAAGGAAGTTGAAAAAGGGAGACTACTCAGAATAACTCAGCAGATAAAAGTGGCTGAATTGCAGAGTATAGAACAAGAGCAGGAGTTCTTGAGAAAACAAAAGCAGAATAAGAATGAGCAGCGAAGAAAATTACTCGACCGTTTGATGGCTAAAGTAACTAATGCAGAGGAGAAAATTATAAAGCTACGAACAGATCGAGACCGATTGAACCAGTTGTTGAAAGAGCTTGAAAAACAAAAAGCAGAGTTAGCAAGAATAGAGAACGAGCGCGAGGAGGCCGAAAAGCGAGCTATCCAGAAAGCCAAGCGCGAAGGTAAAAAACCGCCCAAGAAAAAATATAGAAAGCCGGTACGAGGAGGCTTTGCCAAACAAAAAGGTAGACTAGCTTGCCCGGTTGAAGAACTACCAAAAACAAAATTCGGCCAACGAATTGTGAGCTCTGGTATGGTATCAGAGGGTGTGTTTTATGACACTAAAGTGTCCCTGGCTGTTAGATCCATTTTTAGAGGTCAAATACTCTTTGCAGACTTTCTAAAAGGCTTTGGATTATTAATTATTGTTGATCATGGTGATGATCACATTAGTTTGTATGGTCACAATGAGGTACTCTACAAGAAAGTAGGGGATGCAGTAGAAACGAACGAAGTTATTTCTAAGTCAGGAAAAACTGGCGGTTTGAAATCAAACGGCTTGTACTTTGAAATACGTCGAAACACTACACCGGTTAACCCCCTCAGTTGGTGCCAATAAATCTTGGAAAAGTATGAATCTTATAAAAACACTCATTTTAACTAGCGCGCTTGTATTGCCTAATCTTGTTTGGTCTCAACAAAGTGAAGAGTCTCCCAATGGGGGTATAGAGTCGACAGACAGTGGCACTGCTTTACCATTGGATCAAATTAAGACGTTCGCAGATATTTTTACCCGTATTAAACAAAGCTATGTTGAACCGGTGAGTGATGAGTTGTTGTTGGAGTATGCAGTAGACGGTATGTTGGCCGGTTTAGACCCGCATTCAATTTACGTGAAGGGAGAGAAATATCAAGACTTAGATGAAGATACTCGAGGCGAGTTTGCTGGCTTGGGTATCGAGGTCGTTATGGAGGGAGGGTTCGTTAAAGTAATTGCTCCAATCGATGATACCCCCGCTGCGACAGCAGGTATCCAAGCAGGGGATTTAATCGTGCGTATCGATGGCGAAGTGATATCAGGTTTGTCCTTGAGCGAAGCGACCGCAATGATGCGAGGAGCACCCGGAACCAGCATCGTATTAACGATTTTAAGAGAAAGTGAGCCAGACCCTTTTGATGTAGAGCTAACCCGAGCAATCGTAAAATTAAGTTCGGTCAAGAGAGAGCGTTTGAGTGATGATATTGGTTATTTGCGAGTCACTCAATTTCAACTCAATACTGGGGAGAGCTTTCGAAAAGAATTGAAAAGATTAAGATCCAAAGAAGGGTTTTCTGGATTGATATTAGACTTACGAAACAATCCCGGAGGCTTATTGACCAGTGCGGTTTCAATATCTGACGCCTTTTTGAAGAAAGGTACAATTGTTAGTACAAAAGGGAGAGTAGAGGGTAGTGATAAAAAATACATCGCTACAGCGGTCGATTTAATCGAGGGAAAACCGATTGTGGTATTGGTCAATTCTGGATCAGCAAGTGCATCAGAAATCGTAGCGGGAGCTTTACAGGATCATAATAGAGCACTGATTATGGGAACCAAAACGTTTGGCAAGGGGTCGGTACAAACAATTCTCAATATTAACGAAGACGATGCTATTAAGTTAACCACAGCGAGATATTACACTCCAAATGGTCGCTCGATACAGGCAGAAGGAATAATCCCTGATGTGTACGTAGAGCAAAGACAATTTCGTAAGCAGACCACCAAACCGTATCAACAGGTAACTGAAAACGACTTGCCTGGACGTCTAGATGGTGGACCGCAATCGAAGAATGCCCCTTCCAAAAACGAGGCTAAAGAGCGTCTCGCAAACGACTATCAGCTCAATGAAGCATTCAACCTCATTAAAGGTCTAGCATTATTCGAATCTCGAAAATCTTTGCAGGAAGAGGAAACTCCAGATACATCTGCTAACAACAAAGGTATCTAAAGTTCTTAGAAACTTACACTTAAAAGTGAAGATGAGAAAATAACAAACGGATTCTGTCTTAAAATAAAGATCTAGCCGTGGTTGATATGAGCAGGTATGCTATAAATTAAGCGTGTAAGTCAGGGATAAGCTTACTTTCAAGTTTTGCTATAGCATCTTTAAGCCTTAACTTTTGCTTTTTCAGGCGGGAAATCTCAAATTGATTGGCCTGTAGTTTGTCGGCCATATCGGTAATAGCAAGGTCGAGCTCGCGGTGGTCTTGTTTCAGAACCGCTAGCTCTTGCACTAAAGCGTTTTTTTCTAGATTTGTAATCGTCATAGGGCTTGCCTTTCGTTACTATAACCCTTGCTGCTTAAATTCGTCAAAACATAGCGTAGTTTTGGTGGTGTGGTGGTATGCTCAGCCTGTAATACTCTAAGATGATTTACCAGTGTAAGAACGATAGTGGTCATTGTAAACATACATAGGCTATCGTTTTGCCACTGATCTATTACTAAAACTAATGACCATTCGAAGTTTTATAGCCCTTAGTATCCCAGAAGAAGCAACAAATCAATTAGGAGATTTGTCAGCAAAAATGTCCTATCAGGACAAGAGTGGAGCGATAAGGTGGGTCGATCAAGAAAACTATCATTTAACCTTGGCGTTTCTGGGTGATCAAACCGAGCGAGATTTAGAGAACCTCGCAGAGAGCTTGGATCAATGTGTGTTGCAAACAGAATTTGCCAGCCGTATATCGATGATCAGTCCGTTTCCAGAAAACAAGCCCAAACTTATGGCTGCCCTGGTGGAAAAAAATGAGCCGTTATCGTCGCTACATCGACAAGTACTTTCAGCCGTTAATTCTATCGGTATGGCTATGGATAAAAGAAAATTTAATCCGCACATAACTTTGGGTCGATATCGTCACAGTAGGAACGAGTTTTCCGGTGGAATTCCAGCGAATTTTAATTGTGAATTGTACTTTGATGAGGTTGTTCTGTTTGAGAGCACACTAACAAGCAGTGGGGCTGAGTATGAAGCTATTTATCGTTTTCCCTTAGACCTCATGGAATACGATGCTGGTTATTTAACTGACAGTTATTGAACTCTATGAGCGTCGCTAGCTTGCTATTATGATTCAAGAGCCAAAATACGATTTACACAGTCATTCGTACTATTCTGATGGAAGCTTAAGTCCAACCGAGTTGGTCTTAAAAGCGACCGAACGAGGGATTACCCATTTAGCTTTGACCGACCATGACACACTTGATGGTTTAGGAGAAGCCAGCCGAGCTGCCGATAAATTAGGGTTAAATTTTATCAATGGGGTGGAGTTGTCCTGCACTTGGGAGAAGTTATTGATTCATGTGGTAGGTCTTAACGTTGATCCTTCTAACAAAATATTACAGCGTGCTATCAAAAGTAATAAGCAACGCAGAGAATCTCGAGCTGAATCAATGTATGAGGATCTTGAGCAAAATGATATCGATATAAGGGAAACCGTTATTAGGAATTTAAAAGGCCGAGGTGTGCCAACGCGCCCTCATTTTGCTGATGCCCTTGTAGAACATGGTTTTGCAAAAGATAAAAAGCAAGCTTTTAAGCGTTATTTGGTAAAGGGTAAACCTGGCTATATTCCAATGTTATGGCCAGACTTAAATGAAATAGCTAAAGCCATTACATCAGCAGGAGGCGTGGCAGTTTTGGCTCACCCGATGAGATATAAACTTACACGAACAAAGTTAAGCTTATTGATCAAAGACATGGTAGCTGCTGGTGTCAAGGGAATTGAAATTTGTACAGCTTCAACGGATAAACAACAAATTAAAATGCTGAGTGACCTAGCGCAAAAATTTAGATTGGTCGCTTCAGTAGGCTCTGATTTTCATTCAGAAACACAACCTTGGGCAAAGTTAGGTCAAACTGAGCCCTTACCTAAAGAACTAACCCCCGTTTGGAATTTGTTTTAAACATGCTGGAAACAACTGTAGCTCCCTCGCAAGCTGATACAACTATCTATCTTAAGGATTATCAACGACCTAACTTTGCTATACCAAAGGTCGAATTGGAATTTGAATTAATAGAAAAAATCGCCACCATCACTTCTCGGCTTACTGTCGTCCGTCAAAAAGAAGATGTGGAACCGTTGGTATTAAATGGTGAAAAGTTAGATTTACGGTCGATTCAGTTAAACGGTGAAGAGCTGAGTGAGGACTGTTATGAAATAACAGACGATTTTTTGACGATTCATTGTTCAGAATCAGAGTTTGAACTAGTGATTGTTACGCGAGCAGAGCCTCACCTAAACACTGAGCTGTCTGGCTTATATCAGTCTAGCGGTAACTTCTGCACTCAGTGTGAAGCTGAAGGTTTTAGGAGAATCACATACTTCCTAGACAGACCAGATGTGCTAAGTCAGTACACCGTAACCATAACGGCCGATAAGGTTGCCTGCCCCGTTCTACTATCAAACGGTAATTTGATCGATTCTGGAAAACACTACGATGGGCGACATTGGGTAAAGTGGCATGATCCGCATCCCAAACCCAGTTATCTTTTTGCATTGGTAGCTGGGGACTTGGAATTCGTGACAGACACTTTTACCACAATGAATGGAGAGCAAATTGAACTAAATATTTATACTCAAAAGCACAATATAGAGCTTTGCGATCATGCTATGGAGTCATTGAAAAACTCCATGCGCTGGGATGAAGAAAAATATGGCAGAGAATATGACTTATCGGTTTACAACATTGTAGCCGTTGACGACTTTAATATGGGTGCCATGGAAAATAAAGGCTTAAATGTATTCAACTCGAAATATGTTTTGGCAGATCAGCAAACTGCAACAGACAGTGACTTTGAGGGTGTGGAAAGTGTGATTGGACATGAATACTTTCACAACTGGTCTGGAAACAGGGTAACGTGTCGAGATTGGTTTCAATTAAGCTTGAAGGAGGGCTTTACGGTTTTTAGGGATCAAGAGTTCAGTGCAGATATGGGCTCTAGAGCGGTAAAGAGAATCAGAGATGTACAAATATTAAGGGCCTATCAATTTAAAGAGGATTCCGGGCCGATGGCACATCCGGTTCGTCCCGATTCTTATCAGGAGATTAATAACTTTTACACCGTCACTATTTATAATAAAGGCGCTGAGGTTATTAGGATGATGCATAGTTTGCTGGGTGCTAAGAGCTTTCGTAAAGGCACTGATCTTTATTTCGATACTTTTGATGGACAAGCGGTCACGACTGAGGACTTTGTCCAAAGTATGGAAAAAGCGAGCGGTGTTGATCTTACTCAGTTTCGTCTTTGGTATACACAGTCAGGCACGCCAGAAGTAACAGCTGGTGTCGAGTACAGTGACGGAAAGTTATCTCTTACATTAAGGCAAAACTGTCCGGAAACCCCGGGACAAGCAAACAAGAAACCATTCTTGATACCGCTAAAGTTGGCGCTATTTTCCGAACAAGGAGAGAAAATACTCAGTGACACTTTGTCGTTATCAGAAGAAAATCAGCTATTCGAGTTTGATGGTCTAAGTTCTAAACCAGCCATATCCATTCTTAGAGACTTTTCGGCACCCATTCGATTAAATCTAAAGCAAGACGAGAAGGCGTTGAAAACCTTGATTAGGTATGATGACAATGGCTATTCCCGCTGGGAAGCCATGCAAGAATTGAGTTTGAATTTGATTCTTCCAGCCATCGAGTCTGGAAAAATCGAAGAGCAGAAATATCAGACCTTGTTGTCAGCGATGAAAGAATTGATTATCTCGATGCCCGAAGATAAAGCTATTCTCGCGGAAATGCTGACCTTACCGACATCGGCGTACATAGCAGAGCTAGTGGATGTAGTCCAACCACAAACTATAGCAAACGTCAGAAAAACTTTAGTAGCGCAATTAGCCAGAGATCTAGAGTCGCAGTTTCATATGATTTATGCCACGCACAATCAAAGAGACGAGTTTTCACTGAGCGCTGAAGCGATGGCGGAGAGATCTCTAAAGAATAGAGCTTTGTCTTATTTGGTAGCAAGTGATCAGGCAGCCTATCATGCACTGGCAAGCCACCAATATCATCAGGCCAGTAATATGACTGATAGGTTGGCTGCATTCACCGCGTTAGCGCACTCAAGTTATCCGGAGAAAGACCTGCTAGTGCAAGACTTCTATGAATCATGGCACGATCATGCATTGGTGTTGGATAAGTGGTTGGCGATTCAAGCTATGCAGCCATCAAACGAGGCTGTTAAACGAGTGGAGGATTTGGTTAGTCATTCATCATTTTCGATTAATAATCCGAATAAGGTAAGGGCACTCATTGGCTCGTTTTGTGCCAATTTAGAGGGTTTTCACGTAGCGTCAGGGAGTGGGTACAAATTTGTCGCAGATAAGGTGATAGAACTCAATGGTATTAATCCGCAAGTGGCTGCCAGAATCGTAGGTGTCTTTAACAAATGGAGAAGTTTTACTTCTCCCCACCGTGATCTTATGCAAGAGCAGTTAATACGGATTAGTAACACTACAGGCTTGACCAAGGATGTGTCGGAAATTGTCAACAAGGCCTTGGAAAACAATTAATAGGACTGTTACGTACCACTTATCTTCACTTTTTTTACGTTTAGCTAATGGGTCTCTTTGACGATTGAATAAAGATCTTCGAATCCTTATTATATTTTAGCAATGGGTAGGTTTTTGGATAAATTAAAACACAAGTAAGCACGTTCTTTGGTCTAGACAGTCACAAGGAGGTGTGAAGTTGTTACCTGTTAAAAGGCTTGACCATGCCAAAGACTCAGACACGAACTGTTAAAGGTAAAGGATTTTTCTACAAAAACGTTTGGATCAGTCAATGTGCGGATGTACCAACCGCGACCATTAATAAAGGCTTTCATCCAATTGGCTTTTTAACAAAGCTAATAACGCTTGCTCTCTTTTTATTCCTCACTTTTGCTGCAAATAGCCTTTATGCACAGGTTTCTCTCGACCAGAGAAAAATGGCTGCCGTAATGGTGATTATTAAAACGTTGTTATTGGAAGAGGAAACAAACATTTCTCTTGCTCTCAATGGTTATCAATCAACCCCTAGGTCAATATCCAATCTATTAAATATAGACTTAGATACCCAGTCTCAAGATGTCGAATTTTGCTTTGTTGTCTCAGCTAACATACCCCTACCCAATGAAGCTATAACACTTACAATCAATGGTGCACAGCAGCTTGGCGACAGCTCCCTAGTGACCGGAGAAAATTGTTACTCAATACCACTAGCATCCCAACAGCAGGACAATACTGCTGTGTTTAATGTCCAATCTGGTGCCCTCTTAAATATATCTCATATGGGCATAGATCCAAGTTCTCAGAGCTTTCTAGGGCTTACGAGTTTGACTCGAAGTTCTTGGGATGAAAGGGCAGTAAGGAAGGTATTGAAAGTATTTGCGTTCGGAGGACACGCACGGTCAGAGCAAATAGCCTTATGGGCTAATATGAGGCCCAGGGATGCGATTGAGCAAATGCTAAACTTTGATCAGCACAATGCAAGGCTATCGCCGTTAACTGTTGGAGAGCGATATGCTGAACCAGCCACTTCGCATGGAACCATCACAGAATTCTACGATCATATCGGTTCACAGACTGCTGATACACCAATTCCGTTGCCTGAACGAGAGTATCTTGGTACCGACGGTTATCGCTTCCCCTCTACATTCGGTCGAATGGTTGTAATGCGGGGCTTAAACCCGTTTAGACAGCGCATTGGTTTTTTTGAGACCAACTATCATATGGCCACTAATCGATCGGCAAACGTCGAACGACGCCAGATGCTCAGATATTACGACGATATAATGGCCGCACACGAGCAACGTGTTCCTTACCATGAGGTGATTGGAGTCGCTGCTAAATCCGCCGCAGTAGCAATGCAATATGGGCATCGCCGTAATATATGTAGAAACTATTATATCAATAGCGAGGGCGAATGTAGGCTCGGTTGGCAGGCAGACCCAAATAGTTGCGAATTTGAGGGTAATGCTGATTTCGCAAGAGAAATTCATCAACTCTTTTACGGCATCTTCGGCACCAACGATCCAACTCATGAGGATGTCACCATTGAAAACACTGCTCGTATGTTAACCGGAATGGATGTCGAATTTATAGAGGATTTTGGATTTAGTACCGAGGTTGACTTCAATACATGTCAGCACCACCGGGATAGTTTTGGCCCTCTGAGGATTCTTGGTCAAGACATAAGCGGAATGGATGCGGCTGAAAAGATAGATCGTTTGATGCCTATTTCTATTCAGCATGAGGAAAGCTTGTTTAATTTACCAGTTTATATAATAAGCACCCTGGCCGATAATAACTTAACCGAAATTAAAAGAAGTCAGTTAAGAGCGGCGTGGGCAGCCTTAGGTGCGAATAAAGACTTCTTGACCTTCATACATGCTTATGCGATCTCTGATTTGTTACACGACTTGGATCATGTAAAGTTTTTCAGTAGTTTTGAGCGAGCCTATTACCAAGCCAACAAATTTAATATAGACAATATCGAAGCCTATTTAAGTAACGATGGCAGAGCGGGGAGGGGTTTTGATGCTGTCATCGAGGGTGACAATGCGGGCGAAGTCTTTAGACCACTACATAATGTATTCGGGGGTCAAACGTCTCTAGAGGCCTCTGACTCAGCGTTGGTATTTGAACGGAACTATAATAGAAATGCTACCCGAGAGTCGTGGCAATTCAGAGCAGAGCTGCCATCTTATTGTCGCGATTGCGATCAAGGGTTACCTTGGTTTAAAGAGTGGTCGAAGGTCATACCGCAACAAAACGGTGGTTACTCTGCAGGTTATGTGGCCGAGTGGTTATGGATGCATGTCGTGGGTAATCTGGATAACTTTACGGAACTAGAGCGGAGTCAACTGGTGGCGATATTAGGAGCAGTTCGCCTTCCGCCGGTTGGAGGTGAGGAACCAAGTTGGAGATTGGATGATGAATATACCTATTTTGACCTAAACGGTTTACTTTGCATCAGGGAAGATCGAATAGATCAAGGTTTTGCGAATAATAGTTTAGCGGATTTAATGAGCTATGAAGGCTGGGACGAGTATTGTCGTCACAACAATGGGGCCTATTCGCAGATTGAAGTCGACGCATTTAATTTCACTTTTACTGGACAACAATTGCGTGATAGCGATGAGGATCCATTTCCATATTTTAGAAGTTTGATAGACGAGCTCGCTGCTGCCGAGGTAGGGCTAGATCAAACAGACGATATTCGACGTAGACGGGCAAATGAGCGTGTACAAGCGGCACTCGCTTTTATTTTTGCTACGCCATTCGTCTTTGCAGAAGGCCAGTGATAGGAGAACTTCATGAATAGACGTCAATTTTTACACACCGCGCTTTGTAGTTCTCTCGTTTACGGATTTGGTGGGATACCAGGAATAAGCAGAGATTCTTTTGCGGCTTTTGAACCAGTTCAAGAAAAGTTACTGGTAAATCTATTCTTATCTGGCGGCCCAGATATCAGACACTTTATTGTTCCGGCGTACGACAGTAACCCTGATAGCGTTGGAAATAAATACTGGAAACATCGATGGCGGGCTCATAATCTAAGCGAAGACCCTGCAACTTGGCAGCAGCGTTGGGAAACCGACTTTTATCCTATTACGGTGGGTGGAGAGAACTGGAATAGCGGTTTAGCTAATATCGCACCGGATAATCGCAATAACGGCGTCACCTTTGGAATTTGGCGCCACGCTGGCTGGCTTATCGATATGTTTAGAGCCGGTAATGTCGCAATGGTCTGTAATGTTGCTGGTGGGCGCGATCGGGCACATGATTTGTCGAGTTTAAAGATGCACCAAGGTAACTTATTGTCCGGCATTAATGATGCGGATAGATCTGGTTGGGGAGGGCGCCTCGCTCGTTCAGCCAATGGTAACAGCATAGCGATTACCAACTCTCCTCTTCCGTTCACCTTTGGGCCCGTTGGTACACCCGGCAACTACAACCCTGACGCGATAGATAACCAATTCTTAGTATCTGTGCAAAACTCTCGAGAGATGGGGTTGAACGAAGCCAATCTGGATGATGATCAACTTTATAGACCTCAACACCGAATGGCACGCGCCTTAAAAAACTACTATCAAGGATTACGGCAAGAAGAAATCGGAAACACCTATGAAAAATTTCGTGATCACGAACAAAAAGTGCGATTTTTTGGAGAGCTAATTAGAGATCGACTGTCAGATTTACCCGAGCCTGATTTGATCAGATTGCTCAGAACTACCCAAGATGAAAACAACCAAGATATTCTAATAAATGGGCAAATAGCAAACCCTGGCGGCGATGGTGAATCTCGCCGAATCTTGCACAGTGGATACAACTTTGGATCGCAGATTCGAAATCTATACGATGTACTAGCAGCTAACGATTTACTGAACGTAAGAACTGTATCAATGGAATACGGGGGGTGGGACAGTCACGGTGATCAAAGGCAAAATGAAGCAAATCCAGACATCAATGATCCAAATGTACAAAGAGGTATCGAGAATGGATTTAAGGACATCTTTGGTGGTCAATTTGGAGAAAACCCCAATGATTCAAACGCCCTACACTCTGGTTTTTCATCGCTATGGGCAAGCTTGAACACGGTAGATCGTCAAAAAATAGTGTTGACTATTTCTGGCGAATTTGGGCGTCAAATCCGTGACAATGGGGATGCAGGAACTGACCATGGGGTCGGCAATATCATGTTCATTATAGGAGACGAGGTTAATGGCGGTATCTACGGAGAGCTTTTTCAAGACGCAGAAGTTGATAAATACGATAACCTAGCTTTACGCACTCCCGATATAGAAGGCCTAACCGATTTAGACCCCTTATTTGCTCGAGTTTGCGATTGGGTACAACCATCCTCTGGAACTCAGGTATTCCCGCGGACAAACGGCAGTTACTCTGGCGTGACCCCGATCCAAGAGATATCAGGAATGTTCTCGAACCTTATGGTTTAGTTTCTTAAGCTTGTTCTCAGTTAAATGTTAAAGGTGGTAATAAGATTTGTGGTTTGTCTGCTTTGCATCTTCATCGGTGTATTGGGTTCAGCGCAAGCACGAAATGAATATCTGGGTTGGTGGGCAGAGGTCTATACAAGTTCAAACGCTAATCAGAGTGCTTGTCAACTTTGTCACGAGCGCACTGGTGGCGGCAACGGCTGGAATAAGTATGGTTGGTCATTGCGTAGTGCGTTAAACATGCAGAGTGCACCGGAGTCGATTTTAAAAGGCGCGCTTGATGACGTACAAAATGTAGACGACGGCAACGGTTCTAGCTATTTAATGCAAATAAACAATGATGCACAACCTGGATGGTTTGTAGGGAATAACAATAGAATCCGCTCGGTGGGAATAGATGATAATGGGCAACCGATAGCTATAGAGAAGTTTATCGACGCTGGTGATGTACAACCCTGTGGTATTTTTATTGATCCACCGAATTCATCGGATGCCCAAGAAATTAAGAGGGTACAAACATGCTCAACTGTTAATCCAATAGACTCAACTATCGACAAAGCTGGACCCAAAGTACGATTAGATGTTGTCGCTGGCGGGTTTACAGCGCCTTTATCGGCCGTATCGGCGCCCGGACAGAGCAATATTATATATGTTGTAGAACAAGGTGGCTTGATCTGGCGCGTCGATCTGCAAAACAATTCAAGAAGAGTTTTTTTAGACTTTTCAGGAGAGTTAGTCACTAACTTTGGGCAGCTCTCTGGTGGCTACGATGAGCGCGGTTTGTTGGGTTTCGCTTTTCATCCTAACTTTGCCAATAACAACCTAATTTACACCTATATATCGACTAATTTTGATGCTAGTCAGATTGACTTCAGTACACTAGGCATAGGAGAAACTGCTGATCACATGAGTGAAGTTGCCGAATGGGTGGTGACCAATCCGGCGGATGTGAGTAGTTCAGCGGGTAGTAAACGCAGGCTGTTGGCGGTGGCTCAACCGCAGTCTAATCATAACGGCGGTATGTTAGCTTTTGGACCCGAGGGATATCTGTACATCGCGTTAGGCGATGGAGGTGCAAGTAACGATGCCGGAGATGGGCATGGTGTGGAAGGTAACGCTAGAGACAATACCAATATACTTGGGTCAATATTGCGAATAGATATAGATCATGCCACGCCAGCTAATGGACGATACGCTGTGCCGGTAGACAACCCTTTTGTCGGTAGTCTAGGCGCAGACGAGATATATGTTTATGGATTAAGGAACCCCTATCGCTTTAGTATAGAAGGCACCGGTGCGCAAGCCAGATTGTATATTGGGGATGTTGGTCAGGACGCGATTGAAGAGCTAAATCGAATACCACTTGACCAAGGCGGAGCTAATTTTGGTTGGAATTATAAAGAGGGTAGCTTTTTCTTTTCTGTTATTGGCGGTTCAAGCTTCGTCAGTCCAACACCACCATCCGGTGTTGTTATTCCTGCATTAATAGATCCAGTTACTGAATATGATCATAATGAGGGGATCTCAATAATAGCTGGCTATAATTATGATGGTAATGATATTCCTGAGCTCTCGGGCAGCTATATTTTTGGCGATTGGGGTCGTAGTTTTGTAAATCCTGATGGCCGTTTGTTTTTTCTCGACCCAAGCGACCAAATAAGAGAATTGGATTTAGTTAATCCGCTGAATATTCATGTCACCGGTTTTGGTCGCGACTCGCAAGGAGAAGTTTACGTGGTGGGATCGACCGGTTTTAGCGTCAACTCTCAAGGTCAAGGATCTTTATTGAAGCTAGCACCGGTAACGGATGATGAAATATGCACGCCCATCAGAGCAAAAAATGGAAAGGTTGCTCTAATTTGTCTATGAATTGATAAAGGTTTCTTAGTCGAAAGCTTCGAGATAAACTACCAATAAGTAAATTTTTCAATAGGCACATTTTCATGTCAAAGATTGCTTTGATAACCGGAGCTTCGGTGGGTATTGGGGCAGCAACCGCTAGGGCGCTTGATTGTTTAGGTTATTCCCTCGTTCTAATGGCGAGACGCAGGGATAAGCTTGAAAACTTAGCTCAAGACTTAAGCAGCACACCCATTATTATCGAATGTGATGTAACTGATCAGCAGCAGTTATTAAGCAAATTGAACGAAATACCCGTGGTTGATGTGTTAGTGAATAATGCCGGCTTAGCATTAGGTCTGGAATCAGCAGACAAGACCAATTGGGATCATTGGGATACCATGATTCAAACCAACTGTACCGCCTTAGCGTTTCTTACTCGGCAGCTGTTGCCGGGAATGGTGGAACGGAACCAAGGCCATATCATCAATATGGGCTCGATAGCAGGCACATATGCATACAAAGGCGGTAATTGTTATGGTGCCACCAAGGCGTTTGTAGAGCAGTTCTCAATGGGTTTGAGATCCGACTTATTGGGGACTGCGATCAAAGTAACAAACCTCGAGCCCGGGTTGATTGGTGGAACTGAATTTTCAAACGTAAGATTTGAAGGGGACGATGCCAAGGCAGACGCAACTTACCAAAACTGTCAACCTATGACGGCAGAGGATATAGCCAACACCGTGGCTTGGTTGGTAGAGCAACCCCCTCATCTGAACATTAATAGAATAGAAATGATGCCGGTATGTCAGGCACCAGCCGGGTTAGCGGTCGATAAAGGCTAGACAGCACTATATTTTATTGATTTACAGGCAAGCTGATTAATCAAGCAATTCAATGCGCGAGATAACCGCTAAGTCAACAATTTTGCGGCTGCCCGATTCAGCACACAGGATGGTAACAAATCGTCCATCTCTAATTACGCTGGTCACGGTGCCAGAAGTGATTCGAACAACGTCTTTTATCTGTGAGAAAGTGTAGGCGTTACCTACTTTTATATCTGAAGAGTCAACTACCATAAATTTATTTCGCGTGTGTATTCCATCTAATTTTCTTTGTTTGATTTTACTACTAGGTAAACTAGATACACGGGTAAAGCAAACACGAAGAAAATAATAGCGATCTTCAATAGTGTAGTCCAATCCATTTTGTTATTAGGGGAAATATTTAAAGTGCGACTGTGTTTATGCTAAAGCCCTTTTCAGCCATGAATTTCTTAAATTTGAAGTATATTTCGAAAGCCGTGATTTCTCCGTCATCTTCAACTAGAAAAAATGGTGCACGTTCGATGGAGTGTTCTTTGGCTAGACGCATCCCTTCCGAGTCAGGATTACGCTCATCAGCGATAGCGATATGATTAATATGTTCGATTAAGCCCTCGCTGGTCAAGCGATCAGACACTTCAGCGCACTTTTTACACATTTCGCCGTTAGCGAGTATCTTTTTCACAAAAGTAATATGAATCATATTGAGATCAACTGTCAGTGGATGGCACGTCGGCGAGAAAAAATGTTTTTAGCGCCATCAGCTGAGGGCTGGTAAACCTCACTAAACTCACCAAACGCCCTCAATGCTGTTTGCAAGTCTTCTGTGTCGGGCAGCTCAAAGGCATTGCAGCCAACGCGGGTTAAAAAACCTAATTGATCGAACTTCACATCGCCTATGGCTCTGATTTGGCCTTTGAAACCCAAACGAGTGCGTAGTTTGTAGGCGTGAGAGTACGCTTGTCCATCAACATGATTCACAAACGGCAATACAATTATGTCGATATCGCTTAAGGTCTCAGCAATATCTTCAGGGTGCTCATCAACACCTATTTGAACCGCGATTAAGCCTTCACGAGATTTGATGGCGTCGATTTCTTCTAACCAAAGATTCAATGGCACGCTTACTTGTGTGGCGGGTAGATCGGTGACTTTTAGCTCTTCTGTCTCTGCTATGTGCACTATGAAGTTATCAACGATTTTTTGGTCAACAATAGCTTTGGCCGAGGCCATATTTTGTTGGATTCGGGAAGGAGTCGCTTTGGGTCGACTTTTCTTGCTGCGATCCGCTACATTTTTTGGGGAGAGATTCTTTTCAACAGACATTAGTTGACCTCCGCGTAAACACGCTCTTTAAACGGTTCTACACCAACGCGTCGGAAAGTGTCCAGCAAACGCTCATCATCCTCTCGTTGCTCACGGTATACATGAAGAATATCTGAAACCGCATCACCAACTTTGTCTTTGGCGATAGCTGGTCCTAGGCGGGTACCCAGTTCGGCCTTGTTGCTGGCGTCGCCCCCAACGGTCAGTTGGTACCACTCGACGCCTTTTTTGTCTACGCCGAGCACGCCAATATGACCGACATGATGATGACCACAGGCGTTCATGCAACCAGACATCTTTAGCTTTACTTCACCGATATCATATAGCTCATTAAAGTCAGTAAACTTTTCGTTGATCTGCTTGGCAATAGAAATAGAACTAGCGTTCGCTAATGAGCAGAAGTCCAGACCTGGACAGCAAATCATATCGTTTACCGAACCAATGTTTGCTGTGGCTAGGCGTTGAGCATCGAGTGCCCTCCAAACCTCGAGCAGGTCTTGCTCTCGTACGTCGGCCAGCACCAAGTTCTGCTCATGAGTAGAGCGAATTTCACCAAAAGAATACATGTCAGCAATATCTGCAACCGCGTCCATCTGCTCGCTAGTAATATCGCCGGGTGCTACTGCATGTTCCTTTAACGAGATATTAACGATGCGGTACCCAGTTTGACGATGCTCTACGGTGTTATTGTTGTACCAATCTTTGAAACGGCTGTCTAAGCTTAGCCATTTCTCTATGCGTGAATCGCCTTCTTGTAATTCTTCGTAATCGGGGAGCGGAAAAAATTCTGCCATGGTGTCAAAATCGACATCGTCAAGCTTCAAATCACCGTCCTTTTGGAACTGCCATTCGGCTTCCACTTCGTCGCGAAAAGCATCGATGCCCATCGCGTTAACCAAAATCTTGATCCTTGCTTTGTATTTATTGTCTCGTCGCCCGTGTAGGTTATATACACGAAGAATTGCATCGCAGTAGGACAGAATGTCGTCACGAGGTAAAAACTCCTTGATAATTTTGCCAATTACCGGTGTGCGACCTAATCCGCCGCCGACGTAAACTCGAAAACCAATCTCCTTAGCTTCATTATGAACGACTTCTAGGCCAATATCGTGAAACTGAACCGCAGCGCGATCTTCTGTAGCGCCAGTCACCGCGATCTTAAATTTTCGTGGTAACCAATAAAATTCAGGGTGCAAGGTAGACCATTGGCGGATAATCTCGCAATAAGGTCGAGGGTCGATAATCTCATCGCTCGCAACGCCAGCATACTGATCTGAGGAAATGTTACGGATACAGTTACCACTGGTTTGGATAGCGTGCATTTCTACGTCAGCCAATTCGTCTAGGATATCCGGAACATCAGCTAGTTCAGGCCAGTTGTATTGAATGTTCTGTCGCGTGGTGAAATGGCCATAGCCTTTGTCGTACTTGCGAGCAATACGCGCCAACGTCCTCATTTGTGTTGAATTAATCAGTCCGTAAGGGATTGAGACACGCAACATGTGCGCATGGATTTGCATGTATAAGCCATTGCGCAGCCTCAAAGGTTGCAGATCCGCAGCAGTAAGTTCACCTTTCAAGTGACGATTTACTTGGTCGCGAAATTGCGCGACGCGCTCTTTAACAATGGTTTTATCAACCGAGTCATACTTATACATGTCTATTTTATCTATGCATAGTTTGTTATATGGGAAGCATCCCTATGTTTGTCGGGACTATACCGCTCGCTGCTTATAAAACGAAGTAATAACGGCTTATATGGTTATAAGTCAATGTGTCTTGCTTAGTAATTGTAATAATGAATGTTTATTTAAAGGTATGGGATTGTCACGGAAGTTGAAATTGATCTGCTCTATAGTAAGCCGGATTACATCGTGACTTCATACACCTAAAATTGGGCTTAATCAGAATGACCGCAGCAAATAATGCCCCCTTAACAAAACCATACCTACCCTATCCCTTTGAAAAGGGTTGGGCACCCGAACCCGGCAAACCTTTTGAGGTCTCAGCAGGCGTGTTTTGGTTGCGTATGCCGCTGCCAGGGTCCCTAAATCATATTAACCTATGGTTGTTAAAAGACAATGAGGAATGGGTGATTGTCGATACGGGTATAGATGCAGAATCCTGTAAAGCAGTATGGGAGCAGGTGTTCGAGACATTCTGCTTGCCAAGTCAAGTTAACAGGATCTACATCACTCATTTTCATATGGATCATATCGGTTTAGCCTCTTGGCTAGCACTAAAATGCCATGCTCGCATTTATATGACGCGCGGAGAGTTCGCTCGCTATCATGGAATCGTGATACGAGATGAGGAAAAAAATACTGAGACAGTAAGATCCTATTATCACTCACTGGGCTTCGATCAAGATACTTGCAACGCCACAGTCAAGTTTTTCAAGGCGGACAACAAACCTAAAGAAGCTCGAGTGCAGCCTGAGCAGGTGAGCTACATAAAGGAGGGAGACCGCTTTACTACTGGTGGCAATCAGTGGGAAGTGATTGGCGGCAATGGTCATTCGCCCGAACATGCATGCTTTTATAACGAAGAAGATCAAATAATGATTTCCGGTGATCAATCACTGCCTCGTATTTCTTCGAATGTCAGTATTTATCCTGGAAATAATGATAAAAATCCGCTTGGGGATTGGATCTCATCATGCGAAAAGCTGCGAGATCGAATACCGCAACAGGTCACTATTTTGCCAGCCCATCAGGAACCATTTAGAAACAACCCGGCACGCATGCAATACATCATTGATGAACATCAGATTCAATTAGATGTTTTGCGCACCGCCTTGGTTGATGCACAAAATGTCACCAGCGCCAGAAGGCATCTCTTTGACAGAAAACTTGATCCAGTGCAAAAAGTGTTAGCCACAGGAGAAACCATGGCACACTTGCGTTATTTGACAGAGTCTGGAGAAGTTAAAGAATGGTTAGATGATGACGGCATTATCTGGTTTCAAACCACTTAGCCTGTCACTTAACGCCGAAAAAATAAACGACTAACTACTGCTTTGCTAAACCATCATTATCGAGATCCCGTTTGCGCTTACGCGTGCTTAGCCAGTGTTGTCACTGGATGATTAAGTCGTTGATTGTCTGCTGTGATATTCGTTTTTGCTCAAGGCTGCCACAAGTTTTGAAAGCCAATTTACACCCTTTGTTTTTTTTAGTGGCTTTAAAAATGGCCTGCTATTGTCTTTCTCTGAAAAAATCTTCTGGGTCTATTTGGTAATAGTCACTTCGGTGTCTTACATTAATATCCCTGTCTCTCCCTATCACCTTGTTTGAGACTCCGTTGAGTTTGGCGTTATAACGACCGCGTTGTTCAGCAGTACGCGAGAGTTCGAAGGCTTTTTTCATGTCTTTTAGAGCCAATTTGTAATTCCTCTCCATTAAGCGCACGCGACTCCTAAGTTCGAAAAATCTGGGGTCTTTATCATAAAGTCTTATCGCTCGATTCAAGTACTGTCTGGATTTAGCGTAATCCTCCTTAGTAAACTCCGATTGGGCATTATTAAAGTGATAATATGGATTCCGCAATCTAGCTTGACGCGCTCTTTTTGATAAACGAGATGCTAAATTCAACCTGCCTTGGCTTCGATACAGTAGTTCCAGACCTTTGGTAGCAGTTCTATTGTAGTGATCTAATTCAAGAGCGGCAATAAAGTAGTGTTCCGCTGCTAGGGTATTACCGGATCTTTTGCTTATGGTTGCTAAGTTGGCCCAAAGATTTGGATTCTTTGGATCTAGTGATGCGGCCATTTTGGCGTGATCCAAAGACTTAGTAAGATCATTTTGATCTAGATAGTCTATCGCCAAATTGCTTTTTAGCATCGCGATGGCAGCGTACTCAGAGATAGGCTGTTGGGGTAGGGTTGGGTCGTATTCAGACGCTGCCAAATCAAATACTTTGTGCTGACCTTGGGAGCGATAAACCGCATTTACATGTTGATAAAATAATACTGTGTTATTTTCCGTCATACCCCAAGTGCTGGGGATTGTTACACTATTGTATTGAAAATCTAACCCCAACTCTTTCGCTATTCTTATTATAAGGATGGTGTAACTAAGACAGTTCGCACGCCTTTTTTCAATGACCTCCTGAGGCGTTAAGTTGGCGGAGATATCATATTCTATACCCAGACCTATTGACTTATCTGCGACCCAGTAACCCAACAGGTCGGTCACGTAATTTTCATCCTCTTTACCGAAGAAATCTATAATCAATTCTCTCGTGTTTGAGTCTAGCTTGGTGATTTCACTCAACAGATTTGGTCGCTTTTTCAATTCTTGATGACTAAAATCCACCACCTCTTTCACCAATTGGGAGTGAAAAATATTTTTTGAATCTATCGCTTTGGGACCGGTGCTTGTGCACGAACTGAGAAAAAACAAAGCCATAGTTGTTAAAAGCAACGTTACTCTCATTTTAGCTCCAATATCACAGTTGGTACGCCTCCATTAAAGCAGATAGCGAGACAGTTATCTATTTGTGAGTAGACAAAGCGAGGCGATTTGACCACGGTGAGTCAAGATCTGCTGTTGTTTCAACCTAGAGGCGCGAGAACGGTCAATACCAACAAGCTGTGTTGTGAATAAGCGATTCAATGAACGAAGACTGTAAAATAATCAAAAAAACTTTTGATACAGCTAACTTATGTCCTTAAACGCTGGAAATTAACCATTGATGCCTTTATACTGCCGCGACATTTCGCTTGAGGAGCGTTGCAATGGGATCCCCTCCCGTCAGGCTCAAGCGTTTCAAACAGATAACGGCGCTCGTTTTTCATTAACTTTATTTTTAAGCGGAGATGAAAGATGAGTGCAAATCCATCTATTCCTGAATTTACCGACTATCTAGTCAAAGACATCAACCTTGCTGATTTCGGTCGCAAAGAAATTGCGATTGCCGAGACGGAAATGCCTGGCCTGGTTTCAATACGTGAAGAGTATCGGTCTGAGCAGCCACTAAAGGGCGCTAAGATCGCCGGGTCATTGCATATGACTATTCAAACAGCGGTGCTGATCGAAACTCTGGTTGCTCTTGGCGCAGAAGTTCGCTGGGCCTCTTGTAATATCTATTCCACGCAAGATCATGCAGCAGCAGCTATCGCTGCTCAAAACATTCCAGTTTTCGCGTTCAAAGGCGAAACATTGGATGAGTACTGGGAGTACACACACCAGATCATGAACTGGGAAGGCGATACTGGGCCGAATATGATTCTGGACGACGGTGGCGACGCAACAATGTTGTTGATATTAGGATCAAAGGCAGAAAAAGATATCTCTGTATTGGCAAATCCTGGCAGCGAAGAAGAAATCTGCTTATTCAATGCGATTAAAAAGACGCTTGCTAAAGACAACACTTGGTATTCTCGTCGATTAGCTGGCGTGCAAGGGGTTACTGAAGAAACTACAACGGGTGTAGCTCGTTTGTACAAAATGGTTGAAGACGGTGAGTTGCCTTTCCCTGCGATCAACGTAAACGACTCGGTGACCAAATCTAAGTTCGATAATTTATACGGCTGTCGTGAATCATTAGTTGACTCAATTAAGCGCGCAACAGACGTGATGATCGCAGGCAAAACTGCGGTTGTGTGTGGCTATGGTGATGTGGGTAAAGGTTCGGCAGCTTCACTACGTGGCCTTGGTGCCATTGTTAAGGTAACTGAAATTGACCCGATTTGCGCCTTACAGGCAGCTATGGAAGGTTATGAGGTGGTTACTCTTGAAGACGCTGTTGCCGACGCAGATATCTTTGTTACAACTACCGGTAACTACGACATCATTCGTCGTGAGCACATGGAGGCGATGAAAGATCAAGCTATCGTTTGTAACATTGGCCACTTCGATAACGAAATCGATGTTGCCGGTTTAGAAGACTGCAAATGGGAAAATATCAAAGACCAAGTAGATCATGTGATCTTCCCTGATGGTAAGCGAATTATACTTTTAGCTAAAGGTCGTTTGGTAAATCTTGGCTGTGCTACCGGTCATCCGAGCTTTGTAATGTCAAACTCGTTTACCAACCAAACATTGGCGCAAATCGAGTTGTGGAGCAAAGGCGATAACTACGAAAATAACGTTTACATCTTGCCCAAGCACTTAGACGAAAAAGTAGCCCGTTTGCACCTTGAAAAAATCGGTGCAAAGTTGACTACTCTGACACCAGAGCAAGCTGACTACATCAACGTAGAAGTAGACGGCCCATACAAACAAGAGCACTATCGTTATTAGGCTGTTTGGCTTTTTATTGCCAACAAGCAAATAGGTAACGTAGGCGCTGCTGATCTTCCAGCAGCGCCGATTGCTTTTCTTCGGTGCGCATACAACGCGTGGTCACCCATTTCACTCGAGCATACCTTGATGAGAGCCGCATAGGTTTTTGACTGCTCAAAAGGGTGACCGCATCATGTTTGTTCGCCCAGTAAATCCAGAAAACCGTCATTATGAGTAATAGTAACGCCGAACTCAGTTTTGAGTTCTTTCCGCCGAGAACAGATAAAGGCTTCGAGAATCTTAGTAAAGTACAGACAGCGCTAGCTAAGTTTAACCCGACGTTTTTTTCGGTAACATACGGCGCCGGTGGTAGCACCCAAGAAGGTACGTTCGACGCAGTAAAGTCGATCTTAGACACTGGCTCGGCGGCGGCGCCACACTTAACTTGTGTGGGTGCATCTCACGATTTGATAAAAACCACTGTCCAACAATATTTGGACGTTGGTGTTCGGCGCATCGTGGTTTTACGTGGTGACCTACCAAGCGGAATGGTTGAGCGCGGTGACTTTAAATATGCAGAGGATTTGGTTCGATTCATTCGACAAGAGTTTGGTGATGATCTGCATTTAGAAGTTGCTGCTTACCCAGATTTCCATCCCGAGTCGGCCAACCCGTTGACTGATATTCAATACTTAAAGCGCAAGTTCGATGCTGGTGCCAGTTCGGCGATAACTCAATATTTTTATAACGCAGATAGTTACTTTGCGTTTGTAGATGAAGCACAACATATGGGCGTTAATGCTCCAATCGTGCCCGGCATCATGCCAATAACAAATTACGCCACACTAGTTAGATTTTCCGATGCCTGTGGCGCCGAATTGCCGCGCTGGATCAGATCCCGACTGGAGCAGTATCAAAATGATGAAGCCTCACTGAAGGCGTTTGGTATCGATGTGGTGACTCATTTGTGTCATGACCTTCTTGATAATGATGTGCCTGGTTTGCATTTTTATGCGCTCAATAAACTAGATCCGACCACGCAAATATGTCGAAATCTAGGCATCATAGAGCAGTAATCACATGCGTCAAACGAGATCTGCTAGGGAAATAATATGAGTGTTCGAGAAACCCTGTTAAGTCTGATGGCTGAGCGTATTCTAGTTTTAGACGGCGCCATGGGCACTATGATTCAACGTCACAAACTAGAAGAAGAAGATTATCGCGGCGAGCGATTTGCCGATTGGGAAACGCCACTTAAAGGGATGAATGATCTTTTGGTATTGACTCAACCAGAACTCATTGCCGGTATTCATAAACAGTACTTGGATGCAGGGGCTGATATTATAGAAACCAATAATTTTAACGCGACACCAAGCGACTTGAAGCGATACGGCTTACAGGACTTTGCGTACGAAATTAATGTGGCGGCAGCAAGGCTTGCAAAACAATGCGCGGAAGAGGCTTCCACTGAAGACAAACCAAGGTTTGTTGCTGGCGTATTGGGGCCAAACCAAAAAACCGCATCAGTATCAGTCGATGTAAACGACCCAGGCGCTAGAGCGATCACCTTCGATGAATTGGTCGAAGACTATTCAGTCGCAACACGAGGATTAATCGAAGGTGGAGCGGATATTATTCTGATCGAAACAGTGTTTGACACACTCAACGCAAAGGCGGCTGTTTTTGGAGCGCAAACTGTCTTTGATGAGGACGCCATAGAGTTGCCGATTATGATTTCGGGCACCATAACCGATGCATCAGGGCGCACTCTAACGGGACAGGTTACAGAAGCGTTTTACAATAGTTTGCGACACGCCCAGCCACTGACGATTGGCCTGAATTGCGCCCTTGGCCCAAACGATCTGCGTCAATACATTGCCGAAATGGCTAGAGTCTCAGGTGTTGGCGTGTCGGCCCATCCCAATGCCGGACTTCCGAATGAGTTGGGTGAGTACGATATGGAGCCGGAAGAGATGGCGTCTCATCTTAAAGAGTGGGCAGAAAGCGGCTTTTTAAACATCGTGGGCGGTTGTTGTGGCTCGTCACCAGATCACATCAAAGCCATTGCAGATGGGGTGTCTGATAAAGCACCTCGTAGAATGTAAGCAACGATTGAGCATAGGGGTTAAATCATGGGCAAACCAGTTTCAATGCGTCTTTCTGGATTAGAGCCGTTCAATATCGGCGGGGATACGCTGTTTGTAAACATAGGTGAAAGAACCAACGTTACAGGCTCAGCAAAGTTCAAAAAGCTCATTAAAGAAGAGGATTACGAGGCCGCATTAGAGGTAGCGCGCCAACAAGTTGAAGCCGGTGCTCAGATTATCGATGTCAACATGGACGAAGGTTTGATTGACGCCGAAAAAGTCATGGTTACCTTTTTAAATTTGATGGCCTCTGAGCCGGATATTTCCAGAGTACCGGTGATGATCGACTCCTCCAAGTGGGAAGTTATCGAGGCGGGTCTAAAATGTCTGCAAGGCAAAGGCATTGTAAACTCGATCTCACTTAAAGAGGGCGAGGAGAAATTTATAGAGCAGGCCAAACTGGTAAGACGCTACGGCGCCGCCGTTATCGTCATGGCCTTTGATGAAGTTGGGCAAGCAGACACCAAAGAGCGCAAAGTAGAGATTTGTACGCGCGCCTACAAGGTACTCACTGAAAAAGTTGGCTTTCCTCCGGAAGACATCATTTTTGATCCAAATATTTTTGCCATCGCCACCGGGATAGATGAGCACAATAATTACGCGGTTGATTTTATAGAGGCCACACGTGAAATAAAAGCCACGTTACCATATGCCCAAGTATCTGGCGGTGTATCCAACGTATCGTTCTCGTTTCGTGGTAATAATCCGGTCCGCGAAGCTATTCACTCGGTTTTTTTATACCATGCAATCAAAGCCGGTATGGACATGGGTATTGTCAATGCCGGTCAACTGGCGATCTACGAAGACCTCCCGGAAGAGCTGCGCGACAAAGTAGAAGCCGTGGTATTGAATACTACAGATACCGCTACTGAAGACCTACTTGCCATTGCGGATAAATATCGTGGTGATGGCAAGGCTGTGGATAACCAACAAGACCTTGAATGGCGTACATGGGACGTCAATAAAAGACTTGCGCATGCGCTAGTCAAAGGTATTACCGAATTCATTGAAGAAGATACCGAACAAGCCCGTGTAAATGCCGACAAACCTCTTCACGTAATTGAGGGACCGCTGATGGATGGTATGAATATCGTCGGTGATTTGTTTGGTTCTGGAAAAATGTTCTTACCACAGGTAGTGAAATCGGCGCGAGTAATGAAAAAGGCCGTCGCATATTTGATGCCCTATATCGAAGAAGAAAAGGAAGAGGGCGATACCAACGGTCGAATTTTGATGGCCACGGTAAAAGGTGATGTGCATGATATCGGTAAAAATATTGTAGGCGTGGTACTGCAGTGCAATAACTTCGAAGTGGTAGACCTCGGTGTTATGGTGCCGGCCGAGCAGATCTTAAAAGAAGCCATCGCCAATCAATGCGACATGATTGGCCTCTCTGGTTTGATCACACCATCACTTGATGAAATGGTCCACGTGGCGAAAGAGATGGAACGCCAAGGCGTTGATATGCCGTTGATGATTGGAGGAGCGACCACATCAAAAGTGCATACTGCGTTAAAGATCGAACCTAATCTTTTAAAGGACCAAGTAGTCCATGTTGCCGACGCTTCTCGAGCAGTTGGTGTAGCGCAAAATCTATTGTCTGCAGAAAATAAATCCGGGTTTGTTGCGGATCTAAAAGAAGAATACGACCGTATTCGAGTTGAGCGGGCCAAGCATGGCAAAGTACATAAAACGCTCGAAATTAAAGAAGCCAGGGCTAAAAAGGTTGATATCGATTGGGCCAACTACACTCCAGATAAACCAAGCTTTTTAGGGCTTAAAACGTTTGACGATTATGACTTAGAAGACCTAGTTGACCGTATTGACTGGACACCGTTTTTCAGCGCATGGGAGTTGGCTGGTCGATATCCCCGTATTTTAGAAGACGAAGTAATCGGTGAAGAGGCCAAAAAACTATTCGCGGATGGTCAGGTTATGCTCAAAAAAATTATTGATGAGCAATGGTTACAGGCACGTGGTGTTATAGGTTTCTTTCCAGCAAATAGCTCGGGCGATGATATCGAAGTCTACGTAGATGAAACTCGAGACTCAGTTGCTCATACTTTGCATAACCTACGGCAACAGGACAAAAAGAAAAATCAACAACAACCAAACTACTGTCTGTCTGACTACATCGCACCCAAAGAAACTAATCTGGCAGACTATATTGGCGGTTTTGCGGTCACCACTGGACATAAAATCGAAGAAAAGATAGCGGAGTTTGAAGCCGATAACGATGACTACAACTCAATCATGCTCAAAGTTCTCGCAGACCGACTAGCCGAAGCGTTTGCTGAACGAATGCATGAGCGTGTGCGAAAAGAATTCTGGGGTTATGAAGTTCAAGAATCGCTAAGTAACGAAGAGCTTATCAAAGAAAAGTACCGCGGCATCCGTCCGGCGCCTGGTTACCCTGCATGCCCTGACCATACTGAAAAAGCCACACTTTGGCAGATGCTAAAGCCCGAGGAAAATGCAGGCATGACCATCACCGAAAGTTTTGCCATGCTGCCTACGGCTGCTGTCAGTGGATGGTACTTTGCGCATCCCGAATCCCGATACTTCTCGGTCACTCGTATTCAAGAAGATCAGGTTATAGACTACGCCGAGCGCAAAGGTATGGATACCATGAGCGCAGAGCGCTGGTTAGCGCCGATCTTGGGCTACGATGTATAGACAAATAGTAAAATTGTAAACAACTTATAATATACCCCTTCGGGGTGATTCATTCAGACTCATTAGAAACTATACTTGTATTCGTTGATTGACTAGCACGTTGCGCAGAACGTGTGACTCTTTGAGCAAGCAGAAACGTACTGTTTAAGTTTCTCATGATAGGCTGTAAGCGTTCTCGGGTTGGGTCTGAAACGCAAGCGTATTGTAGCGAGGAATAACTCAATGTATGGGGTTATAAAGAGGGTCCAGTCGAGGGATTTGCTTGCTTGAAGCCAATCAGCACAGGGGTTGGGAGAGTGGTGCTCGGATTAAAATATCCGTGGCACCACTCTTTCCCTACTCTGTTAAAATACATCTCTTTATTTCTCAAATAGACCTATTTCCCTAAGCGATACTGTAGCGAAGTAGCGATCAGTCCGGCTCTAACAATAAGTTCTGTATCATTATGACTAAACATCAAAGCCCACTATTGGACTTCATGGATTGCGAAGTTCTAGACCTAAATTTATATCGCGGCCAAAGCAAAGATTTAAAAACAGGTCAGGTCTACGGCGGACAAGTTTTAGGGCAAGCCATTAAAGCGGCCTATAACACTATTGCACCAGATCGTACGATCCATTCGGCACACGCTTACTTTCTTCTGCGCGGTGACGTAAATGCGCCCATTATTTATGAAGTAGATCGCAGCTTGGATGGTGGCAGTTTTTCATCGAGAAGAGTGGTAGCGATACAACACGGTCGTCAAATCTTCCACTTGTCTGCTTCGTTTCAAAAACAAGAGAAGGGCCTAGACTTCTACCGACAATGGACCCCGCCCATAGACGCCTTACACAAAGCTTTAGAGCAAAAAATACCCGAAGAGCACAACTTTCAAAACGAATACTTTGACGTACACTTTTTACCAAAACACAAACGCACACACGAAGACTGCGTTCAATACTGGATGAAAGCAAAACATCCGCTGCCCGATGACCTTACCTGTCATCATACAGTGCTAGCATATATTTCAGATATGGGCCTTTTACTTTCGACGCTAAATCCGCATGGCCTTGATGAACCAAACATGCAAAAACGTCACGAAAAAGTGTTGCTTGCAACCATCGACCATGCAATCTGGTTCCATAGACCGTTCAGAGCTGACGACTGGCTATTTTACCAATGCCGAGTGCAATCAACTGGTAACGGGCGAGGTCTAGCCAATGGCAGAGTCTATGATCAAAATGGCACTCTAGTAGCCTCAACCTCTCAGGAAGGGGTATTAAGACTTAGAAAAAACAAGCCCAAAAAATAGATCGACATCAACCACTCCAAGAACTTAAAACATACATCAAAACTGCAAAAAATACCTTCCTTGGCTCTATCACAAAATGTTTTACCCTTTTAATCTGAAGAACTGGGCTAATAATACGGTGTGGTCATTCATGGTTTTATCTCACGCATAAACCATAAAGCAAAGCCATACTATGGTTTTGGCTCTACTAGCTCCTTGGGATCGAGGTTTAATACTATCATAGGGCGTGATTTTTCTATGGTAAACGGTGTAAGTGAACGCTAGAGGCGCTGAAGTAATTATTAAGTTGAAAAAATAACATGAAAGTAAGTTATATCGTCATTGGTCTGTTAGCTTTTTTTGGCTATATTTTTTAGCTGACACAGAAGAAGAAAATTCTTCAGTGGTCTATTCAAAACCTCCTTTAATAGAGGACAGAAAAGGGCCATCAATAGAGCTTTACGAGATTGGCGAGCTTTTTGATTCAGAGAGAAACCTGTCAGATCTCGCAGAGGAGGGTCAATATACGATAGTTGAGATATATAGTGTTCACTGCTCAACATGTACAAAACTTGATAGACGATTTAACAACTTCATTAAAAAAAGAAAAGATGTAGTAATAAAAAAGTGAAGACATTTAGTGGTTGTATTAAGTTTCCGACCAGTGATGGTTTAACCGGGAAAGAATGGCGTCGAAGGCAAGACAAAATTCGCGACATCTATCAGTTCTATGGAACGCCTCATATAGAGATCTATGGACCGTATGGTAATGTCATCGCAGCTGATAATAACAGGGACAAGAGTGGGCTCAATTTTCTCTTTAGCCGGCTAGATGACAGTCTTCAGTAATTCGATCTGCGATTGAGAATATATAATATTTGCCTAAGCTGATGTTTATTTTGTTGATGGTAACAATCATTATCGAGATGCTATTCCGCATGGGTCAAACAAGAAACGTTATTATCATGGTTACACCTTGGCATTTAAGCTTAAAGCCGTTAAATTAGCCGATCACCCTAAGATTAAATCGTAGGATATCGGCGAAGTAACTACAGCTGTTTCAATTCAACAAGCTAGGCTCTTCGGAGCAGGTTCGCGCTTTTAAATAGGTAAAGCAATATCTAAAGTCCATGAGGTAGGATCCTTGAAAATCGTAGAATATAAAACCTTTATTGATCATTTAAAGAATAAATCGATTTCCGACGTCACGATATATAAGTTTACTGGTGAAATCGAAGTTACTTATAAAATCGATGATCAAGCTTATGGTGCAAAGGGTCCATTTGGTCTAAATCGCGACCCACTATTGCAGCAGACCTTGGATTCTAACAACATCAGCTACAGCATATTACGTGAAGAGCATCCGGGCTTTAAGGGCTCTTTCGAAAGTATAGCTGAATACAGTTCTTTACTATTTTTGATGTTTCCTTTACTGCTTGTGATCGCAATTATAGTTCAGGCTAGTACGATCAAGAGGTTAACTAAGTTATTGGAAAATCAAGAAAATGACAGAAATTAGACTTAAAACAGAAACCACTAGCGTGTTTGGCGCTAATACTCTTATGCCGTGTAACGGACCTAAGTCTACTTAAAGAATTTACGTCCTCGATTCCTTATCTTTTGATCAGAAATTCGACTAAATTGATAGTAAGCTATGCATTCATTGCTTCTCGGTAATGACAAACGAATGAGGAAATCTTTCAACGTGAACGTGTTTTCTTGCTTATTTTGACTCAGCTTATCGTTACCCAGTCCAACGAATTTTAGATAACAGGGCGAGAAATGTGAGGATCTATTATCAAGAAAGATTGAGAGAGAGTAGAAAAGCCGATAAGTTAATACATCCGTCCCTAGTAAAGGGGTGACCTTTTTATTAAAAAAGTATACGACCTTCGAGAAGCTAGAGTTTTACGCTTTAGATGTTTATGAACTCATCCGAAACTATAAATAAATTCTTAATTGTAGGAGCAATTTGTAGTGCCGTCGCAGCGCTTGCTCATTTAGGTTGCGTCATTTTTGGTGGCGATTGGTATCGCTTTTTTGGTGCAGGTGAGCACATGGCTGTTTTAGCTGAGCAGGGTCATTGGTATCCAACAGTGGTGACGACCTCGATTGTTGTGGTACTTTTTATTTGGGCCTTATACGCGCTATCAGGTGCAAAAGTAATTGCCAAGCTGTCATTCTTAAAACTTGGTTTATGCACCATATCGAGTCTTTATATTTTGCGTGGCGTGGCATTCGTCGGCATCATGCCGATGTTTCCAGACAACAGTTTCAGTTTTTGGCTTGTTAGTTCTGGTATTTGCGTGTTTATTGGCTCTATGTATGCAATCGGTACATACAAGGCTTGGGCGTATTTAACCAGTGTCTGACGGCCATTAAAAATGGTTAAATCAAGGAGATATGTTTGAAAACATGCGCACACCTTTTCGACGCTAATTTAGGAATCTATGAGTGGAGAGTGGGCACCCTAAATAGTTACACAATCACGACATGCGATTGCTGCGATTCTGCTAAATGAATGTGGAAACATGCTTTCAACGCGGCGCGGGAGCTCAGCAGCTAAGACGGCGTATTTTTAGGTGCTTAAGCCTATTAACGCGTTTCCCATAAAAGCGTCTCTATCTTCTAATTTGCACTCAAAACTTCAATTAGTTCGATCGCATAGTCCAAACAAGTTTAGTGCGTTTTGATAGATTAGGTGACCGCAAGAACCTATTGGTCATGTTGCAGCTATCTATAGTAGTTGTTAGTGATAGGGGATAGTAGTTGTTAGTGATAGGGGATAGTAGTTGTTAGTGATAGAGGATTCTTTGACACCTTCAGCATCTAAGCTTTTTTGCTTTTGTTCATGTTATGTTTGGGAAAATATTAGCTGTCGTTGTTTTAGAGAAGATTCTATCAAGTCCTATTAATTTTCGATTTGCTCGAAGTAGCAAGGCCATAGCGCGAACATAGATCTTTTTATCCGTTTAATAAGTGAGTTAAAACCACAATGCTCAGAGAACACTATTTCAAATGTATTTGTCTGATTTCATGTTCTCTGCCAGCGTCATCATCAATGACTTGCTCTTTAACAGTAGCAAAGTCTATTGTGCTCAAATCAATCATACGAACTTGACGATTGCTCATTGTATGAAAATAGTAGCGTTTGTTTTTGAGGTCTGAGGCTGAGGTGATCTGGGTAGCACTTTCAATATCTTTCGCAATATTTTCGGGAGACGCAACCGCACCAAGAGGGATATTAAAGCTATCTAAGATACGAAATGCCTCAAAAATAGCATCGTCCGAATGTGCCAACGGACGCGCAGTCGCGGTTAACGCTGCGGCCCTGATAAAACGCGATGTGGGTGTATAGTCACCCGGTAATCCTTTCATTCCTGAGCCAGCTCCCAACGGAGTGAGATCGAGTTTGTCAATGGTCACAGATTTACTGGGATTGGGAGCTAATTTTATATAATTCCTAAGATTAGTAAGATGCCAATCATAGGTTGGAGAATTAGTGATCACTCCCAGAAACGCGTCGTAGATTTTTATTTTTCCCTCATCCACGATTTCAATAATAATACTCTCGCCACTCGGATCAGCGACCTTCCAATGAAATGGTAAGGGTGCACCACCAAAACTAGGATCATCGACGTTTATAACTCTGATCTTATCTAAATTACTTTTTACTTCATTGACGGATTGAAAAGAAGATAGCATCCATTGCATAAAATCTCCTACACTCATTGACGAGTCAGCCTGCTCAGGCGTGTATGTGCTATAACTCGCGTATTCCGGTAAATAATACATTCCCACATATAGCCCCTTTTCATTCATTCCATCCGGTCCGAAAGGCTGGCCATACGCGGTCATTGAAATAAATCCGAAACGTCCATTCCACTGTCTGCCATTCAATCCATCTGGTGTTTTTGCTCTAAACAACTTATTCCTTGGAAAAATCATCATCTTGTTGTGTTGTGCATCGCTTAAAGCCCACTCGACCGTACGTGCAACAACCACTGATCCATCAGAACTTTGCAAAGATATGCCAGTACAGGCGATAGACTGGCTAATTAAGCTCACCTGCAGCATGATGGTTACAACGGCAACCTTTATCGTCATTTTATTCATGTTGTTTCCTTGATCAATTTTAAGTTTGGCCACTCACGCCCACTCCTACTCGCATAACGTGGGTGAAAAACCTGGACTTCGGCGGACAGTGTACACTGTTACTTAACTAACTGGGAGTCGAGAGCTGTGCTAGAGGTCTCCTCATCGCTAGCGAGTTAAATTCGAGTGATGAGGGTATGGCAGTACATCTTAAATCGAATATAGTTATAACGAGTAGCTCCGTCGGTTTTGTTTGGAAAATGATCAAGTGTGATGCTGTGATCGGAAACTCGGCTTGATATTAAGCTACAAGGTGACAAATAGGATTAGGTAAAAGCATGCTTGTATCGTTGACTTTGTTGTTAATCATTTAATAGTCATTTATTGGGCCTATGTGGTTTTAGGGAGCTAGGTAGGGTTCAAAATGGTTGTACGCAGGCTTGCACAATATAGACATGCGGGTTGCACTAAAATGAACTAAACTCAGGGTCGATGGCTGCCGTCACTCACTAAGACCAGTGAAATGACATTTAAACTAGAACTGGATTTAGCTACGGTGGGAGATGCTAGCTACTAGCTCTACCAAGTGGTAATGAACGCTTTTTGTTGTTGGCGAGATTTCCCTGTGATCAAGAGTAACCGTGCTGAGCGATCGGTCAACAGTTGAACCGTCTGTCTTAAACCAAATATACGTCTAGGCAAGCCTATGAAGCTGGACAATAAATTAGTTATGAATGAATTGAGCGATGAGGTTAAGTCACGCATTATCGAAATGGCTTGGGAAGATCGAACTCCTTTCGAGGCGATTGAGCACAATTATGGCTTCAGTGAGGCTCAGGTAATCCGAATAATGCGAAGCTCGATGAAGTCTACGACTTTCAAGCTTTGGAGAAAAAGGGTATCTGGACGTAAAACCAAACACATCAAATTACGTAGCAAGGAAGTTACAAGAGCTTACTGTGCGACTCAATATAAACCACGTAATCCAAACAGATAGCACATCTAAGCTTGTCAAGGGCTGAAGTCTGTTTCGAGGTTGATTTCAACATATCATTAACCGGCTTGCTCTTTAAACTGAAAGGAGGCGATGTTCGAGTTTGAGATTGAATCGAACGCTAACCCAGTTGATTACCTTGTTGCAAAATCCAGTCTTGTGACCATCAAAATTTAACTTAATACGGTAGCTGTTTGTAGTAAATGGTCTTGAAGAATCAGTTATAGATACCGTACTTATCATCGCCTTCTTGTAAAAACTGATCACAGCTGTAGCTTTAACGCATTCATCAGTAAGTAGTAAAGTCAGAATAGAGGGTAGGTTTTCGACCCTCGCTGTTGGTCTGCTTTGCTATGGACTCTCAAAAAAAACGTAAGAAGTCGAATAGTCACTGAATTCGAAGTATACCTTTCGCTCGTTAGAGTCGACTTTGTTGTTTAGGTTGGCATCCAGTACACCATACCCAAATCTATATGGCCTTGCTTGGCTGCCCTGTGTTGAGTCTGCAGTAGTGAGTTTATCGATTTCAAGGAAGCGTTTTACTAACTTGTCTCCCGCATAGATCTCCAAGACACCATTTGTGCCTGTCCAGTTTTGTACGGCTCGCCCGAGTTTGTTTTGTGTTTCTTGTGTGCATGAAATCATGCCTAGACAGATTAAACAGATCGAAATAAAGGATATTAACTTGTTTACTTTTAAATTCATGTTAGTCCTAGTATGGTTGGGTTATTACTAATAGCACTTAGATTAGAGGCTAGTTAGATATGAGTGCGAAACAAGCGCGTTCAAGTGTATTAACTCTTGAACAATATTTGCCATACCGCTTATCAATTCTGTCAAATCGCGTTAGCATGGTGATAGCTCAAGCTTATAAAGATAAGTTTGGCTTAACGATTACAGAGTGGCGGATCATGGCCGTGTTGGGTGAGTATCCGGGAGCTTCAGCTGATGAAGTTTCTAATAAAACACAAATCGAAAAATCTATGATCAGTCGAGCAGTGCAAAAATTGTTGGCTCGTCATTTAATCACACGGCATGTAGATGAACATGATCGTAGACGCCAAAACTTAGAGCTTACAGGTACGGGCAAGGAGGTTTATGAGCAAATCGTGCCAATCTCATATGACTATGAAGATAGTTTGATAACCTGTCTTAGTGATCGTGAAATCAAACAACTCAATTCTATTATAGAAAAGTTACAAGATCAGGCAGAGAAGATTTAGCTGTCAAAAATATCAGCAAACGCTTCTTTCAGTAGCTTTATGAAGTTGGTTTTACGTTTGTTTTCTGGAAAATTGTAGACTCGTCGAACCATGTTGTTGTATTCATCCAGTAGTTCAGTTGGGCAGCGATTAAAATGGTGGTCCAGTACAGAAACCGCCTCTTGGTAGACGTTTTGATAAGCCATCTTTAGTATTTGATTGACGGCTTCCTCGATAAGAGCAATAGAGACAGTGTCTATGTCACATTTACTCACCAAATAGCGAATGGCTTCAGAGCGTAATGGAAAAACTTTGTGCAGTTGTTTGGCTTCATCTATGTAACCGTTGTCGATGTAAATGCGTGCGAGTGTTTCCGCTCTTATTTGTGTCTTAGACTGTTTGTCAGCTGGGTCAATCCGTCCACCCAACATTTTGATGGCGCGGTCAACCCAAGGTAAATCATCGTCGACTACCTTCAATAGTTTTTCTAAATCTATTCTTGCTTCGCTCTCTTCAAACCGAGCCCAGAGCGCTTGCGTAGCCAGTTTGTTTTCACCCAGGGCCTTCCATAGTGCTATTTGTGCTGTTTCGATATCGTAGATCTCGTGAATAGTGAGCCTTTTAAGTTGTTCTGAAAAGCGCAGCCATTTCTCGGCACGATCAAGTTGTTGGTATTCAATACACAAGTAGACTAGCTCTAGGCACCGTTCAATATGTAGTGCGCCACGTTCCAGAATTTGAAGTTCTTTGTCTTGGTCATCGTTATCGTGCGTTTGTTCGACTAGCATATTTTCAAGCCGAGAGTAGTATGTGTACTCCTGCCCAAACCTTTCCTCAGGCAGTTCTAATAGCTGCCACGCCTTTTCAACTGTTTTACAAATCTCATTGAAACCGTCGTCACCAATATCCTTGAGCTGTGCGTATGGCACATTCAGAAAATCATAAGTGAAATCAGGGTCTAAAATTAGATTGGTAAGAGCTTCTATTTTGCTTTTCAACGACCAGTGTCCAATGCCAATAATACTATTGAAGAGTTCGACCAGACGTTTCTCAGTCTCTAGTCTATAGCCGTTGCTGTCGTCGATGTTTCTAAGTGTTTTTTCGAATCTCTGGGCGGCGTACGTAATCAGTTTAAAAGCCGACTCAGGTAATTGAGTTTTAATTGCATCGCCAAGCAGTGAAAGGTCAGAGTTGGCTTTGTCAAAGTAAGCTTCGACCTCTTTAAAACGCCACAGCCCCGAAGGTTTATAGGGTATCGCTTTGGTAATGTGTTTGCGAACTAGGGCTGGAGACAGCTGACCACTTGCGAGTTCGGCTCTTAATGCCCAGTGGTCGCTTTGTTCCTTGTCATGCTTAATCAGTCTGGCTAACTCGTCGGCAAGTTGCTTCTTTGTCAGTGTGTACAAGTAGGCGTTGATGCGCTCATCGCCTTGGATTTCTGCGATTTCTTGATTTGTCTGAGTTTGATAGTAATAAGCTAGGGCAGTCGCTGCACAGTGTTTGCAAAATTCAAAGCCATCAGAAACTGGACAGGTGCAGCTACCTTCAAATACTTTAGAGGTGTGATGAAGTGTGGTGGTGTAAGGGACCTTGCCTTGCACAACGGCCTTTATTTCATGCCCGTTTATTGAAAGTTCACCAACCCGACCTTGATTGTAGAGCTTTAGGCCCCGAGTGAAGGCTTGATCACCGGCTAACTGCTTAATAGTGGCTTCGGATATAGTCTTCACAATCTTGGCTCTCAACCTCGATATTGATTGACGAGGTCCCGGGTTGCCATCGCCACTGTTCTCGCTGCATGGGCAAATTCTTGGCCATTATCGGCGTAGATAACAGCCCGAGAACTATTGATAATTAGCCCCGTGCCGTTGTTAGTTTGCCCGGCTGCAAGTATTGCCTTTACGTCACCTCCTTGAGCGCCCACACCGGGTACTAAAAAGGGTATATCACCTGTGATTTCTCGTAATCGCCGCATTTGCTCTGGCCAGGTTGCGCCGACAACGAGACAGCAATTACCATTATCGTTCCATTGCTCGCTGATCATAGTGGCGACTTTTTCATAAACCGGGACACCGTTTACTTCTAAGTCTTGTATGTCGGATGCGCCAGGATTTGAGGTTCGGCAAAGTAGCACAACGCCTTTATCAGCGTATTCTAGAAAGGGCTTAGCTGAATCGTGACCCATGTAGGGATTGATTGTGACTGCATCTGCTTGAAAACGTTCAAATGCTTCCTTTGCATACATAGCCGCTGTGCTACCGATATCACCTCTCTTAGAATCTAATATTATTGGTAGGTGAGGGTAAGTATCGCGTATGTAGTCACAAATCATTTGTAACTGATCTTCTGCGGACAGGCCTGCGAAGTAAGCAATTTGGGGCTTGTATGCACAGACTAGGTCATGAGTTTTATCCACGATTTGTTTGCAAAATTCAAATATGGGGTAGTCAGCATTTTTCAGGTGGTATGGAATTTTCTCCCAGCTGGGGTCGAGCCCAACACACAGGAGTGAATCATTCACCTCCCAGGCTTGATTAAGTTTTTTGATAAAAGTCATGGTTTTGCTGAGACCGAATATAAAGAACAACCTCTTATTTTAACCGAAAGGGAATTGCTTTAGTGACAGATTAGTTGCCATTTTGCCTTGGTATTGTAGCGATTCGGGGTCAAAAGTTTGGTTCAAATTGGCTCATCATTGAAATTAATAATGGTAAACGTTTGCCATCTTGTGTAGACTGCTAATAGCTGTAAGGCAAAAGACTGTAGTATTTGAGTCTAAAACTACCTAGGTAAACGTTTTCCGTTTCCAATAAGAACCATGATTAAATGGTCGCAGCGTTTATTGAACCGCCTAAAACGAGCTTTGTTATGAATTTATCAATATTAGACATCTCGATAATTTTGACGTACCTGATGAGTACTATTTTTATCGGTGTATATCTAAAAAAGCGTGCCGAAAGATCAAAAAGAGACTACATGCTGGGTGGTAATTCATTACCGTGGTATATGCTGGGCCTATCCAATGCCTCAGGTATGTTCGATATATCCGGTACGATGTGGCTGGTTACACTTCTATTCGTGTATGGATTAAAAAGTGCTTGGATTCCGTGGCTTTGGCCCGTATTCAATCAAATCTTTTTAATGGTATTTTTATCGATTTGGTTACGTCGCTCAAACGTAAGTACGGGAGCGGAATGGATAAATACCCGCTTTGGCAACGAGCGGGGAGCAGAACTATCTCACACTGTGATTGTGGTATTTGCAATATTGCTGGGTTTAGGTTACCTCGCCTATGGCTTTATCGGTATTGGTAAGTTTGTCGAGATCTTCCTTCCTTGGGAGACGGTTAGTCCCTATTTGTTTTTTGATCTGCCGCCTCAGTATGTGCCGCATTTTTACGGGGTGATATTGAGTTGTTTCGCAATTTTCTACTCTCTACTCGGCGGTATGATGAGTATTGTATGGGCTGATGTCATTCAGTTTTTTCTGATGGCAGTGTCGGCCATCATAGTGGGTGTTATTGCTATGACGGCATTAAATCAGAGCGCTGGTCTACCTGTTCCAGACGCTTGGTTGACACCTTTCTTTGGGGCTGGGCCGGCAATTGATTGGTCAGAGGTTATGCCTAAGGTTAACGAGCGAATCGCGAGCGACAATTTTGGCTTGTTTCAGATTTTCTTTATGATGGTCATCTTCAAAGGAGTGTTAGTGAGTCTAGCTGGACCAGCTCCCACCTACGATATGCAAAAGATTTTATCGGCTCGATCTCCTCGCGAAGCGGCATTGATGAGCGGTTCAGTGAGTGTGATATTGATGCCGCTTCGCTACTTTATGATAGCCGGGTTTGCAGTGCTTGCAGTGCTAAATTTTGACAAGCTGGATCTGATGGTCGCTGGTGAGATTGATTTTGAACAAATACTCCCTTCTGCGATCAACGAATTTGTTCCGACAGGTGTGCTTGGCTTGCTATTAGCTGGTTTATTGGCTGCTTTTGTGTCGACTTTTGCGGGCACCTTGAACGCTACGCAAGCTTATCTAGTCAATGATGTGTATTTAAAGCACGTTAATCCAGAGGCTTCAAATACGTCAATTACCCGAATGAATTGGGTCGCAGGCATCGTCATGGTGCTGATCAGTATGGTCATGGGTTTTTTCGCAGGTGACGTCAATAATGTGGTGCAGTGGATAGTATCTGGATTGTACGGAAGCTATGTGGCTGCCAATGTTTTGAAATGGTATTGGTGGCGATTCAATGGCAATGGATTCTTCTGGGGTATGGTATTCGGCTTAGTGCCGGCTCTGACCTTCCGCTACATATTCGAAGGGGTCTTTGACTTGTATACATTTCCATTAATGCTTGTTCTATCGATTATTGGCTGTGTTATTGGCACGCTAAGCTCGGCTCCAGTAGAAGAGGACACATTGAAGCGCTTTTATAAGCGGGTTCGCCCATGGGGCTTTTGGGGGCCGATCAAAGAAAAGGTAATTAGCGAGGACCCGTCGTTTGAGCCAAATACAGGTTTTCGCAGAGATATGTTTAATGTTTTAGTTGGTGTTATTTGGCAAACATCTTTGGTGATACTGCCGATTTACATCGTGTTACAGAAACCGATGGCGATCACGCTATGTGCCACTATCGCCATCATTACATCATTGATATTGAAGTTTAGCTGGTACGACAACTTACCAAGCGTGAGAGAAGTATGATTGAGTTAGGTAAGAAATTTCCAAAGGACTTTATTTGGGGGACTGCAACGTCCGCGTACCAAATAGAAGGCGCGGCTGCTGTTGATGGTCGCGGTCCTTCTATTTGGGACACCTTTTGTCAACAGCATGGCAGAGTGTTTAACGGAGATACGGGTGATGTAGCCTGTGATCACTACCATCGCTATCAAGAGGACGTAGCCTTGATGGCTGATATGGGCGTGAAAGCGTATCGATTTTCGATATCTTGGTCTCGTTTGCTTCCCAACGGGAAGACAGACTCGTTGAATCAAAGTGGTGTAGACTTTTACAATAACTTGATTGACGAGTGTTTGAAGCATGGAATAACGCCGTGGGTCACCTTGTATCACTGGGATCTTCCCGATGCGATCGAAGTTGAAACTGATGGCTGGTTAGACCGCAGAACAGCCGACCTGTTTGCTGACTACGCAAATTTGTGCTTTGAGCTGTTTGGTGATCGAGTTAAAAATTGGATTACGCTTAACGAGCCCTGGGTAGTTGCAGTACTTGGGTATGGCCAAGGTGTCTTTGCTCCTGGTAGACAGTCTAACTCTGAACCATATCAAGCGGCTCACAATTTACTCTTGGCCCATGCTTTAGCAGTAAATGTCTACCGTAATAAATTTCTAGAAACGCAAAAAGGACAAATAGGTATTACTAATAATTGTGACTGGCGTGAGCCGAAAACCCACTCACGAGAGGATAAAAAAGCAGCCCAGATTGCACTGGAATTCTTTCTAGGTTGGTTTGCAGATCCAATATATTTAGGCGACTATCCTCAGTGTATGCGCGAGCGTGTTGGTAATCGATTACCAAAATTTACCGATGAAGAGAAAGCGCTCTTAAAACACTCTTCGGACTTCTTTGGGTTGAATCATTACACCACCATGTACGCGGCAAAACAGCATGGAAGTAGCGAAAATTTAAGTGTGTTTGGCAATGGTGGTTTAAGTGAAGATCAAGGTGTGCAACTTTCAGTGGATCCAGAATGGGCGCTTACGGATATGCAATGGGCAGTGGTGCCATGGGGCTGTAGTAAACTTTTAAAATGGATAGCCGAACGCTATGGAAACCCACCTATCTACATAACTGAGAATGGATGTGCTTATGACGATACCATCAAAGAGGGTAGAGTGGATGATGAAGAGCGTCAAAATTTTATGGCTTTGTATATCGAGGAATGTTCGAATGCAATGAGTTGTGGCGTCGATTTGAGAGGCTACTTTGCTTGGTCTTTGATGGATAACTTTGAATGGGCGATGGGATATTCCAAACGCTTTGGTTTACATTATGTCGATTTTTCTACAGGGCAGCGGGTGGCTAAAGAGAGCGCTAAATGGTACTCCAGGCTGATTGCAAGCTCTAATGTCAATACGAAATTAGGAATGACGGCTTAGTGACTGACAGTGTTAGTTCCTGAGCCGCGCGAGACGGTTAAATTTAATGATGATTGAACTTAAAAACATCAAAAATAGCATTTTTATAGTTGGCAAACGTTTACCGTTTGTGTATTGTTAGTCAATTAGAACTACAGAAAGAATTTGCACGTAAGCCTTTTGAGCTTGCGGCTTTTTTTAAGAAGCAGTTGGTAAACGATTACCAAAATAAGTGCAGGTCCAAATAATTAATAATGAAACACACTATCTTAGGAGATGATGTTATGAGCAAAGAGAAATCCCGGCTCTCGAGCGACCAGAAATTCGGTTCGGAGCGGGCTATAACAAAAATGAAAGCCACGCCGATTGCTGCTGTGGTTAGCTTGATGGTTGGCGGTGTGGCTCTTCCGTCACAAACTGCAATAGCCCAAGATGCGATTCAAGATTCGTCGATTGAAGAAATTGTTGTGACTGGAATTCGTAGCAGTCTACAGCGATCGCAAGATATAAAACGCAACTCCAGCGGTGTAGTAGATGCAATCTCAGCGGAAGACATGGGTGTTTTCCCTGACACCAACTTAGCGGAGTCACTCCAGCGTATCACCGGTGTGTCCATTGACCGAACTCG
Organism: Gammaproteobacteria bacterium; assembly: GCA_022447525.1. Lineage (GTDB taxonomy): Bacteria > Pseudomonadota > Gammaproteobacteria > Arenicellales > Arenicellaceae > Arenicella. The sequence continues at coordinate 63,991 of JAKVBA010000004.1, forward strand.
TGGTGAAGGTAGTCAAGTAACGGTTCGTGGTTTTGGTCCGCAGTTTAACTTAGTAACGTTGAACGGTCGTCAAATGCCAACTTACGAGGGTCGCTCTTTTGATTTTGCTGACTTGGCGTCAGAGAGTGTGGCAGGCGTACAAATCTACAAAACTGGTCGAGCAGATGTTCCTAGTGGTGGTATTGGTGCAAGTATCAATATTCAGACCACTGAACCGTTACAGAGCCCTGGTCTAAAATCGGTAGTGGCCTTTAAAGCCTTGAGTGACACTTCCACGACGACTGGTAGTGATTTCACGCCGGAGCTATCGGGTATCTACAGTAACACTTTTGCAGATGATACTTTCGGTATTGCTATTTCTGCCAGTGTTCAAGAGCGCGATAGCGGCGATAACAACGCTTATGTAAACGGCTGGAGAACCTTCGAGGGTGACAATCTATCTGGTGACTGGGGAACCGTTCCAACCAATGGAAACCAACTCAATCGTCCCGGTGCTGGTGACGTCTATGGTGTGCCGCAACAAACAGGTTACACGTTCAACGAATATTCTCGTGACCGTATTAACGGGCAGTTAACACTCCAATGGCAGGCTACTGAAAGCTTGAGAGCAACAGCAGATTACACTTACTCAGAAAATGAAGTGGCGACTAAGTTCACTGATTATTCAGCGTGGTTCAACTTTGGTAACCAGTCTACTCAATTTGACGGAGCGTCCATCGCGACTCCTTTGATCTACACTGAAGATCTGCTTAATCAAGATTTCACATTGAAAGCGGGTGATTATGCACGTAAAACTGAGAATGAATCGGTTGGTATAAATCTAGAATGGGAAGTAAGCGATCGCTTAAGTCTGGAGCTTGATTATCACAATTCAACAGCTGAGAGAACTCCAGCTAGCGAATTAGGTGATTTTAATCAATTAGCAGCGTCTGCTTTTACTCGTGATCAAACTACGCTCATTATTGATGGGGATGTCCCTGTACTGAACCTTGGATTGCGTAATGCACCAACCCCTGAGGATTTTATTGTGACTGGTAGTACCTTCGAAAATCGTTTCGATCGTATGGAAATTGATCAGGCTTCATTGAGAGGTGGTTTTGACTTCTCTGACACTAGTCGTATCAACTTTGGTGTTCAGTTAACTGAAGTCAACAATCGTTCGGCATCTTCAATTGTTCAGCGTAACGATTGGGGTGGCACCACACAAATTGGAGACATAGCTGACTTGCTAACTCCTGCTTCCGGCGCAGGTAGGTTTGACCAATTTGGTTCAGATGATCCGCGCCGTCAGTTAGTGTTCTTCGAATATGATTTGCGTGACTTGATTCAGCGCACCGTGGATTTAGGGGCAACGAACTCGACACAAGGTGACTGTGGTAACGGTTTATGTCCAACAAGCGTGTTTGACACAGACCGTAGAACAACAGAAGACACCACCGCATTGTATGTTTCTTATGACACAGAAATGACCATCGGTGATATGCCTCTATCGATTAATGCTGGCTTGAGATACGAAGAGACTGAAGTTGATTCAGCTGCCTTGGTACCAGTCTACGACCGAATCGTACAAGAAGGTTTCAACGAATTTCCTGTCATTCCTGCGGTAGATGCCTCTGGTAATCCAATTAGTGATTTTACTAGGTTAGATGGTGAGTATGACGTACTGTTGCCAAATCTAGATCTTAAACTCGGTATCACAGATAATTTAGTTGGTCGCTTCTCTTATAGCGAAACCATCACTCGACCTAGTTTTGTTGATATTCAAGGTGGTTTGACTATTGGTCGTCTGACCAGAGTAAATGGCGAGGGAACCGGTAATGCTGGTAACCCAGATTTGCTACCGTTTGAGTCAAAGAATATAGATATCTCTTTTGAATACTATATGAACGAAACCGACTATGCTGCGATTGGATACTTTAGTAAGGACGTTTCCAACTTTATCGGCACAGGAATTCTGCAAGACCAAGTTTTATTCCCGAACTTGATTCATCCTGCAACCGGCGTGGCCGCAGTGTTTGATGTAGAGACACCAATCAACCAAGAAGAAGCAAGTGTTGATGGTTGGGAAGTCGCGATCCAAAAAACCTTTGGTGATACCGGCTTTGGGATAATGGCTAACGCAACGTTTGTTGATGGCGATATTGCGTACGATAACGCCAGTCTCGAAGAGCAGTTTGTTATCACTGGGTTAAGTGATTCTGCAAACCTCGTTGGTTTCTATGAAAACGAGAAAATGCAATTTCGAGTCGCTTACAATTGGCGTGACGATTTTCTTGATGGAACATCCCAGCCAAACGTAGGCTTAGGCCCGACATATGTTGAGTCATATGGTCAGTGGGACGTGAGAGCAAGTTATAATTTTAATGACCAGCTTACGTTCTTTCTAGAGGGCATTAATGTGACTGACGAAACAACCTCGACCTATGGTCGGTCTACTTCGCAGTTGCTAAGTGCAACTCAACAGGGAGCCAGATACGCAATTGGTGCCCGCTATTCTTTCTAGACTCATTCCTCCTCTGGAAAGGTACTCTCTGGGCGGAGGTTGATTTCGCCCAGAGAGTTTTAAAAGGCTCCAGCTCTCTCCTCAGTTGGGGCCATTTTTTTGTTTTGGGAGTTTACAATGCAACAACACGTACTTCTAAATCATCGTGATCATGCTGATCTTCGAATCGTCGATGATTTCACCACTGAATTCGAGACTGGTGTTAATTGCTCTATGGTCTTCACGACCGAGTTCAGAGATATTCAATCAGAATTTCCGATATTTTTTCAAAAGAACCCTCAAACAGGGGCTTTTTATGCAGTAGCTCTATTTGGTTTGGAGCCAAGCGAGAATCTGTTTCTAAACAAAGATGGATGGGACGGTGATTACGTTCCCATGATGCTGCAAAAACAACCATTTTTCATAGGTAAAGCAAAAGCCAATGACTCTCAAAAAAAGGATTCTAAAGCTGAGTCTTCGATGGTGGTCACTATGGACCCTGCTTCACCAAGAATCAGTAAGACCGATGGACACAAGTTGTTTAATCCTGATGGATCCGCGACAGAATTCCTAGCTAAGAAAATGGACGTTCTCGAGCGAGTTCACCAGGGAAACCAACACACTGAAGATTTTGTTGCCGCGTTAGTCGAGCACCAATTGCTTGAGCAATTTGTTCTAGAGTTGAACTTACATGACGGTAGCACCAAACAGATGCTTGGTTTTTACACTTTAAAGGAAGAGGCTGTGCAGGCTCTAAAAGGTGACGTGCTAGAAACATTTTCTGAAAAGGGCTTTTTAATGCCCTTGTTCATGGTACTGGCCTCACACGCTAATGTTCGCGAATTAATTCGACGCAAAACCGGATTTTGATTCAGAGTCGATAAGCCGATTCTGCCCCAATAACCAAGTTGAGCATAGCGAGTAAACCATGAACAAAAAACAGCAAAAGTCTAACAAAATAGAAAGAGTGGTCATTGTAGGTGGTGGTACCGCAGGATGGATGTGCGCTGCCACATTAGCTAAGACCTTGGGAACAGCTGTCAGCATTGAACTTATAGAATCAGATTTAATTCCTACCGTTGGCGTGGGCGAGGCGACCATACCTACTTTGATCAATCTTCATCAATTAATAGGTATCGACGAGCAAGAGTTTATTAAGTCGGTAAACGGCACCTTTAAACTTGGCATCAGTTTTGAGTCTTGGAGAGACGTCGGTCAGGACTACATTCATTCCTTTGGTCTGACTGGTAAGGACTGTTGGGCTGCTGGTTTTCAGCACTTTTGGATGCGAGCCCAAGCTGAAGGTATGGCCAAAGATTACGGACAGTATTGTCCTGAACTAGTTGCTGCTCAGCGTAATAAATTCGCGATAACACCAAATCATGGTCTTAACTACGCTTATCATATTGACGCTGGTCTCTATGCGAAGTTTCTTAGAGATTTCGCAGAGAAATATGGTGCCAAGAGAACCGAAGGTAAGGTTATCAATGTTAATCTTGATCAGCTATCGGGAAATATTGAGAGCGTTGAGTTACTGGGTGGGCAGTTAGTAGAGGGGGATCTGTTTTTAGATTGCTCAGGTTTCCAAGGGCTGCTTATTGAAAAGGCATTGCACACTGGTTACGACGATTGGTCCCATTTTTTACCCTGTGACTCAGCCGTAGCAGTACAAACTGAATCAACTAGAGAAGCGGTGCCTTATACGCGTTCTATTGCTCGGGAGTCTGGTTGGCAGTGGCAAATACCCTTGCAAACACGAGTGGGTAATGGACTGGTTTTCTGCAGTCGCTATATGAGCGATGATGAGGCGGTAGAAACATTGCTTTCTAATGTCGATGGAACGACTTTGAACGATCCGCGAGTTATTAAATTTAAAACTGGCACCAGACGAAAGCATTGGAACAAGAATTGTGTTGCGGTGGGTTTGTCCTCTGGATTTATCGAACCATTGGAATCAACCAGTATTCATCTGATACAGCGTGCTATAACGCGTTTGGTACAAATGTTTCCGCATCATGGCATTCAGCAAGCCGACATAGACGAGTTCAATCACCAGATGTCCGCGGAAATTGAGAACACCAGAGACTTTATTGTTCTGCACTATCATGTGACCAACCGCAGAGACACTGAATTTTGGCGGCACTGTGCCTCGATGGAAATTCCAGATTCACTGCGCCACCGAATAGAGCTTTTTAGAGAGACCGGAAGAGTCTTTAAGGTGCCTACTGAACTGTTCGGCGAAAATTCTTGGGTACAGGTGATGCTTGGCCAGGGCATGATGCCAAAAGACTATCATCCAATCGTAAATATGATGGATAAAAATGAGTTGTCGGCGTTTATGAGTACTATTGAAAGAGATGTTGAAAAGTTGATTCATCAACTACCGAATCACGTAGATTTTGTTCGTCATTACTGCCAAAGTGATGAAGCCATGACACAAGAGCATGCCTTAGCCAGTTAAGGTAACTCAATTTTATTAAAACCCAGACCTGTCGCTGGCGCACAATTGATTTTGCTATCGACGCATTGGCTAGCGAGCATGTCTGGTTACGTTTACGACATTACTCGAGGATGCCGAATCGCCTGAAAGCCTTAGAGGTAGTATGTTTAGCAAATCTCGACGTTAGTATGGCTCTGCTCAAAAATGCGACTATGGTCTTCGCACTTTCTGGTTGCCGACACACAATTAAACGGCTGTGGAAAGCCCATCTGTTATTGCTTAAAGGTACCTTGAACTATTACAACTTATCTTTCAAAAAGTCGAAGCACATTTGACGCTGTTCAGGTGTGACTGCAGTAGCAAGATCATTAAGCGTCTCGGGTAAATGTCGTGCAGGATCACCTGTTTGCTTAAAGACAAAATAATCAAAAAACTCCTTCCAAGCTAAACGCTGAGGAGAGTCCATATTTGCTATCGTCAGCATCGCCAGCATCATCGCGTTGTTGGCGCTGGGTCCAGTGGCATCAACTCGATCATTCCACCAATAGTTAACAAGTACATTCAGCTTTTCCAGCGATTCGACTGCATGCCACCAAGGGGAAGGTATAAATATCGCATCTCCGGGTTCGAGTTCGGCAACGTAGGAGTTTTTTAATGCAATAGAAAAGTTGGGGAATCGTTTAAAGTCCGGATTTTGTAAATCTACAAGGCTAATTGGTACACCACCCGGCGCATTCAATGTTGGGCCTACGTAAAGATTAGCGACTTGTTCTGGTGGAAACAAAACAAAGCGTCTTTTGCCGGTCGTGACGCAGGCAATGTTATCGCTTAGATCGAAATGAGCTGCGACACGTGATTTGTTACTTATCCAGATGGTGGGTTCAATATTGGAGCTTAGTATTGGCAGATCTAAAGAACTTCTTAAGTCAGGCAGACACTCGGAAACAGCCGCTGCTTGGATTGATATCGCGTGCCGGTCTGAGGTTAAATTTAAGCTTTTGAGTTGCGTAAGGGTTCGATTAAGAGGCGCGTTGACAGCATTAAAATTGACGCCTTGTAAGTCATCAGAATAAAACAGCCTGCCATTGACGCTTGGATCACCTACAACCGTATAACACGGCGTTTCGTTTGCGTGTTGAATTAAATGCTCGTAAGCCTTATCAACCCCTTGTTTTGATTGTCTGACGATCTGCCAATCGGACACCAATCCTCTTAATACTACAGGCTTTTTGCTGGCTACGATGTCTTGATCGAAACTGCTTTTATCGAGCGGTTTAATAGATATTTCGGGTATCGCCTGCATTGTCTAAACAGCTACTTTTGGACTACAGTGCTCTCGCGGATGACCAAGCGATGCGGTAGGATTACCTTAGATTCCTCTATTGGTCGTTTTTCGATTAGACTGATAAGAATCTCTATACAGCGTTTACCCAATTCAGTCACTGGTTGGGCAACCGTGGTTAAAGGTGGGTCGGTGTACATGGCGAATCGAATGTCGTCAAAACCGGCAACAGCGATATCATCCGGAACAGCAAATCCTTGTTGTCTTAGAGTATAAAGGCAACCCAGCGCGGTTTCATCGCACATACAGAAAATTGCCGTTGGTCTATCTCTTAGTTGTAGGATATGACGAGTCAGGTTTTCACCAGCATCCAGTGTATATTCTCCCTCAAAAATTAGCGACTCATCTACTGGTAAACCTTTCTTCTTGTGAGCTTCACGGTAGCCCTCCAATCGTTGGGTTGCACTAGGTGAATTTAACGTACCAGTAATGATGGCGACTCGAGTATGGCCTTGCTCAATTAAGTGGGTTACGACTTCTTCGCTAGCAAGCTCATTGTCTATCGTTACATACGGAATCTGTGTGTTCTTTATAGTAAGACCCTCTTTGGAAATAACCTCGCAAGAGCTCACCATGGGTGGTGGTGAAAAGTTTTCTGATGTTAGAAGACTTTCTTCAAAAGGAGGCTGGGCGCTAAAAAAGATAACACCGTCTGCCTGCTTTTGCTGCACCAGTCTACCGTATTGCATCTCTCTAGCTCTTATTCCTTGAGAGTCTCCAAATAAAATTGAGTAGCCCGCTTTGGCTGCTGTGGCCTCCATTGATCTAATAACACCAGAGTTAAAGGTATCGCTAAGGTCGGGAATAATGGCAACAATATTACGCGTTCTTGAGGTACGTAAGCTGCTGCCTAACATGTTAGTTCTATAGCCTAATTGATCTGCCGCTTTTTGAACTCTCTCGCGCATACCTTCAGAAACACGCTGTGGTCTGTTTAAAGCCCTAGATACGGATGCCGTTGAGATTCCTAAGTGCTTTGCTAAATCCTTGATTCCAATTTCAGACATGTGCGTAAATAATGGGCTGTAAACGTTTACCACCATTATCTACTTTCTCGTCAGAAAATTAAATCCTTATTCGGTAATATTACCCAGTAAATCCTTGTTATCAAAAAGAATTAGTAAGCGCATTTCAACGCTCACTAACTCGCCTTTCAAAATCTAATTTTTCTCGCCAATCGCCGAGTTCTTGACGCATTGATTGTCTTTTTTGCTGTCTTACTGCCGAGCGTGATTCTGTGTGTGCACCTCCTCGCTGGTTTCTCAACGTTTTGGTAATAGGGTTGCGTGGCACTAAGGTATTTCCGATTACACGTGGCATGTTACTCCTACCTTCTTTCTTGTTTAGATTCTTGGTTGTCGTATGACATTTTGGTTCAACTCATTGAGCGAAAGCTGATAGAAATCAATGTCAGGTTGTTTTCGAATGAGACGTTGATAACAGCGTGTTTGTAGTAAAAACTCAGGCGCTGCCCAGGTTTGTTTGAAGCAAAATTTCTTCGGAAGGTCCGAATAGAGTGATCTTGGTGGTTGCCAGGATTCATCCATATTTTTTACTTGCCAACCTGAACGTGCGGTGTGTAAAAACACTCGTTCAATACCTAGTTCAAAATGAATGAACTCTATGGTTGCGCACAACATTGCTTCTGCCCATACCAGACGATAGGCATCAAACCAACGCACGTAATTGAGCTTCTGTTCACAATAACGGCATCCACAGTCACGATATTCTTTAGCTAAATCAAACACATCGCGCACTGCATCGCTTTGAATCTCTTCAATCAATGCCTCATTAGTTTCAAAGTCCAAGTCGATTCTTGACCATGCAAGAGTTTCTCTGAAGTTTTTAGCATCTGGCTGCTGCACTGGATGGCAGGAATGGCCGTTTAAGCTATAGCCTGATTTATCGATGTATTGCTTGTACAGCCTTTGGTGTTCTACTGGTAGGTTTAGCTGCAACACTAAGTTTTCACCAAAGCGCGACGTTTGATGCCAGCCTCTGTCGTTTTTGGCACCCCATCTTGTCACCGTGAGTAAAAACGGCAGTGATGGTTCTTGCCAAACATTGGACAAAGTTCGTCGCTTTAATTTGCCATCACCACTATTTGCCAACATCGGTTTAATACTAGGATGAGCAAGCAATGATGCAAAACGAGTCTGCTTGATGTCTTTAATTTCGCAATGTCTAGGTAGCAATATCGACAATAATCTCGAAGCAAATGCCCCCTTAAAATATCGGAAGAGTGTTTTTCCTTTAGGTAAGCAGGCAATCACTTCATTTAAAAGTTGAGTGTCCATAATTTTGTAGCCTGCTTTTGGCAGGCGCTAAGTGGGTTCTAATTTAGTTTTCAAATTGCGTTCTCTAAATTGAGGTTTGCTGTTGTTGTAGTTGATGAGGGAGCAATATGGATCGTTGCCCCCTCAGGTTTTAATGTATTGGTGTTAACCTTTAATGCAGACGACTTGCTTCAAGGTATGCACCACATCGACCAAATCAGTTTGATTAGCTATGACTTGGTCTATGTCTTTGTAGGCAGCCGGTATTTCATCTATCACAGACTTATCTATACGACATTCAACGCCTTCGGTCTGGGCCTCCAAGTCTTGCTTGGTATACAGACGTTTGGCTTTACTTCGGCTCATGACACGACCTGCGCCGTGTGAGCATGAGCAGAATGAATTGTCGTTGCCTTTGCCACGAACGATGTACGACTTCGCGCCCATGCTTCCAGGAATGATGCCAAGCTCGCCTTCGCCAGCTCTGATAGCACCTTTGCGAGTAACGAAAACTTGTTCGCCAAAATGATGTTCCTCAGAAACATAGTTGTGATGACAGTTGATCGCCTCTTTAGTGACTTTAAAGTTCGGCAATCTGGCTTTAAGTACTTTTAGCACTAACTTCATCATTTCGCGTCGGTTCACCATGGCATAGTCTTGCGCCCACCCAACGGCTTCAATGTAATCGTCAAAGTGTTGTGTGCCCTCATTGAAGTAAGCTAAGTCCCGATCTGGTAGGTTCAATTGAACCCGTTCCATGTCGCGTCTAGCCAATTCAATAAAGTAGCGACCAATTGAGTTACCAACTCCGCGACTGCCGGAATGCAACATCACCCAAACGTCGTCGTTTTCATCCAAACACAATTCAATGAAATGGTTTCCGCCACCTAAGGTTGCTAACTGTCGAATCCATGTTTGATAAGGCTTCTTCTGTCGGCTAACTAACTTGGGGTGCTTTTCCCAAATCCGAGATAGGCCATTCGAGAGTGACCGAATGGTTGAATCGGATACGGCATCGTATTTGTGCATGGCAAAACCGACTGGTACTTCGCGCTCAATGGCACTGCGCAGTCCGCGTAAGTTATCGGGCAACTGATCTGCTTTCAAACTCAGGCGAATGGCGTTCATGCCACAACCAATATCCACACCAACCGCGGCTGGAATAATCGCACCTTTGGTCGGTATTACCGAACCTACTGTGGCGCCGATACCGCAGTGCACGTCTGGCATGGCTGCAATGTGCGAGTGAATAAACGGCATTTGTGACATATTCAGCAATTGCTGATAGGCACTGTGCTCAATGTCGTCGGTATAAATTTTTACCGGTACTTTGCCTTTAGTTATCGTAGTTAAAATAGGCATAATAATTTTCCGTAAAAATGATCACCCCCACTCTTATAAGTGCTTGAGCAAGGGTTCTCATTGTCTCTTGTTATTCTAAACTTGCAGTTTTACGGTGTCTCTCAGCAAGCCGTTAAGGCCATCGTATACGTTGATTTTTTCAACTTTTTCGACCACCTTCTCCAACGCTTCGATCTCTTTTAAACGCAACAAAGTTGGGTTAGCTTCCATCAACTTTGCGGTGTTCAGCAGTGAACGAGTTGCTGCGGTTTCTTCGCGTCTGCGAATCACATTGGCTTGAGCTGCCTTCTCAGCAGCCACCACATGGTTCAGAATATCTTTCATTTCGCCAGGCAAAATGATGTCTTTCACACCCACGTTGGCCAGTTTGATACCGTACGTTTTTACATTGTCAGCTACCGCTTGGTTGATCTGGCTGTTCAGAATATCTTTGTCAGCTAATAAAGCGTCTAAAGTTCGAGTTCCTACCGCTTCACGCAGTGCAAATTGCAATTGTCGGTACAAGTATTCTTGATGATCCTTCAATTGCAAACGCGCCTTTACGGCATCGATCAACTGATAGTTAGCCGCTAAGTTCACCCTTAGGCTGACCTTGTCTTTGGTCAAGATTTCCTGACCGCTTACTTCCACGTTTTGCAATCGCAATTCAGTGGTTTCTACTTTGATTGAACGATTGGTTTTCCAAAACGCGTATAAGCCAGATTTCAAAGTGTCGACTAGCTCACCGTCTATCCAAAGCAAACCAAGCTGCTGAGAGCCCACTTCGATTGCGTAGACTTGATCTAACACACCAACGATGCCAGCTCGTCTGGCAATAATGTTTACCAAAGATTTCTCAACTCGGTAATTGTCTTTAGTGTCGATCACACTGATTGAGCGCTCACCGAAGCCCTTCCAGAAAACTTGTCGAGTTCCGCTTTTCAACACTTGGCGCAAAGCCTTACGTTGATACAAAAGAGCGATCTCGGTTTCACTAAGATCCAGCACGTCGAAGTATTTTTCAACCAGTTGCTTATCTTGCTCTGACTCAGAATCCACTAAGCGTAAAACTGCGTCGTTTTTTATCTCATCGTAGCGAGCGTTCACTAACTGAATTTGCTTCGCTGAGATGAATCGCCAGTACACGCCTGGCATTAAAATCTCATGAATTTGTTTGTCCTTGAGGACTAAACCGCGTTCATGCTGCGCGATCACAATTCTATTTATGATCATTTTTGTTTCCTCATATTCATTGTGCATTTAAAGTTTGCAGAGGGCTTTTACACTTTGATCGCGGGCAAATTGACGATCACCGATGTCGTAAATGAGCTGTTGTTTGCCAAACATCCCTGTCTTAATCCAGCACTTGCTGAAACAAAGCCGAGCCCATTCCCACTTCAGATTGGTCGACCTGCGCTGGCAAACCAAAGTGTTGCTTTGGTTAGCTTTTGACACCTCTACGTATCTCGCAGTAGGCATCAATGAACTAATCAATTGCGCGGAAACCCTCCACGTGTTTGCGCTTTCGCGCTAAAAGATCCAACTTTTCAGGTTGGTGAATAGACGGGAATCGAACCCGCGACCGACGAATTATGAGTTCGCTGCTCTACCCACTGAGCTACTAGTGTCAGATGGCCTTATGACCTTCTGGGTTAGTTGACAGGAATCGAACCTGCGACAACCGAGTCCTATGCTCGATGCTCTATCCAACTGAGCTACAACCAATTGTTGGTGTTAGATTCACCACAACATTGAGGCATACCCAAACCTAAATAGGCGGGTACCAGACTGGACTCACGAGCCAGTTGTCGTTTCAATCTGTGCTGATATCAAACTCTGTCACTTTTCACTTATTTGAAAAGCGTTTGTTAAAAAATGCTCAAATAATTCCCTGAGCTGTCGTTTCATTCTCCCAAAACGACAAAACCTCGGGGGAAGGCCACCGAGGTTTCGAAAAGTTCTCGTTCCTAGAAGGCCGATTGGTAGCCTTCCCACAATCGACGAGGCTACATTTAAAATTTATTCATTACGCTCATTGCGTGCTCCGGTGCGAACGCAAATTGCGAACGCAAAATCCCCTCACTCGCGCACGCCACTAGGAGCGGCGACGAAGCAACTTTGGGGCTGAATATGTTTTGTATGTATTTCATGGGGGCGGGACTATACTCTTATTTTTCTTTGCGTCAACAAAAATTTTAATTTTCCCCCTTTTCATCTCAGTAATTTTAGTGCTAGACTGATTCCATAATCTCTGGGGGGGGATTTATTATGAAATTTAAGTCAATGATATTGATGGCTTTTCTTGTGTTGAGCCATGGGTTAGCGAGTGCTCGTGATCACGCTGACCAAACTACAAAAAACACAGATCAAGCTTTCCAGAAAAAGGTGTCTAAAGGGACCAACATTCAATCTTTGCAGGCGAAAGTAATGTCTATTAGGGTCAACTCAAGACAGTCGAAGAAGCCAGTTTTGTACTCAACTTCTTGGTGCTGGTATTGCAACGATGCGCGTGACTTTCTAATTGAGCATGACATTGAATTCGATGATTTTGATGTTGAGAAAGACAAAGAAGCGGCTGCTAGGTACAAAAAGAGCGGTGGAGAGGTTGTACCATTCTTGGTGTTTGGTGATAAAACTATTAAGGGATTTACCGCAACGGCCTATCACCAATTTTTTGATATTAGTGTCCACTGACAACTAAAAAACTCTTGGGATACGAGGGTTTCTTTTCAGTCTAAGTCTGGGTATCAAAGGTTTCTGTGCCTCCAGGAGAAGCGTTGAATGACATTTTAAATCTGCGCTTTTAGGCGAGTGGGTGTTTGAACAGTCTTAGGTTTAAGGTCTGTAGGTTTTCACTGTGATTGTTCAGCACTACTAATACACAGCATGGTCGGATTTGGTGAAATTTTTATGGGTAGCAGCGCCTAGAAACCACACCGACTGCGGCTTAGAGCTAAAATTAGGCTGTGATTTTACCCGACTAGTGGCAATTAAATTTGCAACCAATGTGACTTTTCCGTTATAACTAAGATTCGCAAAGCCAACAAGGAAGCGGTTTTAGTGTTCAGGTAGGGGTTTAACTTTTTGACTCGAAATGGTTAGGACCTCGTTATGCTAGAGAAATTTTTTAAAACTAGACCCAATTTTTCTGTTAAGGATGATTTGAATACAAGGGTTTCAAAGCAGTTCGCACCAAATACGAAAATTGCGTACAACCCTAATCTGATCAGTGTTTTGGAAAGTGAACACAGAAACTTAACGGAACTGTATGGAAAAGCTTCCATGGCTGCGAACGCAGGTATTCAACACAAATCTAGGCTACTTTTTCTAGAGTTTAAAGATCGGTTTATTGACAACGTTCTTCGGCAGAATATTTCTTTGTACATCTATCTACAGCATGCAGCGAGACCCGGTAAAGATCGCCAAGTAGTGACAAAGGTGAAGGCAGAAATGGATATGATTATTCGAGAAATTACTCATTTCCTTGATTACAGTCTAGACGAGGGCACTCAGTATGACGATGAGTTCTTAGCTCGAATGGAAAAGGTTGCAAAGAAAATTAAACAAAGAACCTACACAGAAGAGTCGCATGTGTATCCGATCTACAAACGATACGGTTCGAATCGAAAGAACCTAATCTGACTCAATTTGGTAATTACAAATGAGCTATCGATTAAACTTGGTAGATAAAATTATTGAGGACGTGGTTTTGTTGATGCCTTCTGTATTGCCAATTTCGTCTAGTACCGAATCCAGGCTCTCGGTAGATTCGGCGCTAATCAAGGCCAGCATTTCGTAAACTCCATTAACCGCATGAAGCGCCTTAACGGCGCCAATATTTCTTAGTTTAGTAACGATGTTGGCAGAGTGTTTCGGATCCGACGAAATCATTACATGAGCTCGGACTTGAGTTAGCTCGTAGTCTGGAGAAAATTTAACTGTATAACCCTGAATAATGCCCTTCTTTTCTAAACGCTCAATCCGACTGCTTACGGTTGTGCGTGACAGGTTTAGCACTCTGGCTAGCTTAGCGGTACTCTCTCTCGAATTTTTTTGAAGTAGGTCAATCAATTCTTTGTCTTTATCATCAACTAACATTATTTTTTGCAAATTTATTCTTTTTGGGCAATACGACGATATTTAAGATGATATGTATAACATTATTGGTCTATTTGTTGAAATTAAAACTACATATTGACATCTTTTTCGCATAATCTGAGTAGCTTCTCTAAATAATACAATAAAGGTTTAATGATGAAGAAGGTGCTATTGCTTGGCTCTGGAAAAATTGGAGCAATAATTACGGAACTTCTAACCTCTTGTGGTGATTACCACGTCACCGTAGCGGACATGAGCGAAGAAAGTCTCTCTCGTCTCGGCTCGCACGAAAATCTATCTACTCTTCAATTAGACGTTACCGATCAACAAGCGTTGATGTCAGCGATGGAGGGTAAATTCGCAGCGCTAAGTGCTTGCCCTTTTCACATCACTAAGTATGTTGCCATGGCTGCAGCCAAAGCAGGTGTGCACTATTTTGATTTGACGGAAGACGTGGCCTGTACCAATTTGGTAAAAGAGCTTGCGGTTGATTCAAAGTCGGCTTTGATGCCTCAATGTGGGTTGGCGCCGGGTTTTATCACCATCGCGGCATACGATCTGTGCAAAGGATTTGACGAGCTACACAACGTTCATATGCGCGTCGGTGCGTTACCAAAATATCCTTCAAACGGACTGAAATATAATTTGACCTGGTCAACTGATGGTCTCATTAACGAGTATTGTAATCCGTGCGAAGCCATAGTTGATGGCGAACTTATGATGGTACCTGCATTGGAAGAGCTCGAAGAATTTTCTCTCGATGGTATTACCTACGAGGCATTCAATACTTCGGGTGGTTTGGGTACGCTCTGCAATACTCTCGACGGTAAAGTTCAAAATTTAAACTACCGTACCGTACGTTACCCGGGGCATCGAGATATTATGAAGATGCTACTTCAGGACTTAAAATTTAAAGATAACCGTGATCAGCTAAAAGAGATTTTTGAGAATGCATTGCCTCTAACCTATCAAGATGTTGTATTGGTATTTATCAACGTCAGTGGCATTAAGAACGGTCAGCTCGTACAAGAGTCCTATGCAAACAAAGTTTACAATAAAAAGATTAATGGACAACTTTGGAGTGCAATTCAAATCACCACGGCTTCGGGTATTTGTGGCGTGTTAGACTTGATGGCTGAAGGTAAACTCCCGACGCAGGGCTTCGTGCGCCAAGAGGATGTTTTGTTTGATGACTTTATCAACAACCGTTTTGGGCAATACTATAAACGTACGCAAGATGTCTAATCGAATCTATTATCGAGTTAATCATGACTAAAAAATCTCAATGGGCCAAATTTGATTGGCAGGACCCTTTTTATTTAGAAGACCAACTCACCGAAGAGGAAAGATTGGCGCGCGATACTGCTCACCAATACGCACAGGAAAAACTTCAGCCACGTGTGGTAGAAATGTTTGCCAACGAATCAGTGGATGAGTCTATTTTTCGAGAGATGGGTGAACTCGGTTTATTGGGTTCTATGTTGGAAGGCTATGGCTGCGCGGGTATGTCATATACATCTTATGGCCTTATTGCTCGTGAAATAGAACGGGTAGATTCAGGCTATCGTTCGATGATGAGTGTTCAGTCGAGCCTAGTGATGTACCCCATACACGCGTTTGGCTCAGAATCACAAAAAGAAAAATATCTGCCAAAGTTAGCGTCAGGTGAGTGGATAGGCTGTTTTGGATTAACTGAGCCTGATCATGGCTCCGACCCTTCCAGTATGGTTACCCGTGCAAAAACTACCAATGGCGGTTTTTTGTTAACTGGCAGTAAAATGTGGATATCAAATTCACCCATAGCCGATGTTTTTGTGGTGTGGGCTAAAACCGAAGATGGCCAAGTTCGCGGCTTTATATTAGAAAAGGGATACGAGGGCCTCTCGGCACCGAAAATTGAAGGAAAACTATCACTACGTGCCTCGATCACCGGTGAAATTGTCATGGACGAGGTTTTCGTGCCAGAGGAAAATATGCTTCCGAATGTGATTGGTTTAAAGGGACCTATGTCTTGCTTGAACAGTGCTCGACTCGGTATCGCATGGGGAACACTTGGAGCCGCAGAGAGTTGTTGGCACTCAGCTTTGCAGTATACATTGGATAGAAAACAGTTTAGACGCCCATTGGCTGCAAATCAGTTGATACAGAAAAAACTAGCAGATATGCAAACCGATATAACGTTGGGGCTACAAGGTTGTTTAAGGGCTACTCGTCTTAAAGAAGAGGGTAGGTTAGCACCAGAGCTAATTTCTATGTTAAAGCGCAACTCTTGCGGAAAGGCACTGGAAATTGCTCGTACTTCAAGAGACATGCTAGGTGGTAATGGTATTTCCCAAGATTTTCCAGTTATGCGTCATATGATCAACTTGGAAACGGTCAATACGTATGAAGGTACACATGATATTCATGCGTTGATTCTGGGAAGGGCGCAAACGGGTATACAGGCGTTCTATTGATGTTTAGCAACAACCTTAGCTAATCGATAGAAGTGAGTCGACTGGTAAAGACTGTTGTTTTATCGAGACTCGCTGCACTCAATAATACTTAATTTTCCTCTGAAACTCTTTGCTTACGGGTAGGCTTTTCTGGAGCGACTTCAAAGAAGCGCTCCAATTGCCTAGCTCGTTTTTCTTTATTGTTTTAATCTCATTTACTGCCACTATCGCGCTGCGGTGTACTTGCCAAAAACAGTCTGGATTCAGTTTTGTGGCTAACTCCTTAAGTGGCATGCGAATCAGCGCCTCGCCCTCGATGGTAACCACTTTCGTATATTTTTGATCTGACTGAAAATAGATTATGTCCTCAATAGCGATCATTCTAATGGTGTCACCACTATTAGCGGTGACCCATTTTAGTTGCTCTTGCTCGGGAGCTAACTGCAATTTCAAGCCTTCAATCAAATGATCCAAATTTTGAGGCTGTTGATTGGCTAGTCTGTCTTTGAGTCTGTTGACAGTTGCACTCAATCGCTCTTGTTCGATTGGTTTGAGCAGATAGTCAATGGCACCAGACTCAAATGCAGCAATGGCGTATTCATCATAAGCAGTGGTAAATACAATGAAAGCCCTGGAACCAATTTCTTTGGCAACATCTAAGCCGTTCATTCCCGGCATTCGAATATCAAGAAAAACAACATCGGGTTTCAATTCATTGAACATCGCTAATGCGTTTATTCCGTCTTGTGACGCGCCAACTAACTTAGCTTCTGGCCATGCAGTCGATAACAACTCTGCGAACTCTTTGCGGATTGGTGCCTCATCTTCGGCAATCAGAATTCTGACTGTATTAGTCATTAACATTATTCCCATCTTTTATGGTTATCATTGCGGTCACTCCGCCAGTCTGATTTTGCTCTAGATGGAGTTTAGCTTGCCCCTGATATAAGACTTGCAGTTGATCGTTGATATTTGCCAGACCAACGCCAGCACAATGAGTAACGCTTTTTTGATTGAGGCCGATACCGGTATCGATCACTTTAATAACGATATCATTCGATCGGGTTTCGGCCGTGATTGAAACTCGCCCGCCCTCTGGCTTAGGTTCAATGCCATGCTTAATTGCATTTTCTACGAGTGACAGGAGTATTAATGGTGGAAACTCCAAGGATTCGATATTGGGTGATATTGCGCAATCAAAGACCAATCGATCGCCCATCCTGAGTTCCATGACTTTGAGATACTTTTCACATAAATCTATTTGCTCCATTAGAGTGTTGGGTTTCGCTGACTGAGATTTGTCTAGTCTTGGGACAGAGGCCCTCAGATAATCCACCAAATTTGCGATACTCTTTTCAGCTAATTCAGGGTTTTGACGAACCATACTTTTTATGGACGCCAAGGAGTTAAATAAAAAGTGGGGTTCAATTTGAGCTTGGAGCATGGTTAATCGAGCTTGAATATCCGATCGACTGGCTTTGAGTTGGCTCATTTCGATGTCGGATAGGTGGCGTGCCATTAAGCTCGGCTCACGCCAGTATCGTATAAACGCTATTCCACCAGCGAGCCAAAAATAGATTAATGTTCCCACTGCGGCATCGAGAAGCAGTATCGAAGTTGAGTTATTTTTTGTGTCAAGAGTGGCTTTTATAGCTTCCTTTTGGCTCGAACTATGATTGAGAAAGGCCTCTTCGATTCTCATTGAGCTCCATCCATCGGCAAGACCTGCAGCAACAACACCAAAGACTAGCGCTGAACTTACCGCGATTTGTTGTGTTAGCCCGGGTGCAATCTTGGTTCTTGCTATTGTCGCTGATGTTGCGCCTATGAGTGTCATAGCCAATAAGCCAACTAAGAATTGAGCAGTGGTAACTAACGCAACGGTTTTATCGGTAAATTCGACTAGCATTCCCGAGCCTGACAATAAAGTAAGCGTTATGACACCAAGGTTGAAAACCAGCGTCCGGCCAAACCACCATTTCCATGAAAAAACAGGGTAGTGCTGATAGCCCCAGCGCCATTTGTTATCAAACGGCAGTCTTCTATTAAGGTCTATGTGAGGTTCTATCATTGTTTCGATCCTGTAAGAGTTTGCCCTGCTTGTTTGAGGGTTAGTGAGACTACCTTACCGTGGTCATCGCGATTAAATATAAAGTAAGCGTCTACTGAATCATAACTAAATTCGTCCTTGTCTACCGGCGTTACCTTGAGAGCTTGTTGGTTTGTGCCTTGGATTGAAATACCATCGTCTAGTGCTCGCACTGTTAGACCAAATCCGTCGATAAGTGGATATGTACCAGCATATTCAGTTAAGTGTTTGCTATCCGGCACGAACTCTTTTGTCGTTGCCATGTCTAATCTTTTAGCTCTTATGGATCCGCCACCCTGAAACCAGTCAAACGTTAACCCTGTTGAAGATTTTGCGGGTTTAAGAAGGGCATCAACCGAAATGGGATAAAAGTCACCATGACTGTCGTAAGCAAATTCTATTTTTTGTTGACCTGTTGCTTGACCAAAAAGCTTACCCTTTTCAGACCACAGTGAAAGCTTTAAGTTGGCTTCTGTTAACTCGTATTCACCTGACAATTGTTTTAGTAAATCTTGAGGCGCTTCGATTGTTACTCTAGGTTTTGGAGCTTCAATGTCGCTACTTATCAACGAAAACGCTAGCTCTCCTAGCCCGCCGATGTTAGTCAAAGCCGTGTCTGACAAAATAATTATAGCTGTCTTGGAATTGGGGTTGATCATGATCAAAGATGAGAATCCCCCGGTACCACCTTCATGAAACAAAAACTCTTGTTCTCCCAGTTTAGAATGAAACCAGTTTATGCCAATCGTCTGTTCAGACGGAGATAGAATCGCTTTTTGTGCGGTAATAAGATGGCTTAGTTTTTTGTTATTAGAATCTAGATTCGCTTGGGCATATAAGACAAGATCATTGAGCGATGCCCTTATACCACCGACGCCATGCATATTTGTTGGAAAGTCCCAGTGGCTGGTTTTCTTGCCGGTTTGAATATGGCCATCAGCAAAAACAGTCCCCTTTTTGGGCTGTGCAGTAAACGCGCTCTTCATCCCAACAGGCGAAAAAACGTATTTTGCTAGTAGCTCATCAAAGCTGACATTACTTGCATGAGCGAGACCCAAAGAAAGCAGGATCATCGCGAAGTTCGAGTATTGCATTTGGGTCCCTGGCGCCGAGCCAAGCGTCACATCTTGTAGTGACGTCTTCAAGGACTTTTCAGTCAATGAGCTGTATGGATTGTCTGGGTCGCTGGGTGCCGATGTAAGAACGCTTGGGATAGCAGGCAAGCCGCTGCTATGCGTTACCACATGCTTCAACAGGATTGGTTTATTTTGGTATTTTGGTACTTTGAAACCAGGGGGAAGAATGGATTCCAGGGTATCGTTGAGGGTCAGTTTTTTTTCGTTTATCAACCCAGCTAGAACATTGCCAGTCATTAATTTGGATATTGATCCGATTTCAAAAGTGGTATCGAAGTCAATCGAGCGATCATTGAGGTCTGCCTTGTTGGCGCAAACTTTCGCTCGCTGAACTTTTTGGCCAATTTTAGCGACCACTAGGCATTTTCCAGTCCGGTCACCGGCGATCGATTCTTGCAGTCGTTCTTCCAGAGACATGGGTTTTGCGCCTTGCGCTTCAATTGGAAAGATAAAGATATAGCTTGCTATTAAGATTGCTGTGATTTTAAGAGTCTGCATATGGGCTCCATTTTCAGTATAAATTTGATTGGCTTTTTTACACTTTAGCTAGTTTTGGCAAAAACCAATCAGTATGAGATAGAGCCTTAGTTTTAAGTGATAAAACCCGCATTCAGGAGATGAATTAAAAATGGCTGAACAACTAATTCGAACCTTTTGCTATTAAATCTTGGTATTGGCTAAGAGCTAGTTGAATCAGATAGAGTATTTTGTGTGCGTATTCTATTGGGGTACTCTTATATTGGCACACCAACAATTTTCTTTAATGAGAGAGGCAGAGGTCAATTTATGACATCAACACAAAAGCAACTTTTTTATGCGATGGCCGCCATTATTGGGCTCATAGTAACCTGGTATTTTAACTTACAAGCAATGCAGTCAAACCCAGATTTCTCTCTCCTTTCATTTATCCAAGATAACTATGTAAATCCGTCCTCGGCCTCGATAAGTAATGATATTTTAGTGGTTTGCGTCGTCTTCTTTTTTTGGTGCTACCACGAGTCAAAGCGTTTATCTATGAGTGGTTGGTGGCTCTACGTACCGCTGACCTTGGTTGTCGCGATTGCTGTGGCTTTTCCTGTCTTTTTATTGATGAGAGAACGGCAGATGTCGCAAACTTGAGTGCTATTTTTTTAGAACCCTTTGTACAACTAGCGCGGCGTTATCTACTTGCTTGTCAGATACGTCGACATTAGCCAAGTTTTCAAGGATAAACTTGCGACACATTTGCTCTACGGGAGTTCCGGTCTTTTGAGCCAGTAAGGCAAGTTGACGTTGGATCACCATAGTAAGAGAGATGGTGATCTTGAGCTGCTTGTCGATCTTAAATTGCGAAAGCAAGGCTTCATCGTGTAGCTTTTCAAGTTGTTCATTCATTCAAGTCGACCCCTTTCTTAATTTTGTGACCAGCCAAGGCTAACATGGTTTTCTGATTAGTGTTGGTATTAGACAGATTAGATGCCAACAAGGCCGCCGGGGCTTGTTATTTTTATGCACTGTTTGTTTCGTGTCTCTTTATGTTTTGATTTAAAAACAAATCCCAAACTCATAATAAGCTGAAGCCCAATTGTTTAATATTAATCAGTAGGAGGCGTCAAAACTTAAGGTGTTTTACCGTTAGTGATTTGTTAATTAATTGCTTAAGGCTATCAATTCCTACTTCGACATGACGTAATGCGAAATTTTCTGTCACAACAGCGTCGCTTGAATCGGTTTTTACTCCACACGGAGTCATTGGTACGTCGCTGACCAGTAATAGTGCCCCAGCTGGAAACTTATTTTTAAATGCTGCGGAAAAAAGAGTAGCCGTCTCCATGTCTATGGCCATAGATCGCGTTTGACGAAGATACTTTTTGAATGATTTGTCGTGTTCCCAAACCCTTCTGTTGGTGGTGTAAACTGTGCCGGTCCAATAGTCGCACTCGTAATCTCGGATGGTTGTGCTGATTGCTTTTTGTAGAGCAAAGGCGGGTAGTGCTGGAACCTCGCTTAGCATATAGTCATTACTGGTACCCTCACCTCGTATTGCAGCTATCGGAAGAATGAAGTCTCCGACCGAGTTTTTTTTCTTCAGACCACCGCATTTCCCCAGAAACAAAACCGCCTCAGGTTTAATGGCGGTGAGTAAATCACAGATTGTTGCTGTATTCGGTGATCCCATACCAAAATTGATCATGGTGATACCGTCGGCGGAGGCGCAAGGCATTGGTTTACCGTGACCGACAATTTCAGCACCGGTTTTATCTGCAAAGAGTTCAAGATATCCGCTGAAGTTGGTCAGCAAGATGTATTTCTCAAATTGGTCGAGTTCCATGCCTGTGTAGCGTGGAAGCCAATTTCTTACGATTTCTTTTTTTGTTTTCATATTGGTCTCCTTTCCGACGACAGTATACCGTTTAACGATATCCGTTTCGTGACTTTATAAATTACTTATTAGCGAGCTTTTCGTGTATTGCTTTAGCGGGGTAGGATTGATTTTGCAATTTGCCAAGGCTCATCAGACTAAGATTGCTCAAATGATTGATGAGAGTTTCCATGAGTTGGTCGTTGTCCTCAGAGTGTGTGATCCTCGAACAAAATAAATAAGGGTCAACCCGACCACATCTATTATAGAAAATCAGATATGCGTCTTGATTCACAATCACCCGCCCCTCAATCTAAGGCGATTCTTTGTCTTTGAAGATGGTATCTGTTTGTTCGAGGACAATCTGGACATCTACATTGATACTTTGGTCAGATTTTAATTGATACTCACAGTTTTTCGCTGGGATTCTATTTTTGATCAGCCAACCTAGCTACCAGCTTCCCCTGTTCTCCATTGACTTCCAAGGTTCTAGTGGCGCTAAATTCTCACCCTCTTGAAGAAGCTCGATGGATATTCCATCAGGGGATTTTATAAACGCCATGTGACCGTCTCTTGGCGGACGATTGATGGTTACACCTCGATCCATTAAAACTTGGCAGGTTTTGTAAATATTGGCTACACGATACGCAAGATGTCCAAAATTTCTGCCGCCATCATAACTATCCTCATCCCAGTTGTAGGTTAGTTCAAGTAATGGTGCTTTGTCGTCTTGAGCCGATTCTAGATCCGCTGGTGCCGCCAGGAACACCAAGGTGAATCGACCCGATTTGTTTTCGTGGCGTCGGGTCTCTATCATGCCTAGCTTATTACAAAAAAAGTCCAGCGCCGAATCGAGGTTGCCAACTCTAAGCATGGTGTGTAAATACTTCATGATCTACGACTCACTCAACCAGTTGGCAACGTCTTCTGCAAAATAGGTCAATATAGCATCAGCGCCCGCTCGCTTGAAACCGAGCAACGATTCCAGTACGACTGACCTCTCCTCAAGCCAACCATTTTGACTTGCGGCCTTGAGCATGGCGTATTCACCGCTCACCTGATATGCAAAGGTAGGTAGCCTAAACTCACTTTTTACTCGACATAAAACATCCAGATAGGGCATGCCAGGCTTGACCATTATATAGTCAGCGCCTTCGTCTACATCCAGCGCGACTTCATGTATGGCTTCATCACCATTTGCCGGATCCATTTGATAGCTGTACTTGTCGGCTCCCGCAAGGTTAGCAGCTGAGCCCACTGCATCGCGAAAAGGACCATAAAACGCTGATGCGTATTTAGCCGAATAAGCGAGTATCTGGGTATTGATGTACCCATTGTCCTCAAGTGCTGATCTTATCTCACCAATCCTTCCATCCATCATATCTGATGGAGAAACAATGTCGGCGCCGGCAGCGGCATGTGATAGAGCTTGTTTTACGAGTGTTTCGACAGTTTGATCATTCACTACATATCCGGAGTCGTCCAAGATCCCGTCTTGACCATGGGTGGTAAAGGGGTCTAATGCAACGTCTGTGATTACGCCCATTTCAGGAACGGCTGCTTTTATGGCCCGGATCGCTCGTTGTGCAAGCCCTTGTGAGTTAAAGGATTCCTCAGCGAGAAGTGATTTTGATTGCTCGCCCACCACAGGAAAGAGCACTAAAGCAGGCACTCCTAGTCTGTGAATGTCAATCGCTTTCTTTACCAATAGGTCAATACTGAGTCGGCTGACTCCTGGCATAGACGGTACTGGTTCTGATTTGTCGTCACCCTCAATTACAAAAACTGGTAGGATCAAATCATTTGCTGTCAATTGATTTTCTCTCACTAGGTTTCTAGAAAAAGGCTTGGCTCGATTGCGTCTTAATCGAGTATTCGGATACTGTCTGTTCATGGTCGATATTTTCTCACGAGTGTATCTGTTTTTCAGTAAGAAATGACGCGTGGCTTTTTGGCATCATCGTCTTTTTTAACCTCTTTTATTTGAGCTCACGCACCATTCTCCTTCCACCAACTCGAGGCATTTGATCCAAAATATAGTTCGCTCTAGCTTCTAGGTAAATCGTTGGTTTAGCCGGATTTGAGCGTACTGGGGTTGGCAGTGCCGCGACGATTAGCGCCGACTGTTCGGGTGTTAAATCGCGTGCATGAACACCGAAGTAGTGTTTACTTGCTGCCCCAACACCAAATACTCTTGCGCCGAATTGAGCGTAGTTCACGTAGATCTCCAGTATTCGTTTTTTGGGCAGAATAAGTTCCATCCATACAGTAAGCCAAGCTTCTAGGCCTTTGCGAACAAAGCTTCTTTCGGGCCACAAAAAAAGATTTTTCACGGTTTGCTGGCTAATGGTACTTGCTCCCCGTGAAAACCCTTTTTTGCGCTCGCTAAGTACTAATTCAATTTGTTTAATATCGAAGCCAAAATGGTTAGGGAATTGTTGGTCTTCTGCGGCAATGATAGCGTTGGAAAAATACAGTGATATGTCATCGAGATCGAGCCATTCATGTTTGATCTGATTGTTTTTATTACGCTTATTAAGTTCAATGAAATTGCTAG
This sequence comes from Gammaproteobacteria bacterium, assembly GCA_022447525.1. Taxonomy (GTDB): domain Bacteria; phylum Pseudomonadota; class Gammaproteobacteria; order Arenicellales; family Arenicellaceae; genus Arenicella. The sequence goes on from JAKVBA010000004.1 coordinate 88,528, forward strand.
TGGGCGGATCATAAAAACGCAAATAAAGCATCGGTGCGGCGGAAAGTAGGCAAACCGTTATAAAAGCAATTGAGCACCATTTAAACATCGATCGACAAAATCGGACTGCTTTTGATGCTCTTTTACGTTTGTGGTGCATAAGCTTTGGCATCATTGGTTACGGCGTTTGAATCGCGATTGGTTTCTCCAGTAAAGGTCTAATTAAATGGAGTGACTCTGAGGACTTCGCCTATCGTAGTGAGACCATCAGACACCTTTTTGGCACCACTCATTCTCAGGGTCACTAAGCCATCATGCAGGGTTTGGTTTTTGAGATCCTCCAGATTAGTTTCATTTTGAATCAATGGCTTTAGATTTGGAGTCATCTCCATCATTTCATATAAACCAACACGGCCTACGAATCCAGTTTGTCGACATTCTATACATCCAACGGGTTTATGCGGTGTAGCAAGTGGGATATCAAAGCCATTGGTGAATTCTGCCCATTCTTCGGGGTCAATCTCGTCGGGCTCTTTACAATGCGGGCATAAAGTTCTGACCAGTCTTTGGGCCATAACGCCTAGTACAGTGGCGCTGATCAAATACGCGGGGACTCCTAGCTCTAGCATCCTTGTTACTGCACTTGGCGCGTCATTGGTATGAAGAGTTGAAAGCACTAAATGCCCTGTTAGCGATGCCTGAATAGCCATTTCGGCCGTTTGAAGATCCCGAATTTCACCTATCATGATGATGTCGGGGTCCTGACGCAACAACGATTTAACGCCCTCAGCAAAGGTTAGGTCAATTGCATTGTGGACTTGGATTTGGTTAAAGCTCGGTTCAACCATTTCAATCGGGTCTTCGATCGTGCAGACGTTAACTTCACTGGTCGCTAAATTCTTTAAAGTCGAGTATAGAGTGGTGGTTTTACCCGACCCCGTTGGCCCAGTTACTAGAACGATGCCGTTGGTGTGGGTAGTCATCCTATTCCAAATATCCAGCTCTCTGTCGTTTAAACCTAATTGATGGAAGCTGCGCTGCAATACCTCCGGATCGAAAATACGCATCACCATTTTTTCACCCATAGCGGTGGGTACTGAGGATAGCCTTAGTTCTATTTCTTTGCCCTCAGGGGTCCGAGTCTTTAGACGGCCATCTTGTGGGCGTCTCTTTTCCGAGATGTCCATTCTCGCAAGAGTTTTTAAACGACTGGTAATAGCCACTAGCACATTGGGTGGCACCTGATAAGCGTAATGCAAAATACCGTCAATGCGGAATCTTACCTCGCCTTGTTCTTTTCGGGGCTCAAGGTGGATATCACTAGCCCGTTGTTCGAATGCATACTGTAATAACCAATCAACCAGCTGAACTATGTGATGGTCCTCAGCATCTAATTGGCCGCGTCTACCGAGATCTACTAATTGTTCAAGGTTTTGTTGTATCGAACTTCCTTGGTTCTGATCGCTTACCGTCGATTTATCGATCGATTTTGCCAGCGTGTAAAATTCACTAACATAACGATCAATATCAGAGGGGTTAGCGAAGACTATTTTGATTTCTTTTCTTAATAAACCTTCAAGATTTTCTTTCCAGGATAGGTCAAGTGGATTTTTTATGGCTAGTGTTACGGAATTTAAATCACTCTTAACCGCCAGCAAGCCATTTTGTTTGGCGTATTGTGGCGCCATAACTTGCGTAACCCCACCAATATCTATTTTCAGCGGATCGATATGAAAATACTCCAAACCTACAACTTCAGAAAACCAACTGCATAGACTTTCGAGATTGATTCTGTCGCCCGTAGCCACGTGGATTGGCATACTTCTGGCTATCGCTATCAGCGGGTGTGAAAACTTGGATTCGCTTTCATTAATGTTCTGATCTATACGTTTGGCTTCTTGAACCGAGATGAGTTGGCCTTTGTACATGGCTTTCAAGATAGCCTTATTATTTAAATGGTCTATCTGGGCTTTGTTTTGAGGTAGGCTAGAATTCATATGATGTTTTTGGTCTCGGCAGTCATCTTTTCCGATATGGGAGCTTCTTTACGTCAGTCTATGCTAGTGGATGCTATCATGCCAAGCAAATAACAATGATGTAGAAATTTTCACCACTATGATTCGAGTTATCCTTGCTTTAATAGGTCTTGCACTAATATTTATTTGGCTAAGTGGGGCTTTGAGCCGTAAGTCGAAAATGTCTGTGACGGTGATATCCCTCGTTGCAGTGATTGGTTTAGTGGTCATCGAGGTTTACACTAACACGCCAAGAGAGGGTATTGTTGACGTTGAGCAACTTGTTATATGCGAGCAACAGATCGAGCACAGTTATCGAAGTGATTTTAAGGTAAGTCTGTGTCTTGAGAATCGGTCTGACTCTATCATCAAACGCGTTGCATACTCGGTCACCGCGCAAACATGTGGTGATTCTGGTTCATGTGAGCCAATACAAGTGGCGAGTCGCGACCGCTTGGTGAATCTTGACGTAGCTGAAACAACAGATATAGAGGACACTTTACGGTTCGAAAATGTTGCACCGGAAGCTGAAAACATTATTTGGTCGACAGAGATTGTGGCAATTAAAGCCGTACCAAATTAGGGGATTTGATTGAATAAGGAATCGTTACAGAAGATCATCAAGTGGATGTTTCTAAGCCTAGTTGCGTTCCTGTTTTATGTATTGTTGAGCTCGTTGAGTGGTCCCAGTAATATTGGTAATACAGTTACCCTCTATGATGATGTCATGATAGGTCAAACAGCAAAAAGACGGGATGGTTCAGAAAGAGTTTGGGTAACCAGGTTGAGTAAAAGTCAATTAAGCCATGCTACTGAGCTCGATGACTTTGTGGTCGCGCCAACTGCAGGTTGCAGTAGGAATCAGGTCTTGTGTGTTATTTTGGCTAACACCGACAGACCTGGCATTGACGTTGTTTACTCAGCCACCTCGCCAAATGGTTTTCCGGCTGGAGTACCCTGGTATGGTGGTTTCGTAGATCCGTCCACCGGTGAGGTGTTTGACTTATTTGGTAGAGCTTACCAGGCTACGTTTAAGGACCAGAGTGAATTAAAAATTCATCAAGAACCCCCTTTTTAAAACAGATTCTTAAAGCAGATTCAGATCCTTCATCAAGGACCTAACTTGGTTTAAGCCCTGAGTTCGATGTGCATCTATTCCCAAAGCTTTGGCTGCGTTGACATTGTCGAGATTATCATCAACAAAAAGCACTTTTTCAGCTTTGACGTTCAACTTCGATAATACGTATTCGAATGCAGCAGTGTCGGGTTTGGCTACCCCCATCTTGTGAGAGAAGAATAAGTATTCGATGTGCTTATTCAGTTCAAATTTGCCCAGTAACACACTCTCATGTAGCTCATTAGTATTAGAGAGAACTGCCAGAGTATGGGATTGTTTAAGTTGTTCAAGCATCGAATTTGTGCCTGGATAAAGCCTTCTAGGCCAACTCGCGAATGTAGTGATAATATCACTTGTAGTTGCATCAATATCTAACTCTAATTTGACTTTTTGCACAAAGGCATCTGAGCTGATTTTGCCAAGTTCGAATCTTTGTGCTGTTTCAGATTGAAACCAATCCGCTAAACTGGACTGATGCCTACCCTCATTTAAAGGAAACGGCGAGCCGACTAGCTCAACTAGCACACCGCCTAGGTCGAATAAAATGATGTCGTACATACTTTCCTCACAAATAAAATGGTTCTCATCTTGTTTCAGCCGAACCAAGTGAGGGGTTCTTCATGTAGCAATGCCGCTTGCTCTCGCAAGCTTAAAATATGATCTTCCCAGCATCGTTGAGTGTTAAACCATGGAAAAGCTCGCTTAAAGGCGGGGTCATCCCAGCGTTTGGCTAGCCAGCCAAAATAGTGAATCAATCGCAGAGTTCGCAGCGCTTCAACTAAGTGGAGTTCTCTGGCATCAAACTCACAAAACTCGGTGTAACCGGCGAGAACCGCGTCTAAAGCAGCGGTCTGATCCGATCTATCCCCTGACAAATACATCCACAAGTCTTGAATGCTTGGCGCTACTCTGGCGTCATCAAAATCGACAATATGCGGACCATTATCCGTCCATAAAACATTACTTGGGTGAGCGTCGCCATGACAAGCAATAAGTCTGACATCACCCGCTCTGTCATAACAATGTTGGGCTTCTGATAACAATTGCTCAGTGAGCGAGCTATAGGCATCTACTAACTCAGGGGGTAAAAAGTTATTTTCAAGAATGTATGACCTGGGACTGTGACCAAAGGTGTCGATGTTAAGGGTAGGTCGATGTTCAAAAGGTCTGCCATGCGCGACTTTATGAATTCGACCCATAAAGCGCCCCATTTGCTCCAATTGATCGAAGTCTTCAAGGTCGAGCGCTCGACCACCACGGTTTTCAAAAAGCGATAATCGGAATTCTTCAGTCTTTAGTAGTGTTTGACCTTCAGTTATGATTGGAGCAACAACTGGTATTTCCAGCTCGGCAAGTTCTTGAGTGAATGCGTGTTCCTCCAAGATGGCTTCATCGCTCCAGCGATTGGGCCGATAGAACTTGGCGACAATATTGCCCCCAGTCTCGAGTCCCACTCGATAAACTCTATTCTCGTAGCTATTTAGCGCTAATAAACGTCCGTCACACTGATAACCAAACTGTTCTATGCTATTGAGAACTTGATCCGGTGAAAGGTTTGCGTAGGCTTGTTGGGTAACCATCGTCAGAAATTTGTTAACTGGCGATGACCAGTTAGTTAGTGTTAAGGTGAGGATAACGGAATTAGGCACAAGACACACCCTTATGAACGACTCAAATAAACCAGCTGAAGAACTGCAAGGTTTGCCGCCAGTTTTGATAGCTCACAGAGGTTATTCGGGAAGATACCCTGAAAACACTCTGCTTGCTTATGAGGCTGCTTATCAGCACGGTGCGAGGTTTATGGAATGTGATATACAAATGAGCCATGATCGTGTTCCATTTGTTCATCATGATGCGAGCTTGCGTCGCATGGGTGGTGTTGATGCAGACATTAGAGACACAAAGGCAAAAGTTATCAAGTCAATGAGCGCAGCTTACTCAGCAAGATTTGATTCAGAATTTTTAGACAATAAATTCACTACCTTTCGTAAGTTATGCAAGTGGTTAAAGTGCCACTCCGATGTAACTATGTATGTGGAAATCAAGCAGGAATCGATCGATCGATTTGGTATACCTGTTTTTCTAGATGAGGTTTATCGGCGGATATTGAAAGCCGACATCGAGAATCAGTGTGTCATCATCTCTTTTAATCCCGAAGTGATCGAATACACACGTAAAATTTCTCCATTACAAGGGGGTTGGGTACTACCTGCTTGGAATGAATTTACTCAAACCACGGCGGCGCAACTAAAGCCAGAGTATTTGTTTAGTAGTGTCGATATCATTCCCAAAGACAATGACCAGATTTGGCAGGGAGCTTGGCAATGGGCACTTTATAACTTAGATGACGCGCCGTCAGCCATCAAGATGGCGAATCGTGGTTTTCGTTATTTAGAAACTAATCAAATTGGTGACTTAATGAGTGATCCCAGTTTGAAACAGCAGTTTGATTACGAGAATTGAGCTTAGTTAGAAAGCGCACCAAGCTTGTTATCCTTGGTGCGCTTTGACAAGGCTTTATTTTTTGGATTATTTCGCTAAGGCATCACGAATTTCGGTCAACAGTTTTACTTCATCAGATGGTTCTGCTGGCTTCTCGTCCTCAGCTGCCTGCTCTTCTTCTAAGGCCGCTTTAGCTTTGTTCATGGCTTTGATTACAATAAAAAGAGTAAAAGCTACAATCAAAAACGTGATCAGGGCGTTGATGAAAACCCCGTAGTTAATCGTTACGGCTCCAGCTTCCTTAGCGGCATCAAGCGTGGTATAGACGGCATCGTCAACTGGATTTTTGATCACAGCAAACATGTTGCTGAAATCGACACCACCTGTCAGCACGCCTACGACAGGCATAATGATGTCGTCGACAAAGGACTTCACAATAGTACTGAATGCGGCGCCGATAACGATACCGACGGCCATGTCGACGAAATTTCCTTTCATCGCAAATTCTTTAAATTCTTTCAACATGGGTTGTTCTCCTAGAGGTTTGTTGGTTATTTTTAGGATGATATTGCCCCGGTTATGCTGGAACCCGCAAATAGTAATCCGATAGGTTGGATCTATGCAACTGGGCTGGGATAGGGTGCGCCTGATTTTTTAAGTTTACTTTTTAGGGTCAAGTTTTATAACGTAGGTGAACTTCATAATACGGATGATCAGATACGCCTTTCTCTAGTCTTGCTCCTCCCTCTACGACAAATCCCTTTGTTAGGATCCAATCAATACGTTGCTCATTTTCTGAATCTAATTTGGCTATGCTAATAGCATCGATAATTTCAACGTCTTTAAGCGTTTGTTCTAACTCGGGTGCATCTTGAGGAGTATTGAAATCACCAACCAATATAGCCCTTGGGTATTTTGCAAACTCTCTCAATACTATTTCAAGTTGTTCCTTTCTGCCCTGGCGAGTGTGCAAGTGGGTGTTGATGAAATGAAACTTTTCGCCTCGCCATTCAAATTGGCATGTGGTCATGTTTCTGTAGCTTTTTCCGGATTGATCTGGAAGCATCTCGGTGCGCCAATTTAAGGTTCTAATTCGAGCTAAAACCGCATTGCCACGGTGCTCTCTGAGCCATCTTCGCCGCGTCGCATTGAATACCCAGGCAAATTTGCCCGCCTGAGAAAGTACCTCGGTCTGTTGTTTACCAATACCCATCAGATTAAGTAGGCTAGGTGCGTACACTTCCTGAACGCCGGCCAGATCGACTTTCGATAACACGTTTGCCGATGCACTAATCTCTCTCACACCGTGATTACTTTTTCCTGTTTGGATATTGAAAGAAGCAACTTTAAGTACTCCGGTCTCGGAGATTTCCAAGTTCTGAGTATTGAATGATGATCCTTGTTTGTTGCCCGCTGGTGTGGCTTTTCTGGCCCAAGCGATTAGAGCAATCACAGTCGCAGCTAAAAAAATTTTGAATACCATTATTTAGTTGCCACCAAGTAGGCGATATAAGATAGGCAGGCTTCGCCTTCCTCAGATTTTGTGAAAATCCCGTCTCCAGTTTCTCCGTCTTCATCGGTGCCTTCCCAATAGCAATCGGCGGAAGAAAAACCGGCCTCTAACAAAATATCTCGCAGTTCGGGAAGACCCCAAAGGCGCCACTCGTAGGTGAACGCGTCTCTCATTTCCGTGCCATCGGGAAAGCGAAAATGAATATGAAGTTTTGCTTCGCCGGTGATTGGATTAATTGAGTCTTGATCCCAAACGTAGGTAAAGCTGCCATCGTCTTGTTCGGTTTCCTCCTCCATTTCCTGAATGCTCTCAGGACCACCATGTAAATCGCAGACAAATATTCCATCCTCAGCGAGATCTTGGTAGATACCTTTAAAGTAGGCTAGCATTTCTGGTCTGGTTTTAAACACCCAGTAAGAAAAATTTTGAGCGCATCTGACGTCTGGCGACTTTCGGCTGGGCACACGAGCGTCTTCTTGGTATTGTTGTATTCGAGTTGCATCTTTACCAAGCGTAGATAGGTTATTTTCGAGACCCCATTTCAAAGGTTCAGAGTCAATATCATAAGACTCAGTTGTACAATTCTTTTGTAGTTTTACCCAATTTGTAGAAAGTAGACACGTACCGCAAAAGTCTTCTCTAAAATGTATTGGACTTTTCCCTCTAATCTCTTTGTAGGTGTTGAACAGAAACTCTGCGTCTTGATCGGCGGATTGAACCGCACGTTGATAGAGTACATATTTATCTGCTGTTTTGGCTGTGAACATTTGGCTCTTGTCGTTAAAGAAACATGAAAATGAGATAGTTCGACTAGCAGTAAAGTTTAGCTGATTTTTGTTGGCTAAAATAGCTTCATCGAAATTGAATCCACAGGTATTCTGTGGCTCTATAAAACCATTGATTTGTGAGTAAGAGCAGATACGCTAGAGTACTAGGAAGGTGGTGAAAGAGCTAAAGAGTAAAAAGAATCCTATGGAGAGTTATATGGTTTTCCAAATACTTCCTGAGCGAGTTTTACAATAATATGCGCTAAGTTGTTGAAATATTTGGAGAGCGATCTTGTCAAGAATTTTTTCAAAAAAAATGACTTATACACAAAATATGGAGACAGCCTATCTAAATTGTCTTCACATAATTGTCATTTTTCTGTAACGCAAGCAACTTATGTAAGTTATTGAAAAATATAATAATTCTATCTTTGATGAAAAAATAGGCAATTTTTGTCAGCCCAGTGTTCATGCCTTGTTACAGCTTAGGCGAGCAACTTACTCACAAAGTTATCCACAGGCACTGTGAGTAACTTTTTAGCAAGCCATATATAATTTAACCAATCCTTGTGAAGCCGCATAGATAATGACTTTATAAAAAATATGGAGACTAAGACAGTCATTTTGGAGGTGGCGGTTCCTGTTCCGCTGAGACAAACCTTCGACTTTATAGCCCCACGCGAGGCCAATCATCTGAGTGCTCGGGTGAGGGTGAAAGTTCCCTTTGGAAATAGACTATTAGTAGGAATGGTCGTCGCGGTTAAATCAAAGTCGGAATACCCTATTGAAAGGCTCAAACATGCGATTGAAATTCTCGATAAAACGCCTGTTATAGAGGAAGCTCTTTGGGATAGTCTTCTTTGGTTATCCAAATACTATTTGGCTCCGATTGGTGAGGTGCTGGACGGTTCGCTACCGAGCATGCTGCGCCAGGGTAAAAATATAGAGCCCATGCATGAGCGAAATTGGCGTCTGAGTGAGAAAGGAAGAAGCTCGGCGATAAGCGATCTTGATCGAGCACCGTTACAGTTGGCTATCATCAAACGTTTTATGAAAAGTCCTGTTTTAAAGTCGAGTGATTTTAAGAAAGAATCTAGAAGTTGGTATTCTGCTGTTAGCAGTCTTGTGCAAAAGGGTTGGATAGAAGAGTTTGAAGTCGAGCCTTATTTAGCCACAAGAGAGGGCACCGATAAAAAAAGGCACAAGCTCACTTTAGAACAAACCAGAGCCGTTGAAAGTATAGGAAAACAAATTAACGAAAAAGAATTTTCTTGCTCTTTGATTCATGGTGTCACCGGTAGCGGTAAAACAGAAGTCTATTTTGCGGCCATGCGATCAGTTTTGGATGCCGGTAAAAGAGTGTTACTTCTTGTTCCTGAGATTGGGCTTACTCCACAGCTACTTAAACGCATAGAATCGACTTTCTGTGAATCAACCGTGGTGTTGCATTCTGGTTTAAATGACACCGAAAGGCACCTGGCTTGGTGGCATGCCAAGCAAGGTAACGCACAAATTGTAATTGGTACTCGATCGGCTGTTTTTACTCAGATTCCTAAGCTTGGGTTAATGATTGTCGATGAGGAGCACGATGCCTCCTTCAAACAACAAGATGGTGTCAGATACCACGCTCGTGATTTCGCAGTTTATCGAGCGAAACAAGCGAATATACCAATTCTGTTGGGTTCTGCTACGCCGTCTTTGGAAAGTTATGTCAATGCTAAGTCAGGTCGATATTTTTATGTGCAATTGACCAAGCGTGTTGCGGACGTACCACTACCAAAAGTTGAGTTAATCGACTTAAATCATCAATCAGCGCAAGATGGACTTAGTCCAGCCATGATAGAAGCAATAGACCACAGCTTGAATCACGGTAAGCAAGTGATGCTATTTTTAAATCGGCGTGGCTACGCTCCCGTGCATTATTGTTCATCATGTAAATCACCAGCAAAATGCCATCGATGCGATAGTAACTTGACGGTACATCAACGCGCGCATCGACTCAGGTGCCATCATTGTGGCTATGAAGGTCGACTTATTTATGATTGTCATCAATGTGGTGCTAAAGAAAGTATGCTGGAAGTCGGCGACGGTACCCAGAGGGTTGAATCAGCTTTAGCCACGCGTTTTCCTGGGGCGAGCGTCTTGCGAATTGATCGAGATAATACAAGTGGAAAGGGTCAGCTAGCTAAGATGCTAGAGCAAGCGCAGTGTGGGCGAGTAGATATCATCTTGGGGACTCAATTAATAACCAAAGGGCATGACTTTCCAAATGTAGGGATGGTGGGAATCTTAGAGGCTGACCAGGGGCTTTACAGTACTGACTATCGAGCCTCAGAGAGTCTTTTCCAGCAAGTAGTGCAAGTAGCTGGGCGCTCCGGGCGCAGAGAAGAGATGGGGCGCGTCTATATTCAAACCCGGTTCCCTGATCATCCTTTTTTTGATTTTGTGAGCAGCCACGATTTTGATGGTTTCGCGAACACCCTAATCAGCGAGCGCAAGCAAGCTGGTTTTCCTCCCTTTGGATACTTCGCTTTGTTGCGGGCAGAGTCCACCCATCAGGCCAAGGGCTTGCAGTTTTTGCGCAGAGCAAAAGCCGATTGTGGGAGCCATGAATTGGTTAAAATTATGGATGCGGTCCCCGCGCTGATGGAGCGCAGAGCTGGGCGTTATCGATCACAGTTATTATTCATGTCACCACAACGCTCTGCCCTCAATCAAATATTAGGCCAATGGCTACGACATATAGTACAAAACAAAGACGCCAAGCGTCTTGCTGGCTCGGTTAGGTGGAGCTTAGACATAGATCCAATAGACTTATACTAAGTAACTACACTTTTTAAGAGCGCAGTTTGTGTCTTATAAGTCGGATGTTGTTGCCATATGAAACTACGTTAAGGGCTATTCCTCGAGTATTGAAACCATCAAGTCGTCGGAGACTTCCTCAAGCACTTCCTCGAGGTCTGACTCCGACATGTCATCGGGCATTGCCAGTGCTAAGTGTGCTTTAAAGAGCATATAACCAGCCATTGACGCACTCGACACCTCGGTATCAATGTTGTCTACATTCACATTATGCTCTGCTAAAGCCTGAGTGATTTCTCTAATGATCCCTGGTCTATCATTGGCTTCTACCATGATATACAGACCATTGATGTCTTCACTGTCATCTTTAATCTTCGTGTTTTTGTGAACGGTGACTTGAATCCCTTGAGTACTTAAGTTGATGAGCGAGGTTTCGAGCACAGATTTTTTATCGGCGGTAACTTCAAAGTGTACGATCCCAGTGAACTGGCCGCACAGTCGCGATAGGCTACTCTCCTGCCAACTGGCATTGTGCGATAGAGCTGTGTCAGAGAGCGTTCTTACGATACCTGGTTTGTCTTCGGCGAATACCGTGATCACCACAGTTTTTAAATTAGATGCGTTCATAATATTGGATGTTTTACGGAGCTACGATGAGCAGGATAACATTGAACAGCCTACTTTTGTTCGTGCCCAGTCGGGTCGTTTTGCAGCGAAATGTTCAAATTCGGGTTGTTCATCGTAGGGGTTGCGAAATACCTCTAATAACTGGTTCACCATCGTATGGTCACCTGCCTCAGAGAGGTCAATCGCTTGTTGAGCTAGGTAGTTACGAAAAACATACTTTGGGTTACGTTTGTTCATAAAAGCAAACCGTTCTCCATCACTCAGAGATTCTCGGCTTAAACGATCAGAATAAAGAGATAGCCATTCGTCGAGTTGTATTAAGTAATCTTCGCTGTGACTACTTTCATAGTATACGTCGTTCGCTACCAGCGATGGGTAGCTGAGCTCCTCGTTCGCCAAAGCTCTGAAAAAGCGAGTCATGTCGGTTTCGGTCGCGGTTAACAGCTGTTCCAGCTTTTCAAAAAGAACTTTGTCAGTCTCCTCAACGGACTCAAGGCCGAGTTTACTGGCCATCATGGTTTGCCAGTGTTTTGCGAACTGAGTTTGAAAATTTTGCAATGCCGATTCTAGAGGTTCCGTTGCCTCGATCAGAGGATACAAGGCATTTGCCAATTGATAACAGTTCCAAAGTGCTATATTTGCTTGCTGACCAAATCGATAACGGCGATGGCTAGCGTCGGTGGTATTTGGTGTCCAGTCTGGATCATAGTTATCCAACCAGCCGTAAGGCCCATAGTCGATGGTTAAACCATGGATAGACATATTATCGGTATTCATCACCCCGTGGACAAAACCAACGCGAGACCACTCGATAACCATTTTGACGGTGAGAGAACAGACTTCTTCGAAAAATGCTACAACGCTCTCTGGTGTGCCGATTGAATGATTCTTAGCGACGTTTGGAAAGTAGTTGGATATGGTGAAATCGACGAGCTGTCCAAGTTCTTCATATTCTTGTCTGGATGAGAAAATTTGGAAACTACCAAACCGTATGAAGCTTGGAGCCATCCTGCATACCACTGCTCCCGGTTCGTATTCTGCGTTACCGTCATAAAGCATATCGCGCATCACTTGATCACCAGTGGTAATTAAACTCAAAGCTCTGGTGGTAGGAACACCCAAATGATACATGGCCTCACTGCACAGATATTCACGAACAGAGGATCTCAGCACAGCAAGGCCGTCGGCGGTTCTTGAATAGGGCGTAGGCCCCGCGCCCTTGAGTTGAAGAGTCCAATGTCGTTGTTGCTTATTTAAGGCCTCGCCTAAAACAATGGCTCGCCCATCTCCGAGTTGGCCAGCCCAATTGCCAAATTGATGACCGCCGTAACACATCGCATGCGGCTGCATACCTGCTAAAATTTTATTGCCGCTAAAGGCACGCAAAAACGTTTCCTCGCCGCAGTCCGATTCATTCAAATTTAGCAGATCCGCGGCTTCTTTTGAGAAACTAACTAACTTAGGATCAGCGGTTTTTATCGGGTCGACAAGTGAGTAGCAAGAGCCATAAACTTGTCGACGCGTATTACTGGTGTCTGGGTCTGCAGGTAGTTCTCTAACGAATCGGTTATCAAATGAAATGTTCATGTAGCGGTATTAGTTCCTTTAGCTTGGTTGAATTCTAGTCGGCTACTTAAGAAGTGAATAAGAGCAATGACAGGCAAGCCAATCAAGCTAGCAAATACGAAAAAATTAGTATAGCCAAATGCATCCACGTATGTGCCTGAAAAACCTCCAATGACTTTTGGTAAAAGTGTCATTAGAGAGCTGAATATCGCGTACTGAGTTGCAGTAAACGAGACATTCGTCAGGCTAGATAACCATGCAATAAAGGCCGCTAACGACAAACCCTGTACCAAGTTATCAATTGTGATAACCAGAGCTAATTCGACAGGAAAGGCGAGGTCTCCGACGAGAGGAAGGGAGAAGGCAATATCAGTGTGATCGGCTCCCACTTGTGTCAGCCAACAAAACAATAGATTGGTGATTACAACAAGTATTGCTGCGATTTGCAGCGCTTTCATAACACCGATTCGAATAGCGACGAGGCCACCGATAAAGCTTCCAGAGATCGTCATTATGACCCCAAACACTTTGGATAGACTAGCGATCTCGGTTTTTGTGTAACCCATGTCTTGGTAGAAAACGTTGGTTATGACTCCTAATACGATATCGGATATTCGATAGAAACCCACAAGCAATAGTACCCAAATGGCTAATCTGCCGTAGCGCGCAAAAAAGTCCAGAACCGGTTGTTTATATCCCTCTTCCACCATTTGTGAGTTCACCATGTTTAGAGATACACAAATTTTGGCACAACAAAGCGCTGCTAAAAGTCCAAGCCCCAATTTGACTGTGCCGTAAACAAAGCTAAAGAGTGCTTGGTTACCGCCATCGAATAAGCTCGGTGCTTTAGGGGTCAGCCATAGTACAGCAATGAATGATGCAACTGATAAGCCGAAAACCAAGAGAAATTCGACATAATCACGAGTGCTGTACTTTGACTCATTCTCTTCATGTTCAGGCTCAGAAACTAGCAGCGTAGTGAGTACTCCAACTAACATTACACTGGCCATTATCAGATAGGTTTTTTGCCACGCCAGGTAACTATAGGCCTCTTTGGTGCTGCCAAAACTGTCAGCTAGAAACAATGCCATCGCACCTGCTACGATCATTCCTATTCGGTATCCAGCAATATAAGTCGACGACAGCATAGCCTGAAGTCTTGGTTCAGCTGACTCGATGCGGTAAGCGTCAATGACAATATCTTGAGTCGCCGATGAAAAACCCAGACAAACTGCCGCAATTGCCATCGTAGTCAGTCCTGTTTTTGGATCGGTGTACGCCATCAGTAGAATCGAACCTATCACTGCTAATTGAGAGAGCAGAATCCATCCTCGTCTTCGACCAAGCCAGCTGGTCAGCAACGGGAGTGGTAACCTATCTACCAGTGGCGCCCAGACAAACTTAAAAGAATATCCCAATATCGCCCAGGAAAAGTAGGTGGCCGTAGATCGACTAACCCCCGCTTCGCGAAGCCACAAAGATAAGGTGCCGAATATTAATAAAATAGGAATGCCAGCTGAAAAGCCAAGAAACAGCATCACCCAGACCGATCGCTCTCGCCACCATTTCATCTGCTTATTCTTCTGAGTTGCCACTAGATAAAAACCTTAAATATCGTACTCAATTACAAGAGGCGCGTGATCTGAAAAGCGCTGCTCCTTGTAGATTAGATCAGAGCCGGGTATTACTTTGTCTCTCAGGTTTTCAGTGATTACTTGATAGTCTATGCGCCAACCAGTATTGTTGGCCCAAGCTTGTCCTCGGTTTGACCACCAAGTGTATTGATCATCTTCATCATTGATTACCCTAAATGCATCGACAAGGTTTGCGGAACCTCCGCGGCCTCCTTCAACTTCAGGTTGTTGCTCCCCAAAAAGCCAATCCATCCATTGGCGCTCTTCTGGTAAAAAACCCGAATTCTTTTGGTTTCCACGCCAATTTTTTATGTCTCGTTTTTTATGACAGATATTCCAGTCACCACAAATAATTCCTTCCCGACCCGATTGAGCTAATGTCGTTAGGGTTTCCTCAAAACGTGCCATCATATCTATTTTGAAGGCCTGGCGTTCCTCTTTACTAGAACCGGATGGCATATATAAAGAAGCCACACTGAGATTTCCAAAGTCGGCTTGAATGTATCTTCCTTCCAAGTCGACATCTTCAAACCCCTCTCCCAAACCAATTTGCACTCTGTCTGGTTTTTGCTTGCAATAAATTCCGACGCCGCTATAGCCTTTTTTCTCTGCCGAATGGAAAAACGTATGATAACCCTCAGGATGATATGGCTCTCCTTCGATCTGATCGGGTTGCGCTTTGAGTTCTTGTAGACAAATCACATCGGCGTCAAGAGCTTTTAGCCACTCGAACATACCTTTGCGCGCCGCTGCGCGGATACCATTTACATTGATAGATGCAATTTTCATATTATTTGATTATTTTTAGTTTGTGTTATTGAGATATTCGGCTTTAAAAGCGTTATGAGCTGCTCTGGTCCCGATGCCTGAGATGGGAATATCTATCTCCTCGCCTCTGTGTGTCCAAATCTTTACGTAGCCTGAGAACATGCCTAAAAAGCGCTCCAGTAGAACTTGACTTAGGGGCATAGAATAATAGCAGCCATCAGCCAAGCAGACATTTACCGATAGTTCAGACATAAACTGATTTGCTATATAGAGTTTGGGTGGTTTTTGCAGAGATAGACCCAAAGGCAGTACAAATTCGACTTTGTTAGATCCAAATTGCCCGTTTTTACTCAGCGGTATATTCAGCTCCATTAGCCTTTCGCCATCAGTTTCAACTACCGCCAATTGCGACAATATGCATAGTTCATCGCTCAGTTTGCAATGCAGTACCCAATCACCATATTCGCCGTCTTTGGCTTGAGAGACGTCGCCAAAGAGACTAATGATTGTTAGACTCAATATTAGTTTTACAACTTGACTCATATTTAGCTTGTTCGTGCCCAACCTCTAGGTATCATATGCGACTATAGCGAATTGCCCTAAATACCCAAATAATTATGCTGCCTTACCAAGAACAATTCATAGAATTTGCCATAGAAACAGGTGTACTCAAGTTTGGAGAGTTTACGCTAAAGTCAGGCAGGACGAGCCCTTATTTTTTTAATACCGGATTGTTTAACTCTGGTGCAACTATGCTGCAGTTTAGCCGCTTCTTTGCTCAGAGTATCGCCAACTCGGATATCGATTTTGATGTGTTATTTGGGCCAGCGTACAAGGGCATTACTTTAGCTTGCGGTACTGCCATGTGCTTATCTGAGGCTACGGGCACTGAAGTACCTTTTGCCTTCAATCGTAAAGAGAAGAAAGACCACGGAGAGGGTGGCAATATGGTTGGTGCACAGTTGACTGGTGATATTGCCATTATCGACGATGTCATTACGGCGGGAACAGCAATCCGCGAATCATTTGAAATGATTACTCAAGCAGGTGCAAATCCCAAAGCGGTATTCTTGGCTTTAGATCGTCAAGAACTCGGCCAGGTAGACGGAAAACCCACTGAGATGTCAGCAATTCAACAAGTTGAAAAGGACTTTGGCTTACCAGTAGTTGCGATAGCGACGTTAAGTGACCTGATCGAATATTTAAAACGGGACGCTTTACAGCAAGAGAATTTATCCAAAATGATGACATATCGTGAAAAGTACGGTACGAGCTGATATTGATCGCTTACTCTGATTTTACTTTTTGATATTAGAAGGTAGTAAACAGTGCCAGATTCTCAAAAACTCCAAACCTATCTCGTCGGCGGGGCGGTGCGAGATAAGTTGCTTGGTCTGACAGTAACAGATCGAGATTGGGTCGTCGTGGGCGCGACTCCCGAGCAAATGATCGATCTTGGTTTTGAACCAGTGGGAAAAGATTTTCCTGTTTTTATTAATAAACAGTCCGGCGAAGAGTATGCACTTGCGCGAACTGAGCGTAAAACCGCAAGGGGATATCAAGGCTTTGAGTTTTCTACTTCTCCAGATATTACCTTAGAGGATGATCTTGAGCGCCGCGATTTAAGTATCAATGCAATGGCCGAAGACGCTGAAGGTAACATAGTTGATCCTTACGGTGGTCAGGAAGACCTAAAAGCAGGTGTAATACGACATGTATCCGACGCATTTATAGAGGACCCCGTGCGCATATTGAGAGCCGCTCGGTTTGCTGCTCGCTTGTCATTCTCGATAGCACCTGAGACCATGGCTTTGATGAAAGAGATGGTCGGCAATGGAGAAGTTGATGCGTTGGTGCCAGAGCGTGTTTGGGCTGAAACTCATAAAGCCCTCAAGACCGATGCGCCTCAGATCTATTTTAAGATTCTAAGAGATTGCGGAGCTCTTGCTAGAGTAATGCCTGAGATCGATGCCTTATTTGGCGTACCTCAAACAGCCAAATATCATCCTGAGATTGATACAGGGGTTCATACCTTAATGGTGATGGAGCAAGCAGCCAGATTAACTGATGACACCATGGTTCGATTTGCTGCTCTGGTTCATGATCTAGGTAAGGGGGTTACGCCAAAAGATATTCTGCCGTCTCATCGAGGTCATGAAACCGCTGGTATTCCATTGATAAAAGGTTTTTGTGACCGTTTACGAGTGCCTAAGAAGTACCAGACCTTAGCACTGGCTGTTGGTGAGTATCATCTGCATATGCATAAAATGTATGAGCTAAAGGCCGCGACAGTGCTAAAAGTACTAGAAAAAACCCGCAGCTTGATGGACGAAAAAAGGGCGCAGCAAGTAGCTACAGCTTGTTTAGCTGATGCCAGAGGAAGAACCGGATTTGAGGATAGAGAGTACCCTCAAGCAAACTTGTTTTTGCAATTTCAACAGGCTGCTAATAGCGTGGATGCCGGAGCCATTGCGCAACGGATAAGCCAGAGCGATTTGGGCAATGGTCAAAGCCAAGGTGAAAAAATACAAGCAGCTATCAGGTATGCACGTATCGAGCAGATCAAGAAATTACAAAGTACTTTAATAACCACTGACTAATTTGGAACGGCCTCTGCTTATTAACTGCATTTGTAATCGAAGCATTTTTTTAAAGGCTTTATTGCGAAGAAATTGTTTCAAAGAGATTACTTAAAAGGCATGGCAAGTAAATCAAAAATCAACCATTACAGGGCTATACGATGAGAAGTTCTACGATTAGAGATTTTACAGGAGCCCTTATAGGAGATCTAACAGGAGATCTAACAGGAGATCTAACAGGAGATCTAACAGGAGATCTAACAGGAGATCTAATCGGGTCAGTGTTAAGTTAGTCAGTGGTTGCTTAACTAACAATTTCTACATTTAATTAGTGGCGTGCACCACATAAGTCACCACGCCAAATATATCAAAATCGTCCGTATCAGTAATTTGGATAGTTGAAAACGCGTCATTGCGTGGTTCTAAGCACAGTTTAGGTGAGGTTTTTAGCACTTTCACAGTAAAGTCTCCATTTAAAGCAGCAACTACTATGCTGCCATCCTTTGCTTTTATCGAGCGATCTAATACCAGTACGTCTTGATCGTGAATCCCTGCGTTGATCATCGAATCTCCCGATGCGCGAACATAATAGGTTGTACACGGGTTTTGCACACAGTGCTCATTTAAGTCCATTAGTTCGTCTCTGTAGTCGTCAATTGGTGATGGGAATCCTGCTGGCACATAGCTCCCTAAAAGAGGAGCATGGAAACTAGTTTTGGACGTGCTTGACGCCAACTCAGCGTCGGCAAAAACATCAAAATTTAATTGCTTTTGGTGGGTTAACATAGAGCTTTAAAGACCCCTATTTCAAGACCCCTATGAGGGTCGGTCACTCAGTACACGTCGTGTTTAGAATTAAGGATACTGTATATAAAAACAGTTATTATTGCAACGATCTTATTACTGTCGATTTAGAGTTTAATACTAGGAGTGCTCAATTTGAGCTAGTTTTCTGGATTGAGTTCTTGTTGTAAAAATAAAATAAACTCTCGAACCCTGTTCGGCAGATATTCACGACTCGGGTAAATGGCATATAGATCGGAACTTCCTTGGATCCGATCTGAAAAATAATCCGGTTTGAAATCGTCAAGCAAAGTTACCAACCTTCCTTTTTTAACATCGTCTCTAATATCCAACCATGACTTAAGAACAATGCCTTCCCCCGCGATAGCCCAGTCTCGCAGCATAGAGCCGTCATTTGAGGTGAGTCGCGGCGAGACTTCCATTGTTGTCCTCATACCTTGGTGCTCGAAATGCCAGGTATTTAAAGATAGGTCCTCTCGTTCCATCCCCAGACAGTGATGGTTTTTTAAATCTTCGGGTGTCGCGGGTTCTCCGTATTTTTGGATATAGCTCGGCGCGGCAAAGAGCACCCGATGATTTGGGCAAATTAGCCTAGCGACCATCCGATTGTCGGTAAGACCGCCGAATCTTATTGCCAGGTCGTATTCGTTTTCCACAAGATTCACTACAGAGTCTACCAAGTTTAGGTGCGCGGAGACTCTTGGGTGCCTATTGGTAAACTTAGCCAAGGTAGGCGCTACAACTTGTTTACCAAAATCGATGGTGGCCGTTATTTTCAGATGACCCTTTAAAGATTTGCCTAGATTGTTAAGGCTTTCGTCAGCCTGGTGGACCTCATCTAATATTTTAAGGCAGTGCTTGTAGAACGTTGCCCCCTCTTCAGTGAGTGCAACCTTTCTAGTGGTTCTTGTAAGTAGACGAACCCCATAGCTTTCCTCCAGGCGATTGAGTTTTGCAGTTACACTCGCTGGTGACAAATTGAGCTTTCTACCTGCTGAGGCTAGACCTTTCTGCTTAACTACCGAGACAAATAGTTCGATATCCCCTAACTTATCCACACTTTTTAATATTTCTGAATAAAGATTTCATAATAATATAGCTTGTCTGAAAAGTCATTGGGGTTTATCTTGTTTTACCGTAATTGGTGAAGGCGACCATGTTGACATTAGGATAGATGGAGGTCGCCCCGCTAGCAAAGGTGATGTTTACCTCTAAGCGGACGCAACTAGATACGCTGGGGGGCTTTTTAGTTTGCGAATTATCTACGGGAATTTGATGCATTTATAACGCCCTAGTCCAACCCTTTGTGCGTTGCCAATAAATGAATCAAAACATGATTGTAGTGTGGTTTTTGCTGCCAACCCCTGCGGAGACCACACTACCTGATTTTCTACCGAATGTTCCCTTCGAGGTTATAGCGCTGTAGTGTCGTAGTTACAAGTTTGCACAGGCGTTATTGTAGTGTCGTCGTTGGCGAATCCTCGCTTTGTTTACGACAGCCTCTTTAGCGCCTTTTTTGTCTCTTTTAGAAGTTCTTTACTTTTGCTTTCCTGCTGGATTTTTTTTAATGCAGATTTGGCCGCTTTCTCATCGCCACCTTGCGCTAGTAGCTGAGCCAGAGATAGTCTGATCCACCGGCGATCTGGATACCCATAGCTTTGAGGCGCAGTATCTATATATCGCTTGAAACCACCGATCGCTGCTTGGTAGAGTTTTTCGTTTTCCAGTCCGGCAAACCCCATAACCAATAAGGCTTTATAGGGCACTCTTTTGTCTTCTTCACCCAACAGCGAATCTGGATTAATACCAGCCAATTGATTTAATTCGTTCATTCCCGCCTGCTCCTGCTTATTGATAATCAAGAACTGAGCTCGCTCTAAACGTACCAGTGGTTGCATTAATTGATCGCTTGATAAACTTGAAAAAAGGCTTTTTAAGCTGTCGAGATCATTCTTATTACGGTAAAGGATTGAGTGAGCGACTACCCCCATCAGCGGCTGTAGTTTCTCTATCTGCTTTGCTTCTTCTTCAGCTTTTTCTTTGTCACCTCCGACGATTGAGGGTGCGTTGAGATAATACTGCATAAGATTTAAGCGATATCGAGGGTTGTTTGGTTCCATCTGCACCGCCTTTTTGTAATTCTTTAAGGCTTTTTTTGCTAAGCCAGGGGCGCTGAAGAGACTCGCGCTACGTGCTTGGACGATATAGATATCACCAGCGACTCGATAAGACTCAGCGTATTCTGGGTGACTTTTGATTGTAGACTCTATCAGTTTGGCGGCGCGATCTAAATCTTCAGATAAAACGGCTTGTTTTGCCGAATTAGAATGATCTAAGGTTGATGCGTGAATCTTGCTTTTATCTGAGGCTTGAATTGCCAGATTAGGCGAACAGCACAGTGCAGTGAGCAATAAGAGGAAAACGGTTTGTTTCATATGGATCGCCTGTATGGTTCGCATATAGCTAGAGAAGAACACAAGTCTATTATGTGCATGACGAATTTGATTTTTCTCTAACCGGCTTTTAACAAATATGCATTGTTCTTCACGTTACTGCTTATCGCTTTTAATTGGGTTAGAGAGCGGGTCAAGCTTTGGGCAGTTGATTTTGTAGTAATTTCAGCATGTTCTCACCCATGACTTTTCTGATTTGTGACTCTGTGAGTCCTTGAATAAGCATTTCTTGAGTAATGGCGGCTAGCTCACTGGTGTCGAATCCAGCAGTTATGGAGCCATCGAAATCTGAGCCAAGTGATATATGGTCCTCGCCGATAAGGCTGATGCCATAACGAATTGCGTTTACTATGGCTTTTGGGTTGTATCCGCACACTGCACCCTGCCAGTATCCGATCGCTATTACGCCACCGTTTTTTGCGATGTCTTGCATTAGTTGATCTGAGATATTTCTTGCGGTGTTACAATGACCTCTGAAGCCAGTGTGACT
>JAKVBA010000040.1 GCA_022447525.1 Gammaproteobacteria bacterium
CGGCCCCATAAATCAAAGCGAATATTCACATAAGGCACCCATTGGCCTTGAAATTTTTTTAGCACAACAGGGTTTTGTGCACTGATTATCACTGCCTCGCTGGTATTCGTTGTCACCACCCAGTTGCCTTCTACCAACTCTGCCTGCTGAATGATATAAGGAACATCAGCCACACTAATCGATAACTTTTCTGCGGGCGTTACCAAGTAATGCTGCTCGTCCTCGCACCACAATATTGAAGAAAACAGACTGACTAATTGAGGCCGCCTGATTCTGTCGCCTTCATGAAACCAATTACCATTGGCGTCAATTGCAATATCTATCGCACCCTCAGTCTCCGGTTTCCATTTGTCTACAGGGGCTGCTTTTTGTGATTCGATCTGACTGACTATCTGTTCTAATCTGTCCATTTTGTTATACGGTTTATAATTGAACTATTGACAACTTTAGCTACGAGATTAAAGCAAAAATTATGTTCATTCTCCACCCAACACTCGAGGCCGATACGCTCACGATAGGGCGTTTGACGCTGTGCCGTATTTTATTAATGAACAACTCTCAACTGCCTTGGATAATCCTAGTTCCAGAGCGACCTGGGGTACGTGAATCTTACGAGCTTTCAACTAAAGACCAATTGATCCTGTTAGGCGAGTCTAATTCAATCGGAAAGCATCTTATGAATGAATTTAATGGCGATAAATTAAACGTTGCCTCCCTAGGAAATCTGGTTCCACAACTGCATGTGCACCATATCGTTCGGTTTAATCATGATCCTGTTTGGCCCAATCCTGTTTGGGGAAATTTAACGGCCAAACCGTTCACTAAAGCTGCTTCCCTGCGAATGATTAAACGATTACAAAAACGATTTTCCACCGATTATAGTGACTTCTCTCCAGCATAAACTTAATATAATCGACCATAAAACCAGAAAATGATTTCAGAAGCTGCAGGATTTCAAGGAATAATCCTGCGGTAAATTATCGATAATACGAATATTCCTTAGTTTACAAGCAACCCCAATGTCATGAGCAACCCCAACCTGGATTCACTACGACAAACCATTCGTGAAAACAAATTTGTGGATGAGCACACAATTGTGGAGCAACTATTACAGTCGCATCCCCTGGACGAGGAAAGCCGTGGCCTTGTTGAAAGCTATGCTTTGACTTTAGTTGAAAATTGTCGCGCAGACACCGATGGACAGTCTTTATTAGATACCTTTTTACAAGAGTATGGTTTATCGAATCAAGAGGGCGTGGCGTTGATGTGTTTAGCTGAATCACTCTTACGTGTTCCAGACGCAATAACAGCGGATAGACTCATCGCTGAAAAAATAGAGAACGGGAATTGGTTATCGCACACGGGCGAATCAGATTCATGGCTAGTTAATGCCTCTACTTGGGGTTTAGTGTTGACTGGTAAGCTGGTTAATCTAGATGTACACATACAAAATGATGCAGAGTCGTGGCTCAAAACCCTAAGCACAAAGTTGACTGCGCCTGTTATTAGAGCCGCTGTGCTACAGGCTATGAAATTAATGGGCGGACAATATGTTTTAGGTCGGACCATCAACGAAGGCATAAAACGTGGCACCAAACAGGCATCAACAACTGAAGCTCGCTTTTCTTTTGATATGCTAGGAGAAGCAGCTAGGACACCCGAGGACGCACAACGTTATTTTCAGTCTTACAGTGATGCATTTGACGCCGTTGGCGATCTGAATGAGTCAAACTCGGTTATTCAAGCACATGGTGTCTCGGTCAAGCTTTCGGCCCTGCATCCGCAATACCATTTTGCACACCAAGATGTGGTCATGCGTGAGTTGCTCCCCATGATCACATCGCTAGCCATTAAGGCCAAAAAATATAATATTGGATTGAGCATTGACGCCGAAGAAGCAGCCCGTTTGGATATTTCACTAGACGTATTTCAAGCTCTTTGTGAAAACCCAGAACTCGATCATTGGCGCGGGCTCGGATTTGTAATGCAGGCATACCAAAAACGCGCACCTTACCTCGCTAACTGGTTAGTGAAACTAGCACAAGACACCGATCGAACCATCATGGTGCGACTGGTTAAAGGAGCCTATTGGGATGCTGAAATCAAATTAGCCCAAGAACAAGGGTTTACCGATTATCCTGTCTATACTCGTAAGCAACATACCGACGTATGTTATTTGCATTGTGCCGAGATACTTCTAAATGCCAAGGGTCATATCTTTCCTCAGTTCGCCACCCACAATGCGCACACCGCTGTGGCTGTACGGACGCTCGCGTCGCAGTTAGGGAACGAAGATTTTGAGTTTCAGCGCCTTCACGGTATGGGTGAGCTACTTTATAAACATCTCGCAACCACGGGAAACAGTAATATTGACAAGCCTGCTCCCTTGCGAGTCTACGCACCGATCGGGCAACATCGAGATCTACTCCCGTATTTGGTTCGCCGCTTACTTGAAAACGGCGCTAATAGCTCGTTCGTAAATCAGTTTTTGGATCCTGATGTTAGTGCGGCTTCGCTCACCAAAGATTGCTTTGAGGAAACGCGCATTAATGCTCCATATCGACATAGCCAAATTCCCTTGCCGAGCGACTTATTCATCGGCGAGTCTGGAAAGAGGATTAACGCGTCTGGATTTGATTTAGATGCTTCTTTAACAGTCAAAGAAATCGAGAATGCGATTGCCAAGACCACCAAGTCTACCTGGAAAGGACACTCTATTATCAACGGCAAAAAGCCAAAGACCTCAACACTAAAACATCTTTCTTCCAACCCGAGTAATCTATCGCAACCTATCGGAGAGTTCGTTTGCTTGGATGAAAAGGACATTCGCGATGCACTCGAGAGCGCACATCAAGCTACTGCAAGCTGGTCGAAAGTTGGGAGTGAGCATCGCGTAAAGGTTCTACTAGAAATGGCTAGAAAGATCGAGGAAAACGCCCTCGAACTCATCGGACTAATAAGCGCAGAAGCAGGCAGAACGATTCCCGATTGCGTTGCCGAAATTCGTGAAGCAGTAGATTTTTGTCGGTATTACGCCGAACAAAGTCAAAATCATATCGCGCATAGTCCACAAGGTGTGTTTTTATGCATTAGTCCGTGGAACTTTCCACTGGCTATTTTTGTTGGCCAGATAGCAGCTGCTTTGGTTACTGGTAATACCGTATTGGCTAAAGCCGCTGACCCAACGCCATTAATCGCAACGCGTACTACCGAGCTATTCCACTCGGCCGGAGTACCAACCGATGTCTTACATTTACTGATAGGCGATGGCCCCCTGATAGGAGACACGCTCTTAACCGACAGCAGACTCTCAGGAGTAGCCTTCACTGGTTCGACCACGGTCGCTCGCGTCATTGCTCAAAAGCTTGCTGAGAGAGAAGGACCTAGCCTACCTTTTATCGCTGAAACAGGTGGGCAAAACTGCATGGTCGTCGACTCAACCGCTTTACCCGAGCAGATAGTCGATGACGTTATATCGTCCGCTTTTCATAGTGCCGGGCAACGCTGTTCAGCCTTGAGGGTTCTTTATTTGCAAGACTGCATCGCAGATCAAGTCTTACATATGCTAAAAGGCGCAATGTCTGTTTTACACGTAGGCGATCCCGCAAAAATTTCCTCCGAGATAGGCCCAATTATTAACGAAACAGCAAAAGCCAAGCTAGATGAACACCTACTAAAGCTGTTACCAGATTGTCGGCAGCATTTTTCTGCGCCACTAGCTGATGATTGCGTCGATGGCATTTATTTGGCACCCACGGTAGTGGAAATTAATTCACTATCGCAACTCTCTGGCGAGGTTTTTGGACCGATACTGCACGTTGTTCGATATCACATGAAGGACTTATCAAAGGTCATCAATGAAGTTAATGAGACTGGTTATGGTCTGACGTTTGGGGTCCACAGCCGCATTGATGCCTTCGCTACATATTTGTTCGAAAACACAATTGCCGGGAATACTTATATTAATCGAAATACAATTGGCGCGATGGTCGGCGTTAATCCGTTTGGCGGCAGCGGCCTATCAGGCACGGGGCCCAAAGCCGGAGGACCAAACTACCTACATCGATTTGTTCAGCCCACTAAAAGCGGCAATAAACAGAGAACAGGCACCGCTATAAAGATATTGCAAAATAGCTCGATAGAGGTAATGCCTGGGCCGACCGGGGAACTCAATGAACTAAGTCTATCTCCGTTGGGCGATATTCTTGTGGCTCTGGATGAACAAACCCCGTTACAAGAGTTATCCCATATTTGTAATATTGCTCTAGCCACCGGCAATTCACTGACACTAACCATACGAAATATGGCTAACAAGGCTCAGCAGGAGGCCTTGCTGCAGAATATTGATCAGCGATTTCACTATAAAATAAGAGTCAACGAAGAAAACGTGATTGCCCGAGTATCAAATAAACAACATCAAGGTATTTTGATCCACTCCAGTCACCCAGATTTAGAGCAATTTAGAACGAGGGTTGCGTTGCGGGATGGAGGGATTATCCCGATGATCGAATTCGATGAAACCTGCCTGCTAGAAGAGAACCTAGGTTGGCTAACGAGTTATCTTACTCACGAGCGAACCAAGACAGAAAACTTAGTCGCCAAGGGCGGAAACACCCAATTATTTAATCTAGGTTCAACGTAGGCAAACGCACTCTTCCAACTCAGACATTACTAATGCTTGAGCTGCGCTAACTCACTGCGAAAAAGGCGTGTGTGCCAGAGAGTTTTCATCTTTAACAACACATTGAGTTGCTGAGGGTAATATTCAATCTCGTCGTGCTGGGTGAGATCGTGAATCCGGTCAATTATCTTGGGTAGGGTATTTTCGCACTGCGTTAGGCTGTGATGAGTGATCAGCGTAAAGAGCTCGGCCATTAGCTCATCGAATGGAGCCTCTGAGGCAAGTTTTTGTTGGTTTGAATGATTTGAAGATTGCATTTATTAGTTTGGATAGTTGAAATTTCGCTGTACTATTTTTCTCGAAAAGTCGGCAATGATAGATGGCGATTGATTATCACACTCATCTTTTAAGGCCAACAAACTCAGTCTTCGCACGAAATGTTGGCACTCTCTTTGGGACTCAAAACATAGCCGTGAGGCCTTTAACCGACGACTTAAAATCATTACCTTGACCACCTCGGCACACTCTGGGAGTACCCAACATTCGTTTTCTGTTTTGATGGTAATCGTCGCCATTCGATACTTTTTGTCTGAGTCGATTTAGATGTTAATAGGAATCATTCGCATTAAATGGGCAAAACTTTGATTGTGCAACGGTTTTAATACTAAGTGAAGTTTATTCTTCGTGGCTCTAAGCCAGGCCTGATGTGGCTAGATTTACGTCGATATTCGAGCTAAAAGTCTTGGTGCTGACTTCCTTATTTAGTCTCTTTTTCAGAATCTGTTTGACCTCACACGTGCAGGCACCGCACACAGTGGACACCTCCAAGCGCTCTTGCATTTCCTCAAAACTGTGTACGCCATTATCAACCGCAGCGCGGATTTCATGGTCGGAAACTGATTTACAAAGACAAACAAACATAATAACAAAGGAGATTTAGCCAATCTGGGACCGATGCTAACAAGTATTTATTGCTTTGTAAATGAGAATCACACTCATTTACAATATTTTTCTTATTAAAAACCGTCTATCGGCACCTCAGGCTCTACCTTTACTTGCTCGATAACCATATATGTGTGAGTTTGAGATACCCCCGGGAATTTAACTACCTGCTCCAACACAGAACGATAACTCTCTACGTCATCAAACCTTACTTTGATCAGATAATCGTAACCGCCAGCAACCATGTGGCATTCAGCCACGAAAGGACTGGTCATGATCTCAGCTTTGAAATCCGAAAAAACGTCCTCTGTGGTACGTTCAAGAGACACTTGTACGAAGGCAACTTTACCAAACCCAAGTTTAGATGCGCTTAACTTTGCTAAATACCCCTCAATGTAACCGTCGGCCTCCAAACGCTTTACACGCTCCAAGCACGGACTTGGGCTTAAATGGACTTTCTCCGCAAGAGCGACATTAGAAATACGGCCATCAGCTTGTAACGCGGCCAATATAGCTCGATCTATACGGTCTAATTTTCGGTGTTTTCTATTCATTTCTTTAGTCATGGAAATTCATATCTAAGGTTCAGCGCGCAATTTCTCTTCCATTATTCGAAATTCATTATCTAATTCATTCGGTCTAGCGCTCACTAAACTAACAATCACAATAGCCATCGTGGCCAGTATAAATGCGGGAACTATTTCGTAGATAAATGAACTCAGCGAGTTTCCATCAATGGTTATCGGAGCATATACCCAAAACAGAACAACTGAAGTGCCTACTAGAATGCCAGCCAAGGCACCGCTACGAGTCATCCTTCGCCAAAAAAGACTCAACAGTATCACCGGGCCAAAAGAAGCCCCAAATCCTGCCCAAGCATTGCTGACCAATGAAAGTATCGAACTGGTACGGTCTTGGGCTAACCCGATGGCTAACAATGCAACAAAAACAACCGCGACACGCCCGTAGTACACTAGTTTTTCAGCCGATATGTCCTTTAAAAATAGAGTTTGAGCAATATCCTCTACCAACGATGTTGAAGTCACAAGCAACTGTGACGAAATCGTACTCATAATTGCAGCAAGGATAGCCGCCAGCAGAAAACCTGCGACGAAGGGATGAAACAAGGTGGTTGAAAGAAAAATGAATATCGTCTCAGGATCCGCAAGATTGGCTGAAGTCTTGGCAACGTAGGCCGCACCCACAAGACCCACTGCGCAAGCACCAATCAAAGTAATAACCATCCAAGACATTCCTATTCGACGCGCAAGTTTGATATCGCCAACTGAACGAATGGCCATGAATCTGACAATTATATGGGGCTGCCCGAAGTAACCTAGTCCCCAACTTGCCGCCGAGATTACTCCGAGCACGCCAACTCCCTGCAGAGAAAGTAGTGCTGGATCTACCGAATTCAATATAGTGCTGGATTCAGACCAACCACCAATTTCAGATAGCGCTACGACAGGAACGACAATGAGCGCCAAAAACATAATACACCCCTGAACGAAGTCGGTAATACTGACAGCCAAAAAGCCACCAAATGCGCTATAAGCTACGACCACACCAGCGGTTATCATTACACCGATTTGATAGTTTAACCCGAAGGAAGTCTCAAATAGTTTACCGCCGGCGACCACACCAGAGGTCGTGTAAATTGCAAAGAAGATCACAATAACCACAGCACAAACGATGCGCATAACATGACTGTGATCATGAAATCTTCGTTCTATGTACTGAGGTATGGTAACAGCGTCATTGACAACTTCGGTATAGACCCTAAGTCGCGGCGCAACTAAAAGGTAGTTAAAATATGCGCCAATAACTAAACCAATAGCGATCCAGCCACTCGTCAAACCACTGACAAACAATGCTCCGGGCAAACCCATTAGCATCCAGCCGCTCATATCAGAAGCACCGGCAGACAGAGCGGTAACGGAAGGGCTCAAGCTTCGTCCGCCCAACACGAACCCGTTAGCATTGTTTTTCGTCTTTAAATAACTGTAATAGCCGATTCCTAACATAGCCAAAAAATACAGTCCGATCGATAAGATTGCGCCTGTTTGCATATTTTTATATACCGTTTTTTATTTGTTTTTATCGGTGATTAACGCCAGAGAATCTTCACAAGGTATCCCAACGATGATTCAAAATAGTTGTCAGTTCTCCACAACATAGAACCAAGTCGATAAATTGCGCTGACAATATCTGACGGGAATCCAATTATTTGAGAATATCAAGGAAGCATCAATAGCTTACAATAAAACCAGGCATATTAACTCAGAATAGCAACCTATCTATTTAGCAGCAGTCTGAAACAAACCGGATACTACAAAATCAGCTTACTAAACTTGGCCCTTGCGCCATATTAAAGCGACCCATGGTAGCTTAACTCGCAAGTTTGCCAGCCGAAAAGCGAATTGTTTTATTGAGCGAGAACCCTCACCAAGGCTACACTTTTATTACCCAGCTGAGAATGATCCCGCCATAGAATCATTTGATGAATAAACTCTGATTTGTAAATCTGGCAAACGTCAATAGAGAGCTGATGCTCGGCGAGCGCTAGAAAAGCGCACCGCATTTTTTCAAAGTTGCAAATCGAAACCAGTATAGTAGAACTCAAATACCGCTTAGACCTGATTGGTATCTGGAGTATCTGTAAATCAAAAATTACGTTAGCTATCAGAAAATCAGGCAAAGAAAACCTAGAAGTTCAATATTTGTACTGATCAGTAAATGCGGAGCGCATAACTTGAAACTATCAAAAAGATGGGGCATCGAGGGCGCAGTGATTCAGAAATGAACAATGAGAGATTAGACCCAATAAGATGCGCCTTCACTAGCAACACACGTGATGGGGTTGAGGTACTCCCGCAGCCGCTTGCAGTATGCCTCTATTAACGACGTGAGGACTGGAGGGGTGCGCACAGATCGTCGTTCACACACCCACTAACTTTATTGTGCAAGAGTTAATTCAGCGTCCAGCTCTCCTAATGTAGGTATCTAATCACTCTAATTGAAAAAGCGAAATCGTATGTTAAACCTATTCGATAAAGTGATACCGCATAACTTCGTCAATGGACTCAGTTAGAATATCCACTAACTCATCAATCTGCTCTTTATCGATAATCAGTGGCGGACATATGGCTAGCGAGTTATCCGATAGCGCTCGCAGAATCAGACCATTTTGCTCGCAGGCGCTTTGACATAATTGCGCAAAGCGATGGTTATCAAAAAACGTTTTTGTATCTCGATTGGCCACAAATTGAATTGCCGCAATCAAACCCATACCTCTAATCTCACCAACGCAAGCAAATGCACCCACTTTCTCGTCAAGCTTCTGATGTAAATATGCCCCTAGCGTTGCCGCATGTTGATACAAATTATCCCGTTCATAGATTTCTAGTGTTTTTAATGCCAATGCACAGCCAACCGGATGTCCAGAATAAGTATATCCGTGTCCAAACAAGCCAAGCTCACGACTCGCCGCTTCAATTTGTGAATATATTTCACCTGAGATCACGCTGGCACTAATTGGAAAGTAGGCGGAGGACAACCCTTTTGCCAAACTCATGCAGTCCGGCTTAATCTGAAATGTTGTCGCCCCGAAGTCGGCCCCCGTGCGTCCAAATGCACAAATGACTTCGTCATCCAGAAACAATATATCGTGCTTATTAAGCAATTGCTGAACAGCCTGAAAATAACCCGCTGGTGGCACAATGACACCACCGGCACCATTTATCGGCTCAGCTACAAACGCAGCTATAGTGTCTGGACCCTCCGCCTGTAGCATTTCCTCCAGCTGCGTAACCAGCCTTTGACAGAATTGCGCTTGTGTCTCACCCGGTAAAGAATTTCTATAAAAGTGTGGTGCTTCAGCTCGCAAGATCTTCAAATCATCGAATGGCAGATCGAAATGGGTATGATTGATAGCTAAGCCGGTTAAGGTCGAAGAGGCCATCGTTACCCCGTGGTATGCGCGATCACGTGCTATTATTTTCCGCTTCGTTGCGCGCCCCTGAGATTGATTAAAGTAACGGATGCACTTGAGGAGTGTATCATTCGCATCGCTACCGGAATTCCCGAAGAAAACTTTTGCATCAGGAATATCAACCATATCAGCAAGCTTGCCAGCTAAATCAATCGCTGGCTGGTGCGTTTTTCCTCCAAACAAATGCCCAAACGATAAGTCTCTATATTGTTTAGTGGCTATTTCGATTAATTCTTCATTGCCATAGCCTAAGGAAACACACCACAAACCGGCCATACCTTCCAGATACCGCTTACCGCGATCATCATACACATAGACACCACGCCCTGTTACCAGCTTCAGCTGCTCTTGCGATTGCAAATTTGTGGTTGGATACAGAACATGTGTCATGTCACTCTCCCGATGATTCTGACAATGCCGTTTTAAGGCACCCTGCAAAAATATCTAGACCTTCACGCAGCAATGACTCACTCATTGTCAATGCAGGAAGGAACCGGAAGACGTTACCGCGTATTCCGCAAGACAAAAGAATCAAGCCTCGCTGATACGCTAGTTCAACAACCCTCGATACTAGCTGCGGTGACGGTTGTTCTGGATCTCCATTTCTGATAATTTCGACCGCGGCCATAGCGCCTCGATCAGCTCGTACGTGCCCAATAGTGTCAGGAAATTGCTTTTTCAATTCAGTTAATCGGTCTTTGAATATTCTTCCGATATTTATTGCAGCGTCTAACAGACCCTCTTCTTGAATAATATCTATGACTGCCAAGGCTGCAGCGCAGCCCACTGGAGAACCGGCATAGGTACCACCCAGTCCCCCCGGATCAGGGGCATTCATAATATCGGCCTTTCCGACCACTGCCGCTAACGGATAACCACCAGCCATACCTTTGGCAACCGTCGTTAGGTCTGCTTCCACACCTGAATATTCCATAGCAAAGAATTTTCCAGTTCGGGCAAAGCCAGATTGTATTTCATCAGCAATTAACACAATCCCATATTGGTCACAGATTTTTCGTAAAGCCTCCAAAAATGGTTTAGGAGCTGGATAGAAACCACCTTCACCCTGCACTGGCTCGATAATGATCGCAGCGACGTCCTCTGCAGCGACGTCACACTTTAGCACCATATCCAATGCTTTCAGCGAGTCAGCGACAGTAACACCATGAAACTCAACCGGAAACGGAGCACGGTAGATGTCTGCTGGAAACGGACCAAAACGAGTTTTATAAGGCGCGTTTTTACCCGTTAAACCGAGTGTAAGATTGGTTCGCCCATGATAACCGCCATTAAATGAAATGACCGCTCGACGCCCAGTATGAGAGCGGGCAATCTTGATGGCGTTTTCGACGGCTTCTGCTCCCGTCGTCACGAACATAGTTTTTTTGTCACTGTCGCCAGGCACAAGCTCATTTAGTGCTTCGGCCAACAGTACAGCTCCGTCGTAGGGCGTCACCATAATGCAGGTATGGCTAAAACGCTCAATCTGCTGCTTCACAGCCGCCACAACTTTTGGATGGCTGTGTCCCGTATTACACACAGCGATCCCGGTGCCAAAATCAATATAGCGCT
The DNA here is from genome assembly GCA_022447525.1 of Gammaproteobacteria bacterium. Lineage (GTDB taxonomy): Bacteria > Pseudomonadota > Gammaproteobacteria > Arenicellales > Arenicellaceae > Arenicella. The sequence goes on from JAKVBA010000040.1 coordinate 11,127, forward strand.
TACCTTCAACATCCCAGACTTCTGCATTGCTGGCATGACTGACGTAGACCGGAGCAATATTGCCCTCACCTCTTGCAATCGCTGCTGATTTTCTCGCTTGCCATGCCTGGTTGTTCATCGTTATCTCTGCTATCGGCTTAACAGCCACCTGCTCTGTGCTACTCATTGATCAATTCCTCCCATACAGATTGCTTTAATTTCTGTGTAGTCATCCAGACCATATTTAGACCCCTCTCGTCCCTGGCCAGACTCTTTCATTCCACCAAACGGAGACATTTCATTTGAAATCACGCCGGTATTTACGCCCACCATGCCGAACTCCAATGCCTCTGAAACACGCCACACACAACCCACATCTCGACTGTAGAAGTAGGCAGCTAGACCAGCGGATGTGTCATTTGCCAAGCGAATTGCTTCAGCTTCTGTGTCAAAAGTTGTCATTGGAATAACCGGCCCAAAGATCTCTTCCTGGAATACTCTCATACTGGGCTCCACATCAAGCAGAATGGTTGGCAACATAAAATTACCATCCACTTCACAGCTGCTGTCCGGCACAATGCTGCTCGCACCAGCTGCAACGGCATCCTGTACTTTAGCCTTGACCGAGGCCACGGCATTGCGGTGAATCAATGGCCCCATAGTTGCTTCAGGATCAGAAGCGGAACCGAGTTTAATGCTTTTCACTGCCGCAGTTAGCTTAGATAAAAATAGTTCTGCAACCCTACTATGAACCAAAACGCGGTTTGCACAGACGCAGGTCTGACCGGCGTTACGGAACTTGCTAGCCATTAAACCATCAATGGCAGCGTCGAGATCAGCATCTGCAAATACAATGAAAGGTGCATTACCACCGAGCTCCAAGGAGACACGCTTCATGGTAGCGGAACAATCTGCCATTAGCTTTTTACCGACGGCTGTCGAACCGGTAAATGTCAGTTTTTTCACGATGTCGTTGGATGTCAACTCATCACCAATTTCCACCGTCTCTCCAGACACTATATTAAGCACTCCGCCTGGGATACCAGCTCGTTGGGCCAGCTCGGCCATAGCCAATGCTGATAGGGGTGTCTCCTCAGCTGGTTTGCATACCACAGTACATCCTACGGCAAGCGCAGGTGCGATTTTTCTCGCCAGCATGGCATTGGGGAAATTCCACGGTGTGATACAAGCCACTACGCCAATAGGTTGCTTGACACACAAAACTCGCTTGTCGCTGGACGGGTAGGGAATAGTATCGCCATAAACACGTTTGGCCTCTTCCGCAAACCATGTGATGTAACTAGCACCATAAAGAATTTCACCTTCTGCCTCAGTCAGCGGTTTGCCCTGCTCCGCCGATAGAATAGTGGCTAGATCGCTTTTATGAGTAAGCAGCAGGTCTGCCCAACAACGCAACAGCTCTGCGCGCTCCTTCGCCGTGCGACTTTGCCATGCAATAAGTGCGGTCTGAGCCGCATCGATAGCTCGCTTAGTATCGCGCGCATCGCAACGAGCAACCTGAGCGATTTCAACCTCATCAGCCGGGTTTAGTACCGCATAAGTCTTTCCTGAGTTTGCAGACTCCCATTGTCCGTTTATATAAGCCCCAAGTTTAAGCAGGTCGGGATCGGATAGTGTCAATTTCATTCTTAATTTCTCTAGCAAATCGCATTAATGGGGCAATTATAGGCTTGAAAAATATTTATTAGAATCGAATAATATTGACTAAATCTGTTAGTTTTACTCACAATAAAAGAGGTTCCCGAATGGACAGACGTACACTACCTTTGTCCGCCCTAAGAGCGTTTGAAAGCGCAGCGAATCATTTACATTTAGGGTTGGCAGGCAAAGAGATGGGAGTAACACACGGTGCAATCAGCCACCATATTCGCGCTTTGGAAGAGCAGCTGGGCGTCAAACTTTTTATTCGCGCGCACAATAAATTGGCCCTGACTTCCTCTGGTCGCACCTTGCACGACGCGGTAAAACGGGGTTTTGACCAGATTGTAGAGGGCACTCACCACCTCAACCCAGATGCTTTGACTGGTAGCCTGGTTATCGGCTGCACTCAAACTATTGCGATCAGTTGGGCTACCCGACATATCTGTGAATTCCAAAAAAAGTACCCCAGCATTCAAATCCATGTAAAAGAGATTCAACCCAGGCAGGCCCAGCTTTCCAGTGACCTTGATATTGCCATTTGCTATGGTAAGCCTGAAGCCAGTTGGGAAGAAGTAACTCGGCTCGCCAGCCCCTTGTTATATCCAGTCTGCAGTCCAGCACTGATACAAAAAAGCGATGGCAGCGTTAAACCGAAAGAAATTTTGCGCTACACACTATTGCATGATGACCAGGTATCCTGGAGAAACTGGTTTGCAGCTCGCGGCATTACCAGTCCAGACCTATCAAAAAGTATTTATTTTCCCAATACCAGTCAGGCGTTGACCGCAGCTCGATTAGGATATGGTGTGGCCCTCTGCAATACATTTGAAACGCTGGAACTAATTAACAACGGACATATTATTCGTGTAAACAAACACGCGATCGCTGAAGAAGAAGAAAACGAATACTACTTGTTTTGCCGACAGAAAAAACAGCCTTCACTAAAACTGGCTTTATTTAAGCAATGGATTATTGACGCCTGTGCACAAAACAACTAATGCTTCAAGCAAGAATCATCTACCCACACTGAGGGTCTTCACCAGCAGCGCAACATCCTTTCTAACGTTCTCATAGAGCTCATCAACAGACATCTCTTGCAGATAGATAAACACCAGGAAATGATTTCGCTCAAGGCGTGTCATCATGTAGGCAAAGTGCTCAACGTCTACTTCATTCAACGTACCCATCGACACGTACTGACCAAGTACGACAGCCAGCGCCTTGGCCAGATCGTCTGTTATGCTTGCCAGATACCGCTTCGCCACATCTGGATCTGGTGTGGTCGCCACATACGCAACCACATGCCCCCATAACTCTCTGGACATGTATTTGAGGGTATTAGCCATATTGGAGCAGACAATTTCAGCCAACAAGAGCTCTGGCGGCTCATTTTTCGCTCGCTCCTCAAACTCAAGGACTTGCTCACGGGTGTGCAACTCTCCCTTCGCAACCAGCGCCAGCAGTAACTCACTTTTATTACCATAATAATTGTACACTGTGGCGGGCGAAACGACTGCATGCTGGGCAATATCTTCGATAGTGGTCACAATGAAACCATCTTTTTCAAACAGCTCACTCGCCGCTGTTTCAATCATTTGTCTGCGCAATAGCTTTTGCTTTTGTCTCAAGCTTGTCATAACCGTATGGGTGTGCCCTGAATTTTATAGTCAACAATAATATTACAGGCATGCCAATGGTAAATCAAAACCACATTAATACGGCATGACTGCCGTGTCGATTGCTGGCCTGTTTCGCTGCATATTGGCAGAGCCCCGCACCAGGCTCCACTCGTTGCTTAGCCGAGTTTAGGCAATTCCAATGCGCCTAGTGTTCCTAAAAAGGTATCTTGCAAATCCTGTTGTTGGTGGTCATAGCGATGACCGGCATCACGAAAGCTCTTCAATGGCTGCCCTAAGCCCATCACACCACGCTCACGGGTACGACGAACTCGAGATATATCCACCTCAGTTATCATGACTTCTTCGTTTTCACCCGCAGCATGCAAAATATCGCCCTCAGGACCAACAAATAACGAACGCCCGACTGCCTGTTCACCTGCACCATTCACGTCAATCACATAGCACTGGTTCTGCACGGCTGTAGCACGATTCATCGCCAGCTCAAGGTCCCTGTCATGTGTATTGGTCAAGGTCGGGTGCAGGATAACCTCCGCGCCCTGGCAAGCCATTGCCCGACTGGTCTCCGGAAACCACATGTCATAGCATATAGACAATCCAAACGTACCCACATCCGGGACCTCGAAGGTGCAAACGCGATCACCCGCTTCTACATTCTTTTCATAGGGATAAAACGGATACATTTTTCGATACCTTGTTACCACATCACCAACCGGGTTAATAACGCTAGCGGTGTTATAAACTTTGTCTTCAACCCGCTCATAGAGCGATCCAGATACCAGCCAGATTCCCAACTCACGCGCCACATCACAAAGTGCACGCTCTTCATCCGATGGCATTGCTTTTGCTTTGCCTAGCGCACAGCCATCGACCGCAAGCTCGCTCAAGACCACCATTTGAACCCACGGATAACGTAATAATGTTTGTCTGATTTTCGTCAATACCAGTGTTAGATTGTCACTCGCTTGTAACTCTAACTGTAAACCGGCAATTGCAAAATGTGTCATGGTTCCCCCTTCTTATGTTGACTCAACTGTCTTCTTGGAATCTAGTAAACGCGCCGGAAAGAATGCGACAAACATGCACAACACTAGTCCGCCGGACGCAAGGTTAATAATCAGGTCAAAGTTACCGTCTCCGACTACGCTGGCTGCAATCATTGGGCCCGAAGCCAGCCCCATCTTCGACACAAATCCAGCCAGCGCGGCTGACCGGCCTAGCTGATCGAAGGCAGCACATAAACCTAGTAAATATGGAATAAGAAAAGCCCATGCCACACCTGTAACGGCATTGGCCAGAAAAAACACCCAAGGACTATCAGACCAATGAAATGCAAACGTGCCGGATATGGACAGGAGTAATCCTATGACTAGCGGAATTGCACGCCCAAATCGCACGCCCAACATATACACCAGTACGGCTCCGGTGATAGCGATCCAATTTGCAGTGCTCACTAAGAAACTCATTTGCTTCAGATCTAGCCCAGCACTTTTACCCAATTCAAAAATATAATCAGCCGTGCCCATATTAGCGGCCTGAAAAGCAAATATCGCACTGAGTGCGCAACAAAATGGTAGAGCACTAGTCCAACTTATTGGTTTGACAGCAAATGAGGTAGACGCCACCGGTGATTTATAATTGGCAATAAATGGCACCAACACCAATGTAATCAGACTGAAGGCGATTAAAGTACTGAATACTGCTCCATAACCGTACATTGCCACTAGCCTTGGTAAACACAGAATGCCAATACTGCCAAATGAATACTGCACCACCAACAAAACACCAAAGACGCGGTCAGGCGATTTTGTTTGGGCAATCACCGAAAAACCAGTACCGACCAGAAAACCACCAAATGTGCCATGCAAAAACCGCACCGACATCAGTACTTGAGGATCGGATATATGCATCGATGTTAGATCGATGAGAATCAGGCTAATAAGCACAACGTAAGCCACTTTACGCCAAGCCAAGCGACCCGTCGAAAAAACTGCCAGTAAAGCCCCAAGAGCAGCTCCATACTTATTGGCTGCAGTTATTTTGCCGGCAGCCTCAAGACTCAAGCCCAGACCATCTACAAAAGCAGACAAAAATGCCCCACCCAGATTGACGTAGAACAACCCGGCGGTAGAAAGAAACGCCAGCAATAAGGCAGCCAGCAGGCCATCTTCAGGTGCTTTTGTGAATTTAAGCCTGAGTTGCGGTGTATTGAGATTAGTCATAGTATCCCCCTGCTGCTAGAACAATTAACCTCTGTAGCAGCACGTAACTCACCACGCGAAGTTATCCTTGCCTGAACATCAAGTGTCGCATTCATAGCGTAACTCCGGCACGGACAAAGGCCTGTTTTAATGGTTCAAGCTCTGCTTCAAAGTGTTGCCATTTATTGATACTACTTTGATAAATAGGTTGACGCACCTGCGCCACACTGGCGGTTGAAGACGGGCTTTGATTTGTATGGAAATTTAGGCAGGCGTCGTCCCAATCAAGATCGCAATAGGCAAGTAATTGCCGAGATACGACTTCCTGTTCACGCACCAGACTCTCATAGTCCACGTCAAACACACGCCCTGGAAGCTGAGTACGCCAATGCGACATCAGCTTTAGATATTCTACGTAATACTGGCCCAGATCCTCCAACGAGTAAGAGTACGGATACCCCATCTGAAACAGTGTTTTATACATGGCATAACAGCTATCCATCGGATTGCGTCGCAAATGAATAATTTTTGCCTGTGGCAATGCTTTGGCAATCAGTCCAATATAAAGATAATTGCTAGGAGTCTTATCAATAAAATATGCCTGGCCGTTACCGCGATGCCGCACAGCGTTCAGATAAGCAGCACCCAATTTATCAAAGTCGAGCGTTACCGATTGCTCTATAAGTTGAGACTTGCGCTCAACACGACCAAACTGCTGCATAAATGCGACAACAAAGTCGTTGATTTCACCCAGACTCTCAACCTGTGAGTGTGAGCTGATAATCCGATCAACCAGTGTCGTTCCACTGCGCGGTTGCCCAAGAATAAAAATCGGGCATGGCTGCTCAGCCACTGATGTTTGCTGCTGGGTGACACCAGCAAAGAAATCGCCCTGCATTGCGGCACGAATTTCCTGCATGGTTTCAATATCCTCTGTAACCTGATAGCTTAAACCGTTACGACGCAGATCAGCCGCCTGCTTGAGGTAGCGAAAAGCGGCTGAATAATCGGACAAATCTTCTAACTCTTTAGCCAGAGCAAACCCTAATTGCACGGCGGCTTCAGGTTGGACTGTATGACGATCAAGCTGTCCTTTAAGTTGCGCTATATGATTACGTTCCGCGGTCTGAGTACGCAAATTTGAACGATTGTAGTACGCTGAATAATCATCGGGTCGAGCCAAGATCACCTGGTCAAGCAAGATCTCAGCCCGGTCCAGTGCACCAAGTGCCGATTCGGCCATAGCGAGATTATATAGAATCTCAACTGGCTTCTCCTTACTCAGCGATAGGGCGCGTTCATAACAACGTTTAGCACACGCATGTCGTTCCAAACGAACATAAAAGATTGCAATCTGCTGTAACTTCGCTGCATCATTCTGCGCACCATTCTCCAGATCGGTCAACCAACCCGCTAGCGAGCCATACTGACCATTTAAAAAGCTGGCCTCTACTCGAAATAAGCCGGCAAAAAAAGAGTTCGGAGCAACCGCAACAGCCTGTTGAGCCATGGCCAACATTCCAGGCAGATCACCTTTAATCTGACAAACTTGACCAGCGAGAATCCAGAGGTATTCCTGCTCTGGATTAGCTGCTTTAAGTTCATTAAGCCGCGCTTCAGCAGCATCTATTTCGCCAGTGCGCAGAAGGCTTTCGATATAGCTGTACTCTGATTTCATTTATTTTCTATTGTTGTTCAATAGCGAGATAGAGATAGAAAATTACGAATAGCTGGCCGACAGGGCAGTACTAAATTGTACCGCCCACTATGGTCAGTCAAAAATCGAATAACCAATTCCAAGGCCGAACAATAAATCAGAAGTCAACTTTCATTGAAACTCCGATTGTTCTTGGCAACGTGATAACACGCTTTGCGCCACTGCCAAAGTAGTTCTGATTTGGATCAGTTCCCATATACCCCTCGCTATACTCTGCTGAAACTGCCTCCTCATTAAACATGTTTTTTACAAACAATGAAAATGTGTAGCGGTCGCGTGAAATTGAGAAACTTGAATTCCACAACGAAAAGCTAGGGTGGGTTGCCCCCAGAGCCTGGCTATCATTATTAATGTAATTCATGGTATTGCTTTGGGCATATCCATCTAATCGAGCGACGAACTCATAGCCATTAGATATTTCCATGGTGTAGTCAACAGCCACGTTCACCATATGCTTGGGAATACCAGGCAAACGATTTCCCTGCGAGGCTATCAAGCCACCGCTCGGAGCGAAAAAGTCAGATGTTAACTTCGCATCAACATAGGCATATCCAAACTGATAGTTGATTGCATCACCCAGTTGACCATCAACGGAAATCTCAACCCCTTTGGTTTCAGCAGAATCCCCATTTGCGACAGTAAAAAAGCCCCAATTAGTGGTTGCTGTATTGATTTGCGGATCAGTCCAATCAACGTAATAGGCACTGGCTGTATAACGCAGAGTGTCTGTTGACCCTTTAATGCCAACCTGATAGTTCATTACACTGTCGGATCCATAGGACACCCAGGCTGGGTCTTCGGCAAAATTGCCTGTTGTTGGAACAGACGCAGCACCCCCACGCCGATAACCTTCCGAGATAGTTAGGTAAACCATGTTGTCGTCACTGAGGTAATACGACAGGTTTCCTTTAAACAAGACGTCATCTTCATCAATTTCTGCCACACTGCGAGTTGGCGCAAAGGAGGACAAACCGTCATAAAAAGGCAACTGTACTTCGGCATCCGACTTGACGTTATTATCAAACCAGCGAACACCGCCAGTCAGATTAAGTCGCTCATTGATATTGATGCCCAGCTCACCAAAAATTGCTTTTTCTTTGATGTTGGTATTATCGTTGAAGATAAAGTCATTATCGTTTTCATCATACCCGATGCCTTCCGTCAAAAATGGTAGCGCTTGTTCTGCCCAGTTTCGATACCCAGCCAAAGTACTGGTTTGACCAATGTATTTGTCCTGATCCTGATAATACGCCCCCACAATCCAATTCAGCTTACTATCGTCGTTTGATACGAGACGAACTTCTTGGATAAACGCCTCGTCCTCAAAATCACGATATGCACGAGCAAGTGGCCGCGGCGAATTGTAGTACAGATCCGCCAGCCAGTTGCGCTGCGCATAAAAGCCTGTATTTTCACTGATCCCGTAGCCATTGACATCGTAGCTCGATGTGGACGACGTCAGAGTTGCAAACCCGAGATCCACGTTCACCTCAGCCGACAGCATCTGAATATCCGCCGCACTGGGCTCCAATTGCACTGAACCGGATGAATACTCTCCGTACGTTCCGCCAAAACCAGTTTGAAAGCCTTCTGACGTAGCCCGTCGCCCGCCTGCTTTGTCACTCTGGTCAATGAATGTCAGCGTGACATCAGTATTGTCCGATATTTCTGCCAACGCACTAAGGCGAATCATATCCACCTCTGCGGCATCGGCATCCTCTACCAACTGATACACAGCGTCATTACTGTTAATGTCTCCTGGCACAGCCGGGGCATCATTTGCGTCCAGCATATAAACATTCTCATAATCAATAATCCCAGCATAATCCAAATGACTGACTGCCGCTCTAAGTGCTACTCTGTCGCCCAGAGGTAGATTAACAACCAGATCACCTGACCAGTTAGTCCCCCCTGAACCATCGGTGCCACTCGCATCCGCAGCCACAAAACCTTCAAATTCCCCCAATACAGGTTTCTTTGTAATGTATCGTACCGCGCCACCCAGGGCACCGGACCCGTACAAGGTGCCCTGAGGACCACGAAGAACCTCAACTCGCTCCAAATCACGCAGTAAAATGTTCGCAAACAACGGCGTATCGTTAATATAGGTAGCCGCCGTTGCTGCCGAGGATGCAGCTAAGTCTCCACGTGCCGCACCGTCAACATTCAGCCCTCTCACCCGAATATCGTTTTTGGTTGACGCATTGCGAACTCCACGGTCAGCTGCAATAACCCCTGGGGTTGAACGTAATAATTCGGCGCTGTCTTGTATTTTTTGCGCCTCAATCTGCCCACCACCAATGGCAGAAATATTGTACGGCACATCCTGGAGAGATGTTTCCCGGCGTGTTGCCGTAACAATCAGCTCTTCTAGTTGAGTCTTTCCGGGACTGTCAACAGCAGATGCCGCCGATGTATCTGTATCGCTTTGTGCTATTACCCCACCACTCAACATGCCTGTGCAAGACATAATCGCCAAGGCGATTTTTGTCTTTCTATTCTTTTTGTTAATAAACATTATTTATGCTCCCAAGTATGTATGAGACTAAAAATATATTTAAATTTATTTTTATAGTCAACTATATTTTTAGTATTGATTAGAAAACCAGCTGGAGCGAGCAAGGAATGATGTGTAGACAATAGTATTATTATAGTTGACTATATATATCTAGTTTAATATATTTAATTTGCTGAAAAGTTCACTCGCAAAACGCTGCATACCATTTCAGCATAGGCTTGTGCTTCGAATTATGTCGTCTCGAAAACAGGAACTACGGCCTGAAATTCACCATCTTGCCCGGACGTAGTTCCGACTAAATAGCCTAGTAGCAGTCCCTCATTGAGCTGTCGACGGAGCAACCACCTCCCAAGACATCAATGTCTCAAGACAAACTAAAATAAGAGGAATGATATGAAACAATCGATATTTATCGCCATTAGCCTGCTGGCCGGAATGCTAGCTAATGCAAGCGCCGCTACAATCTTTACAGATACCTTTCAAGACGGCGACATACAGGGCTGGACTGCCTCCAGTAACGGAAACGGTAGTGCCGTGATCAACTATTACAGAGGTAACTATTCATTACGAGTCAACTATTCCAAATCTGCCAGCGTACAAATCTCTACGGCTGGCTATACTGGTGTCACGGTCTCGCTAGACCTAGCTGCGTATTCACTGGAAGGCAGCGATTCATGTCGTGTCGAGTCATCATCGAATAATGGCGCTTCTTGGACCACCTTGTTAACCGCATCCAACGGTCAGGATAATTCTCAGTTTCTAGATTATTCAGGGCAACCAGTTGGTGCGGATAACAACAGTGGACTTCAGATTCGAGTCCGCGCACTTACCAACTCCCGCAGAGACTACTGCTATCTGGATAATCTATTAGTCCAAGGCTCACAAGGCAGTGGCTCACCACAAATTAGTGTATCGGGCAACGGAGATATCGGTACCGTAGAGATCGGATCAAGCATGAGTACTCCCTTTACTATAAGCAATACTGGTACAGCCTCACTGGCGATTGGTTCGCTTTCGGGTCTAAATGCGCCGTTCAGCTTCAGCGATGACGACTGCTCTAATCAATCACTGAGCCCCGGTGGCAATTGTTCAGTCAGCGTCTCCTTTACACCTGATGCTCAAAGCACCTACACCGACATCCTATTGATTAACTCAAATGATCCTGCACAACCAATCTTCTCACAAGCGGTTAGTGGCGCAGGAAGCGCACCGTCTGGATGCAGTTACGACTGCCTGACTGGCAACGGAAACACCAATCGCGATACGGTCACATACAATAATCTGACTGGTGCACTGGGTAATGGTTCATTAGTCAATTTTAATGGATTTGCGTTGCCAGCAGGCGCTTCCAACCCCAGTAATACTTTTGAGGGTAGTCTGGTATTCAACGGAGTACAACGCGGCTGGCAAGAAGTAAACGACCCGTTTTTATACGCGAGTTTGAACGGTGTCAAACAATTGCCGGATTTTAATTATCAATTTGTCCAACACGGAACTCATCTGATACCAGTGCAACGAGGTATCATTCAAAATGCGACGACCTTAGGTGAGTGGGACCTAATACTCGAACCAGGTCGAGTCTGGGACGAAAATAGCGATAACGGGTACAGCCGTGTCGCCTTGCCATTTGCATTACTAGAGTACAACCAGAACTGTACCCACAACGGTGTACTGAGTTTTCTTTTTAATGACACTGGAGCAATCTCTAATGTCCAATATCAAATCGCATCTGAAACCTGCGAGTACTTTCAATTCAATATGTATGGTCGTCTAGCAGCGAGTTACAACCCAGGTACGATCAGCGCTAGTGTTGCGATTAAATCCGCCTACGAAAATGAAGTGGCGAACCGCATTACAACCAAAGCAATATCTGCCTTGGCGACCGATTACCCAGGCGCCAACATCAATACGACTCTCATTGGTTCTGATCAGAGTTCCAACGATCAAACTGCCTATGGTGTCTATTACAACAATGTGCACTACGTAAGCAATTGCAATACGCGTCAGGGAGAATACCCTTTCTGTGATGTTATGTCGCTTCCATCCTATTCAACGGCTAAATCGGTTGTTGGTGGTCTCAGCTTGATGCGACTAGAGCAAAGATATTCCGGAAACCAAAAGGACGCTCTGATCAATGACTACGTTAGCGCTTGTTCAGATACCAGTCTTTGGTCCGAAGTAACCATTGAGGACGCCCTCGACATGGCAACCGGCAATTATGACAACGTGGGTTATGAAGTGGACGAAGCAAACTATGCGGTGACTTGGCTATATGCCAACACGCACGCAGAAAAAATAAATATTTCCTGCAATGGCTATCCTCGCAAAACTACACCGGGCACCACCTGGGTCTATCATACGTCAGACACGTATCTCGTCGGTCAGGCTGTTGACTCATATACCAAGAATCAGGAAGGCGACAGCTTTGATTTTTTCTCGGACATGCTGGTTACTGACGTGTATCAACCGTTAAATTTGAGCCCATCAATGCGTACCACAATTCGCACCCGCGATTCGGTCAACGCCGCAGTAGCTGGTCTTGGTCTCTTTTATCATCGTGATGATGTGGTCAAACTAGCCAAATTCCTTAATAACGACAACGGCATGATCAATGGCACGCAGATATTGGATGCATCGATGCTCGATGCCAGTATGCAGAAAAATGCTGCTGATCGTGGGCTACCAATCCAGCCATCAGTGAGTCCAATCACGGGACTGTACAATAACAGTTTCTGGGCCTACGATCTGAATAACTCCACAGTGGTACCGAATTGCACCTCAGAAACATGGATACCGTATATGTCTGGCTATGGTGGTATTGGTATCGTCATGCTACCCAACGGTATGAGCTATTACTTCTTCAGTGACGGCTTAGAATATGAGTTTACTCAAACATTGAAGGAGTTGGATAAAATCAGCGCAATCTGTAACTAGCGCGCAGTAAAAGCCACGACACACGACAAGCTAAAGAGTGTGTCGTGGCTCACTTCAGTGTCTATATTTCGCCCTAGCAAGGTGAGGCAGCAGCCGGAAATTCGTTGTTAACCTCTCGCTATCTTATCAGCAAAATTTTCATAACTATTATTGTTTACATCCTTTTTTGTTCTTGCAAGAACACCCTACTTTACCGTGTTTGCTTGCCATAACATCCTTGGTTGATCAGCAGAACAACTTGCTTGTAGACAAACCAATCTTCGAAAATCGGTTTATTTTCAGAGATAAAGATCGCAGAAACACCAACTAGCTTAAGCTGATTTAGCTAGACATATCTTCAATCAGATAGAACCAGTTTCCAGGACAAAATATTGAGGTAATGCGCACGGCCACAAGTTTTTAATTTATTCGATCGCAATCAATAAATTTTTGCTAAATCGCTTTTGCTTAGAATGATAGGTCTTAGTTTTCACGTTCTATCGGGCAAGGTATGAACATAGCAGCCCAAGATAATTGGCGAGGCTCTACAAGCATGAATTTCAAACTGATTTTTTTGTCTATGACTTAGTTGTCATTAACTTCCCAACGACGGCCATTACCAAGTTAAAAATAACGAGCAAGGCCCAAATTTTCTAGCTGTTATAACTCGCTCTAATTTATCTTAGAAACTGACGATAACACCTCTAAGAACTCATCTCCGTACTTTTCCAGCTTCACTTCACCAATGCCATTTATGGTCAACATTTCGGCATTATCTTGTGGTCGGTACTGCATCATTTCCATCAAGGTGGCGTCGTGAAATATGTGAAATGGGGGTACGCCTTGGTCGTCTGCTAAACGTTTGCGGCAAGCTTTTAGCGCCTCCCATAGATCTTGATCCTCGTCAGATACATTAACTGATCTTTTTTTGACACGCTCAGGTTTGACGGTCTCTATACCTTGGCGTAGAAATATCTTGGTCTTCCCTGTTAACAGGCTTCGCGCTTTTTCTGTTAGTTGTAGTGCGCCGTATTGAGCCTCATTCACCAGCAAATAATTCTGCACTAGTAGCTGTCGAATAATAGAGCGCCACTGCTTGTCGCTGTGATCTGCACCTATGCCGTAAGTGCTCAATTTATGATGGCCGAACTGCTTGATGCGCTGGTTATCTTTGCCCCGTAACACATCAATCACATGCCCGGAGCCAAAACGCTGCCCGGTCCGATAAACATTAGACAATAGCTTCTGCGAGGCCTCCGTAGCATCCCAAGTTTTTGGCGGGCTTAAACAAACATCACAATTACCACAAGCCTCATCTTGTTGTTCGCCAAAATACCTTAGTAGCGCGCGTCGACGACAAGTGTTGCTCTCACACCATCCCAACAAGCTGTCTATTTTTACTCGCTCTATTCTTTTTTGGTTGTCATTAGCATTTGAGTCCTGCACCATCTTAGCAATTCTAACGACATCTTGTAGGCCGTAAATCATCCAAGCTTCACTAGGCTGCCCATCACGACCCGCTCGACCAGTCTCTTGATAATAAGCTTCCATACTTTTCGGCAAATCGAGGTGGGCAACAAAACGCACATCGGGTTTGTCGATACCCATACCAAAGGCAATAGTCGCAACCATAACCACACCATCTTCGTAGAGGAATCGACGTTGATTTTCGGCACGCTCTTCGTTATTCATACCTGCGTGATAGGGAAGAGCTCTTACCCCTCTGGAGCTTAACCACGCCGCTATTCCGTCAACTCGGTTCCGTGTCATACAGTAAATAATGCCAGCATTACCTCGATGACTCTGTAAAAACTTAATCAATTGGGTCTTGGTATCGCCTTTTTCCTGGACTGTATACCGAATATTCGGGCGATCAAAGCTGCTAACAAAAACAGTCGGATTGTTTAGCGCCAAACGTTCGACTATCTCTAATCTCGTGCGCTCATCAGCGGTTGCTGTCAAGGCTAATCGGGGTACTCCCGGAAACGCCTGCCTAAGTACATGCAAACCAAGGTAATCCACCCGGAAATCGTGACCCCATTGAGAGACACAATGCGCTTCATCAATCGCTATTATCGAGATTTGTGCATCCATCAAACGATTCAACGTGCTTTCCATAAGTAAGCGTTCTGGAGCTATATACAGCATATCAAGCGAACCATCATGAACCGAGCGCATGACTTGATTTTGCTCCTCTCTCGATTGGCTCGAATTTAAGTACGCGGCATTAATGCCCAATTGCTGAAGTGCGTTGACCTGGTCTTGCATTAGCGCAATCAGCGGCGATACTACAATCGCCATTCCGTCTCGAACTAGCCCAGGGATCTGATAACACAACGACTTCCCACCGCCAGTGGGCATCAAGACTAAGGCATCTTTACCGTCTAATACAGTTTGAATAACGTCTTTCTGAGCTCCTCGGAAAGCTAAGTATCCGAATGTATGCTTCAATATGTGTTCAGCTCGGTTTATCATTGATTAGGCTAAATATGCAGAGCAGTGAAAAGGTACCGCCGGTCTTCTAGGTCGACCAAATAGTAAAGCAGAAAAGGCTTAAAGACGCTTTGAGATAACCGAGCAAGCGCAAGTATGCCGACTGTATCTGTTTCATTCAAGAAAACCCGAAAAACAAAATTATCATGAGCCGTTGGCGTCCACCCAGTCCAAGATCAACTCCAATTATTACGCCCGAGGGTTATGCTGCACTTGAACGTGAGATCAAAGCGCTATGGGCAAAAAGAAGAATCGTAAATGACGCGCTAGCAGCGGCAGCGGCCGAAGGAGATAGGTCTGAAAATGCTGAGTATATTTATCGTAAAAAAGAACAAGCTGGTATAGATCGGCGCATTCGATACCTACAAAAGCGTATGCCTGATCTAAAATTAGTCAACCAGGTGGGTGACACAAGTAAAGTTTATTTTAGTGCTTATGTAGAGCTGGAAAGAGATGACGGAGTGATAGTTAAATATCGAATTGTCGGCGCCGATGAAACCAATACTCAGGCAGGCGATATCAGTGTTGATTCACCACTAGCAAAGGCATTGATGAAGAAAGAAATTGATGACGAAGTTTTTATAAAAATGGATGAAAAAACAGTGTCTTACGTGATTTTAGATATTCATTACTAGAATCAAATCGACATACTTGAAATATAAAAATGTAATATAGGTGACAATTATTAAATTTTCGTTACAATGGGCAATCGAGCATTTTTTTGAACGAAAAATTTGATATAAATACCCACGTCGGCCCAGTGCGAGACACACTACCGACATGTTGTTTTTCATTTGAAAACCAAACTAAATAGGCCCCACCCCTACAATATTTAGTTTGATTAAGCGCTTTAGTCTTTGACTAAAGCGCTTTTTTTGAAATTTCAGATTAGATTCGTATAGTTTAGTTCTTTTTCTGCGGTTCTACCTTCCGTTGTTCTCACCTCTTCACCGCCTGGTAATTTTAATGCCTTGCAAAAGTTTGGCTGAGGGCCACAAGAGTAAGCCTTAAATCATCGTAACAGATCAACTACGCTTCAACCTACTCTCCTTGGCTAGTTGGTAACTAAACTGCCTCGATCACCATGGCGATACCTTGACCACCACCAATACACAATGTGGCCAAACCATACTTTCCGCCAACTCGATGTAGTTCGTAGATCAGCTTGGTCAAAATAATAGCGCCACTACCTCCAATCGGATGACCCAAAGCGATAGCTCCGCCATTTGGGTTAGTTTTATCATTTGGCAAACCTAACTCTTTAGCAACAGACAACGCCTGAGCAGCAAACGCCTCGTTAGACTCAATCACGTCCATATCTTCTATGGTCAAATTTGCTCGCTCTAACGCTATTTTAGATGCACCTACGGGACCGATTCCCATAATTTCATTTGGCACTCCACATCGCCCATAAGAAACAATTCTCGCCATTGGTTCCAGACTTTGCTTCTCAACCTCGGCAGCCGTTGCCAGTACGAGCATGCTCGCTCCGTCATTAATTCCAGACGCGTTACCAGCCGTTACCGTACCGTCTTTTTTAAACACGGCCTTCAACCCATTCAGGGCCTCAGTTGTAGTACCTGCACGTGGGTGCTCATCGGTATCAAACACCGTTACACTCTTTCTAGTTTTGATTTCATAAGGCAAGATTTGATCTTTGAAAAAGCCTTGTTCGATAGCATTTGTCGCTCTAGCTTGGCTTTGAGCAGCAAACTCGTCTTGCTGTTCTCGAGTGATGCCGTATTTCTCAGAAAGATTTTCCGCAGTGATGCCCATATGCCCTACACCAAATGGATCAGTCAAGCCACCGGTAAGCTCGTCTTGTATCTTGCCATCACCCATTGGTTGGCCCCAGCGATTTGTCGTAAGCAAATGAGCAGCTGAGCTCATACTTTCCGTACCTCCTGCAACAGCAACACCGACTTCACCGAGCTGCAACTGCTGAGTGGCGAAGGTCACAGCCTCGAGGCCAGATCCACAAAGACGATTTAAAGTTAGAGACTGGGTGTGCGTGGGCAAACCACCTTGCTTCGCTACTCGGCGCGCCATATAAGCGTCTTTGATGTCTGTACGTAGCACATGGCCAACCACATTTGAACCAACTGAATTGGGATCGACTCCTGATCTCTTGACCGCTTCGGCGGTTACAGCAGCCCCTAAATCCGCCGGGGAAACACCTTTAAGTGCACCACCAAAACTACCAATAGCCGTTCTCACAGCGCTCACAATGAATACTTCGTTTGTCATAATTAATTCTCAAATATTTTCTGGAAATAGGGATATGAATAGAGTCTACTGTCAATTTTATGATTTGGCTCTAAACAATCAAAATCGCATAGTTTTTACGCGTCAATGTTAACAATGCAGGACCTGACTAACCAGCAAGATACTAACAAGATACAACGATGATCATTATTTGTTTCGCTAATCTTTCGTCAACTCCTTATTTTTTGAGGCCCTAAACGTGAAGTTATCATTCTCAGTATGGATGATCATGTGTTTTTTCGCTGCGCTTGCTGGCTATGCTATCTACACCATTTCTTCAAGTTTTAAAGAAGCTGAAACAGTTGATGTGGCAACTAAGACCATAACAAGAAACCAAGAGAATAAATCCCATCCAAATAAAACCGAGCTACCCGAAACTAACGAGTCTGTTCAACCCTCGTTACTTTTTCAAGTTAAACAACATTTAGAGACTGGCAATTATATTAAATTACAAGAGCTGGTCTTAAACCACTATTCTGTACTGAATACCAAAGAACTTCGGCAGATCTACCGCTCACTGCATCTCAAGGCTAGTTCACTGAGGCGTTTGGAAAAATCCAGAGAATCGATTGCGCTTTTAAAGACCATTGCTGCAATTTTTGATGACAAGGAGTCATGGAAGTTGATCGGCTTAGAGACGGCCTTGCAAAAAGATTGGCCTACTAGCTATGAGGCACTGTTAAAGGCAAGTCGACTCGAAAACGACAGCCTACAACTCACCGAACTTTTGAAGAACTTATCTCATGCGGCAAACCTATATACCTCATCTTTGCTTGAGCGCAAGGATTTTGAATCGGCACTTAACGTGGCTGAATCACTCTACTTTAGCCATCCGACCTTCCCACAGTTTCAATATAACTATGCGCAAGCTTTAGTAGCAGTTGGAAGGCTAAGTGAGGCAAAAAATATTTTGCTTTCATTGAAGAATGAGCCAAATTTCAAAATTCAGAGTGAGGAGTTACTCTCGAATATAGAAGCGATAGCGACAAAAACACAGCTTGACTCTAAAACTAACCAATCAGCGGCACTTTCGACCGGAGAAGCCGCTGAAAGTTCTGTCGAAATACCTTTAAATCGCTTCGGAACTAGCTTTCTTGCTAAGACAAAAATTAACAAGCGATCAGTGTCACTATTACTGGATACCGGCGCTTCTATCACCGCCTTGGGTAGTCAAACTATTCAAACCTTGGGGCTAACACCACTTGGCCAAACAATTACTCTCGATACTGCTAACGGTAGAACGCAATCTAAGCTATACCGGGCAAACTCAATTGAGCTTAACGGGGTCATAATACAAAACGTAGTTATCGCAAGCATTGAAATGCCCTACAATCCCAATTTCGTGGGGCTTTTGGGTACGGATATATTGAACGGCCAAACTGACTCGTACTCGTTTGTGTTGGATACCAGTAAACCGGCACTTATCTTTAAGTCAGTACCCTAGCCCGTATTTACTGGGGCATTGAATCGCACTCTCAGATACCAACCTCGAACAAAATCTCATCTTCCACAAACCACAACTCCTGCAAGGTAGACTCTAAGTCTTGCTCAGAATCGACAATTTCTGGCGAGGTGAAAGTGATGACCTCGTCAGCAATGCCCTCGTCTGTTGGTATCGGTGAGCCCACAATCATCACTGCCGCGACCAATATTGCGGCAGTGACAAAGGGATAAAAAGAGATTGGTGATCTTGCAAGAAACCCAGTTTTAACTGCTACCCACCAGCTTGAGTTGTGTTCACTATCACTTTCGAAAACTTGCGGGGTCGAAGATGCCGTCTTTAATATTCGAGCCTCTAGAGCAGTGAAGTCTAATGTCTTGTTATCTTTTAGCTGCTGCTTCAAAAGATCTTGAGAAAGCTCTTCAACTACGTTTTGATAACTCTCGCTTTTGTCGATATTAGTTTTCTTGGAACTCATAAATTTCTCCCAGAGTTATTCGCCACAGCCTGCTTTAGACTCTTCTTTGCCCGCATCAGCAGCGACTCTACCGCTTTCACGCTAACGCCTAAAATCGACGCGACTTGTGTTTGTGGCAAGCCAACGAACACAGCCAGATTTATCGCGTCTCTTTGGGTTCCTGGTAACCGTTTGATCGCCTGCTGTAAAGCTTCGTTCTTGAGTTCTGACTCTTGCTGATTAGAAATGTCTTCACTAACGTCGCTTTTTGTGACATTTGAGCTATGGCCGTGTTCAAGCTGTGATCGTCGAGATCGAACTCTCGACGAGTCATAACAGGCATTGAGAGTGACTCTGTAAAGCCAGGTACTCAATGATGCTTTGTTTGGGTCCCAGGTCTTGGGCTTTTGCCAGAGTTTGATTAACACTGATTGCGCGACATCCTCGGCGTCAGCTTGCGAATAAAGAGTCCTATACGCTAGCGCTGTGATTGATCGGAGATGTCGCTTAACTATCTCTGCGAACGCGTCTTCGTTTCCACTAATCACGAGGTCAACCAGCTCAATATCTGAGAGGACATCGTAACCCTTGGAGCCTCGAGCCCGACTAAACATTCCGATGTTTAACACCATAGACTAATTTGAGTCTTTGTTGTGCCTTTCTCGCATCTCTTTCATACGCGTCTTTTGCTCTTCGCGCATCTTTTGCATAGCTTCTCGAGCCTCCTCTTGAGTAACAAAACCACTACCATCGAGGTCAAGCTTATTAAATCTCTCTCGAGCATGAGCAAGGTACTCGTCCATATCAACTTTTCCATCTTGGTTTACATCGACCTTTTTAAGCATCCTCCCAGCATGACGAGCACGGCGCATCTCATTGATTTCTCGTCTATGCTCTAGCTTCATTTCTCTGAGAGCTTGACGATCTGCCTGGACGCTTGAATCCGGATCTTTTTCATCGGCAAAAGATCCGGCGGCTATTATCAAAGTTGCAACACTCAAAGTGATGGTTAAACTGGCTTTAGATAGTCTGTTCATATCGATTCCTCAATCTATTTATTACTGAATTTAGTATTGATACGAATTTAGTCTGGTTTTCCTTCGAATTATTTATAGTCAAATTCGCAGTCTCTAATAAACAAAAGGCTTTTGCTATAGTCTTAAAAAGATTTTTCAGGTAAAAACCTTCGCTACTTAACAAAAACTCACACACTCAGGATTTAAATTATGAGTAAGTTAATAATCGATACTGACAATATTTCAGACGCAGACGCCGATGAAATATTAAGACTGGCGAACATAATATATTTCCAAAGCAAGGCATATGAGAGGACTAACTGGATGGGAGTGCCCGCAGCCAAATGCCCCATGGATATGTGGATATATCAGGAGCTAATGTTTGCTCTCAAAACCGATCTACTAATTGAAACTGGCACACTAAGTGGTGGATCTGCTTTATTTTTTGCTCAGATGTTTGAGCTAATGGGCAAAGGTCAGGTGGTGAGCGTTGACATAAATCTACCACCAACATTGCCTCAGCACCCCAGAATTTCTTATCTGCAGGGTTCTTCTATCGATGCCAAAGTATTAGACCAAGTGGGTTCCCATGCAGAACAAGCAAGGTCAGTAACGGTGATTCTCGACTCTGATCATGCTGCCGATTACAAACTAAAAGAACTAGAGGCATATTCCGAGTTTGTAAGCCGCGGCAACTATATTATCGCCGAAGATAGCTGCTTTGATTACTTCCCCGCCTGGCCAGAATACGGACCAGGTCCCGCAACCGCAGTGAAGGCGTTCATGGAAAATAGAAAGAATTTTAAGATCGATCGTTTCCCTGAACTACAT
The DNA here is from genome assembly GCA_022447525.1 of Gammaproteobacteria bacterium. Lineage (GTDB taxonomy): Bacteria > Pseudomonadota > Gammaproteobacteria > Arenicellales > Arenicellaceae > Arenicella. The sequence continues at coordinate 32,257 of JAKVBA010000040.1, forward strand.
CTTATTACTTTTGCGCCCCAAGCTTTTCTCAAGCGACTGTCGTGAGTGATCACACAAAATTATCTACCATTTCTGCTGTCCAAGGTACTGGGGGATAGACCTTGCTGGGAATTGATTTTGAGTTCATAAAGCCAGCTATCTGGGCAGCAGATGCCCCTTGAGATCGCATAGTAGCTATACCGGTACGGATAACCTCATCGCCAGGGTAAGACGGCACTGCCCTATTAGTTTGAGAGATTCTTAGGTTGTAATCGGCAATCTCCTCTCCAGGTCGGCAAATTGCTTGGTCTATCTGAGTCGCCATTTTTTCCGAAAATGGCACATCAAAGATCAGATGCACTCGCTCTTCGTTACCGTTAACAACACCATGATCGGCTTGATTGTCAAAAGTCCAAGCCGAGCCCAATGACAGATGTTGCGCCTTATCATTCACAATTAGGTTCGCACCCGGGTTGGTAATGATGGGTATATGAACGCGATACATATCAAACCATCGTTCGATAGAGTCCTGGTGTTTTAAGGTAACTCCGTTAGGTTTCAATTTGAAAATAAAAGCGTACTCAGCTTTTCCAAATGGGCCGTCTTCGCCAATGAGTTCTTCTATATAGGGAAGCGATTTCAAAATCGGCTTATCAAAAACCTGTTGACTGAAAAAATCAAACTCGTTGCCTTGATCACCCCCCCTCAATAAAAGCATACCGATCGAACAATGAATACTTCCCCAGTAAGAGGACTCCCATTCTTGTGAACTAATGGACTCAAATTCTTGCTTTAGTAATTGAGTGTCAATATCACAAGAAAATTGCAAAAATGACCGTTTTTTATATTTGTCGGGCAGCATGAATAAGCGCTATGATTTAGGTTCGGACAAAGGAATGTAAGGACCTTACCGATAATCGACAAGGCAAAATCACAAATATTTTGAACATTCCTGCTACTGCATTAGATATTTCAGCATAAAAATAAATTTTTAAAAAAAAAATTATTTTTATTTTTTCAGGCATGGCTTCAGGAAATATTTGCAGCAACATCTGAACTTGATTCATGCGATGACCAATAAGGTTGAATAAACAACTAATTTTTACAAACATTCAGAATATTATTTTACTGGTATTAAAGTTACGAAATATAATTCTAAAAAATCCTTCTTGCGCTACAAATGCTCACTGCTCACTAAATTAGGGCAGATAAAAACACGTGGAAATTTAGCTATTTATCTCACTATTTCCACGCTTAGTTTACGAATTTATTACGCTTAATAATTTGTAATCAGCCGAATCATGCTGTCTAATAGTTCTGAAAAGTTGATTTGGGTATCCGACTGTTTCGTTAACCAACAGCACTTAGATGGTCATAGTCAACTTGCTTTGAGTAGTAAACAAAGTCTTTTCAAGGATTTTTTTAGCTCAAAACGGGGAGTTCTCTCACACGAAAGAGGGCTCCAATATCAATAGTCGATATAAACGTTAGCGGGGAGGCGTATAGTCCTTCCGCTTTTGTGCGTTTATTCACAATTGTAAATGTTCTAACTCAAACTAAAATGAGAAGGTTACACATGAAAAGAAAACCCATTTATAACGCTATAAAAGCGGCAACTGCGATGGTAGCTCTTACAGCTATTTCATCAACGTATGCGCAAGAAGTAGAGAATGGTGAATTAGAAGAAGTAGTAGTTACCGGAAGTAATATTCCTCGCCCTGTTTCAGACGCACCACAACCAATCACAGTAATTGATTCTCTAGACATTCAATTGTCAGGTTTCACAAACACTGCAGACGTTCTTCGTAACTCTGCATACAACAGCTTCGGTAGCTTCCGTGAGCGTTCAGGTTCAAGCTTTGGCCAAATCGCTACAGCTGACTTGCGTGGTCTAGGTTCTCAATACACCGCTGTTCTAATCAACGGCCGTCGTGTTCCTGGTTCACCATTCACTGGTGCATCAATCGTTGACTTGAACACTATTCCAATTTCATCTGTTGAGCGCGTTGAAATCTTGAAAGACGGCGCTTCTGCTGTTTACGGTGCGGACGCCATTGGTGGTGTAATCAGTATCGTTTTAAAAGATGACTACGAAGGCTTTGAAGTAGGCGGTGGTTTCCAATCTCCTAGCCTAGAAGGTGGTGACTCTGAGAACTTTAATGTTCTATGGGGCAAAACTGGTAGCCGCGGCAACATCATTGCAGGTGCTGAATACTTTAATCGTGATGCTATCTTTGATCGCGATCGTCCGTACTCAGCGGCTCAAGTAAATGGCCCAACTTTTGGCGATGTTGTAGGTATTTCTGTTGGTGGTAACACTGGTTTTGAAACTGACTTTAGCGCTGCATTCCCACTAGGTTCTTGCGACGAAAGCATCTATGCCGGTATTTTCAGCTCACCTTTTGGTGTACCTGGAACAGGCTGCGGTTTCGCATACGCAAACCGGTCATTGCAAACTGGTAATCTAGAGCGTAAGAGTGTATTCGTAAACGGTAACTATGAAATCAGTGATAGCATGACTGCTTACGCTGACGTACGTTTTAACAACAACGAAACTTCTGGTCGTTACGCTCCTGCGGTAGGTTTCTTCCCATTCCCTTCAAGCAGTCCTTTCAACACCTTAGGTCGTGATATTTCTGCTTTCCACCGTTTCGTAGGTCACGGTGATCGTGATGACTCAGTTGAACTAGACGAGTTGACAATCATTGGCGGACTCAAAGGTGAGTTCAAAAACGGCATCGGTTATGACTTCTGGGGTCAATGGTATGAGTACGACGCGCTAGAGCGTGGTAATACATACATTCAAACTTCAGTGCTAGTAGAGGAAGTTGTAGCTGGTCGTTATGACGTATTCAATCCACTATCACAAGACCCTACTCACCTAGAAGCAATCGCTCGCTCTGGCGTTGAGTTAACTCGTGATATTAACACCAGCTACCGTGCTTTGGGTGCCACATTCAATGGTACGTTTGGCGAGATGGCCGGCGGAGAAATCGGCTGGGCAGCAGGTGCTGAATGGGCTGATGAAGACTATCAAGATATCTATGATGAGTTCCGTGAGGCACTAGACGTTTTAGGTTCTGCGGGTAACTCTGCAGAAGGTGAGCGTGATCGTACCGCGGTGTTCGCTGAGGTGCGTCTACCAGTTCTAGATAATTTGGAAGTGAACATTGCTGGTCGTTACGACGATTACGACATTTTCGGTAGTGAGTTCTCTCCACAGATTAACGCTAAATTCACTCTAAACGAAAACTTGTCTTTCCGTGCTTCTTTGGGCGAAGGCTTCAAAGCTCCTGATTTGACAAACCTTTTCGTATCTCAATCAGAGTCTTTCAACGATATTCGTGACCAGTTCCGCTTTGAAGCTCAAGGCAATACAGGTACAGCTCCAGCATTCCAAGTTCAAAACTTCTCTCAAGGCAACCCTCTTTTGAAGGCTGAGTCTAGTGAAAGTTTTAACATTGGTGTTATTGCTGATATCGGTGGCTTCTCTGCGAGCTTGGATTACTACAAAGTGGAAATCGAAGATCAAATCACTCGTTTGAGCCTAGGTGAAGTAAACGCGTTGGAAGCACAAGGTGCGTTACCAGCGGGTGTTGTTGTTAACCGTGCGCCAACAGTCGACGGCGTACCAGGTACGATCCTTAACATTGTTCGTCCATTCGTTAACGCAGCATTAGTTCAGACTGATGGTATCGACTTGAACGCTAACTTAGCTTTTGAGTCTGGCATCGGTAACTGGGACCTAGACATGCAGTGGGTTCACATTCTTAACTATGAGCTTCAAAACTCACCAGACGACACTTTGACCGACATCATTGGTGGTTCATCTACTGGTGGTGCAGGCTACCCTGAGAATCGTGTTAACACTCGTATCCGACTAAACAGAGGCGATCTAACTTTCAGCTTGAACTCTCAGTTCATTGATAGTTTTGAGAACCCAACTGAAGACGGTGACTATGAGTCATGGTTCAGCCACGATTTGACTGTTAACTGGGCAAACGCGTTCAATATCGACGGTCTAGAGTTCACTGCTGGTGTACAAAACATCACAGAAGAAACTCCTTCAATCGACTCGAATGGAACATACGATGATTCAATCGTATTAACTACATATGACCCACGCGGCCGTATTCCATTCATTAACTTCAGATACTCTCCTGGTCAATAGGAAAGACTGTAGTTAAAAATAAGAATCTGGGTGGTGCGAGCCACCCAGATTTTTTTTGACCTAAAATTATGAACCGTCAGACACCAACCTTTGGTATTTTCGCTACACCTATTTTTAGAGCAACTACTGGATCGAGCGAGTTAGCCAACACGCTCACTGCTTTTTTGTTGTCAAAAGAGAATTCCTCCACACGAAACCCAGATAGTCCTCAACAAATCCATAAAAACCTTTTTGAAAGTAGGTTTGATCTCTTTCATTGGCATGACCCGGAAATTGAATCACTAAAGCAGGTGGTATACGGCGGACTTATGCAATATGTGAAGGATATCAATGGGTGCGATGACCAAGCGCTCGCCAACTTGTCTTTCAACCACGAGAGCTGGTTTCACATCACTCGAAAGGGCGGCTATTTCCAACCGCATACACATCCACTCGCTTCTGTTAGCCTAATTTATTGTGTTGATCCTGGCGACGAAGAGATGCAAGATGAAAATGAAGCTGGTTATCTAGTGCTATCGGACCCAAGACACAATGCATCGATGTATCTTGACCCTGCAAATCGCAATATGACCAGAGACTACACATTTAATACGGTAAGGTTTCGTTTAAAAAAAGACGAACTACTTATCTTTCCTTCATATCTGCAACACCATGTAGAACCATACATGGGCGAAACACCGCGAATAACAATCGCTGCAAACTTTTCTTTTTCTCTCAAATGAACAAACAAGACAAACTTAATTCCCTGGCGTGGAACAATTATTGGGACACTGGGTTTAATTCCACATTCACTGGCCACGAAGACACCGGCTTCTTTAAAGAACTAGAGCAAGCCTGGATTGCTGAGTTTGAATCCCTAGAGGACGGGTCTACAATCGTTGATCTTGGGGCTGGAAATGGGGCTCTCACTGCCACTATCTTAGCGACCAACGAAACTCATAACAAAGGGTTCGATGTAATCGCCGTTGACTACGCTGCTGTAAAGAACTCGAGTGAACTGTTTTCTAAGAAAAGGGCTGATCTAACAGTTAAAGACAACACCTCAATAGAAGAAACAGGACTTGAGGGCGACAGCGTTGATCTTTGCGTTAGCCAGTTTGGATTTGAGTATGCTGATCACGAGAAAGCCTCATCTGAGGCATATAGGATTTTAAAAGAAGGCGGGAGACTCATCGCGATCGTGCATCACAAACAATCCGAAATCACTCAAAGCTGCGCATCAGCCCACATGCAAATAGGCCTTTGCCATAGAACCGAGCTCACCAAAATAACCGAGAAACTACTCCGTCGCCTTCGCAAATTATCAAAATCGAATAGGAATCCACAGCAAGACGAAACCGCAGAGCAGTTGAGAGAAGAGCTCAACAAACGCGCAGATCGACTGCTGCAATATGGTGAAGACCTCCCTGATCAAAATCACATAAATTACTTTCTGACCGAGCTTACTTCGTTGTTTGGGCCAAAAGCAAAGTCTCTAAGCTTCGAGCAAAAAATGCGTGTCATTGAAATGGTTGAGCACAATGCCAAGGGCTTCCAATTAAGAATGGAGGCGATGATCAAAGCAAGTCTCGATATGGAAGCCATTGATAACCTGACCGCAATCATGGAACGGCAAGGTTTTGAAGTTATTCCAGCTGAACTGGTACAGCATGAGTTCAAAACCTACGCATGGCGATTAGAGGCCAAGAAAATCCAGTAGTTGAAACTATTTGCTGCCGAACGCTCTTTGGCGCTCGAAGAGCACTTAGAATAGTCACTTGACTGCAAAGTCTCAGAAGAATATTCGGTATCACTGGAGATCAGCAAAACAATATGGGGCAGAATAACCACATATTTATGGTATTTTGATGAGGCTTTAGGAGAGGCTTGTCGTAAAGAATCGAATATAACCTCTTCTCGCCAACACTAGCACTGTTGTGGTCAAATCAGATCAATGTGCTATCTGCATACATTTATAAAAACAAATAGGTACACCTATGAACCAATCCGTGACGAGCCAAATGGACACTTCATTTTTTGGCCACCCCAAAGGCCTACAAACTTTATTCTTGACCGAAATGTGGGAGCGCATGAGCTATTACGGTATGCGCGGTCTACTAGTTATATTTATGACGGCTGCTATTACCGACGGTGGCATGGCGATGACCACGGCGACGGCAACAGCCATTTATGGCATATACACGGCATCTGTGTATTTCATGGGTTTACCTGGTGGATGGTTGGCCGATCGATTAATCGGTGGTCAAAAAGCCATCTGGTATGGCGGCATTATCATTATGCTCGGGCATATTGTTCTAGCGATACCGAATGAGAGTACATTTTTTATTGGTTTGATCCTGGTTGTCTTGGGCACAGGTTTACTGAAACCAAATATTGGCGCCGTAGTAGGTCAACTCTACAGCGCCGACGATGAACGCCGCGACTCCGGTTATGCAATCTACTACATGGGAATCAATATAGGCTCTTTGATCGGTTATACCGTTTGTGGTTATTTGGGCGAGGAAGTAGGTTGGCACTATGGTTTTGGTGCAGCCGCTGTAGGTATGGCTTTTGGACTGGTTCATTTTCAAATGACCAAAGGGAATCTAAACGGGGTTGCTTCACAACCAACTCAAGCATTGACTTCGCAGGGCGCAAACTATACCAAGTTGGGTATTACTGCTTTTCTTATTGCTCTGGCTGGCATAGCCGCTGCCACAATCAGTGGGTCAATGACACTTAATGCCGAAGAACTAAGAGACTTCGCTCAAAAAGCATTCATGGCGATTTTTTTCCTAAGCTTTGCCTATGTTTTCTTTAAGGGCAATCTCTCCAAAGCTGAAAAAAAAGGTATGGCCGCTCTGTTTCTAGTCTGCGTGGCTTCTACCTGCTTCTGGCTAGGATTTGAACAAGCCGGATCCTCGTTGAGCTTGTTCACAAGAGACTTTACTGATCGCACAATGTTTGGCTTTGAAATCCCGATTGTTTGGTTTCAGAACGCAAATCCATTTTTCATTATTTTATTAACGCCATTTTTTGCAGCATTTTGGATTCGTCTTGGTCAACGTTGGGTGACTCCTGCATACGGCATCAAATGTGCTATCGGCCTCATCATCATGGGAAGCGGTTTTATTTTGATGGTCATCGCTGCAAAAGTGGCAGCAAGTGGTACGAGTGCCGCTGCCTATTTTCTTATTCTGACCTACTTTCTACATACAGTTGGAGAGTTGTGGCTAAGCCCAATCGCTTTGAGTGCGGTCAGTAAACTTGCGCCGCAGCGCTATATAGGTCAAATGATGGGTGTTTTCGTTCTTACTTATTCGATGGGTAACATTATCGCTAGCCAATTAGCCGCGGGCTATGACCCCAATAACGTTGCTGACCTACCAAACTTATACCAACAAATAGCCACCATCAGTATTGGAGCAGGCGCAGTTGCATTGTTGATCGGCATGTTTAGCAAAGGTTGGGAAAAAGAAATCGTTGACGAAAAAGCCGCCAACGCGTCTTCGTAAGATTGAGAGGTCGGATGATGTTAAAACGTATTTCAACCGCAGCAATTATATGCGCATTAGTATCTGCTCCAGTTCTTGCCGAACAACGAGAAACAGCCAAAGAATTCGTTGATCGTATTCAAAAAGAATCAATCGAGCTTAGCAAAGAAGTTGGAGCGGCCTATTGGGTCAGATCAACTTACATCAATCAAGATACCGCTATCTTGGCAGCCAAAGCAGGTGAGAAGTCGCTTGCTTTTGAGGCATCGGTAGTAGAGCAAGCTAAAAAATATAAGGACGCAAAGACAGACCCTGTCACAGCACGTGCTATTGAATTGATGTTGCGTGGTTCGGCGGCTCCTGCGCCAACTGACCCTAAACTACAGAGCGAATTAGCTCAAGTATTAACCGATATGGAAGGCCAATACGGAGCTGGCAAATACTGTAATGAAGCCGGGGAATGCAGAGAGCTACAAGAGCTTGAAGCCGTCTTGGCCAAGTCTAGAGACTATGATGAATTGGTAGATGTATGGCAAGGTTGGCGTACTGTTTCCCCCGCTTACAGAGACACCTATCAGCGATTTGTTGAGTTAGCGAATCAGGGCGCGAAAGACTCTGGTTTTATCGATTTGGCGGATGCCTGGAAGTCAAATTACGATATGAGCTCGGCAGAGTTTACTGATGTCGCCAGCGAGCTTTGGCAACAGGTTAAGCCATTTTACAGTGAACTACAATGTCACGTTCGAGCGAAATTAAGCGAGCAATATGGCGAGGATAAAGTTCCTTTAGATCAACCGATTCCAGCTCATCTATTGGGTAATATGTGGTCTCAAACTTGGGACAACCTCTATCCAATGATGGAACCACACCCAGGTGTAGCATCATTAGATGTGACTTCTGCATTGAGGGA
>JAKVBA010000041.1 GCA_022447525.1 Gammaproteobacteria bacterium
TATCGCTGCGACTTACGGCTTTTTGCTGTGGAATTGGCATCCAGCGAAGATATTTATGGGGGATGTTGGCAGTATTACTTTAGGTGCATTTTACGGTTGTCTTATTGCCATAGCGTCTGATAGACATGAGGTTCCTGTAATTTCCTCGGTATTGGTATTTGCCGTTTTTATTTTTGATGCGACCTATACTCTGATAAGGAGAGCCGTCAACAGAGAGAAATTCTGGCTCGCGCACAGAAGTCATTGGTATCAGAGAGCAGGTTTGGCATCGGTGCCTCACAATCAAGTGGTCTTGGCGGCGGCAGGCTTGATGTGCTTATGCTCGTTATTTGCAACCATATCACTATTAAATCCTAGGTATTCTTTGCTGATGGTTTCTCTCACTTTTGCCATGTTGATATCGGTTTGTTTTGTTATACTAAGGGTAGAGAAGAGAAGTAATTCATACAATAATAAAAATAAAACTTAATTAAACCCGGTGCAGAAACCTGCACACAGAAGTCGCTCGAGTACAGAATGGTCAAATCGCTTCTCACATTGGTCTATCGCTGGCGTATTTTACTGCATGACCTTTTGATGATCCCAATTGCATGGATGCTTGCCTTTTGGTTACGTTACAATTTAGAAGCCGTTCCTGATATTTTTCTAAAGACCGCTATTTTTTCTCTCCCTGTGGTACTGAGTGTACAAGCGGTGGTCAATATTTTTACCGGTGTGCATAGGGGGGAGTGGCGATTTGTATCCTTACCAGATTTATCTTTGATCGTTAGATCAACCGCTGTCGGTACTGCGGCAATCGCCTTTACCCTGTTTATTGTTGCCAATCGACTTTATTCAGTTCCCCGCTCTGTGTTTATTTTATACGCCCTAGTTCTCATTACCTTGATGGCCGGATCGAGGCTGCTATATAGGCTTTATAAAGACCGCCACTTCAGCACCAGAACCGGACGCAAAGTAGTTATCTTTGGTGCGGGGGCCGCTGGTGAGCAGTTACTGAGGGACTTGCGTCGAAATCACCCACATCGTTATAACATAGTTGCCTTTCTTGACGATGATCCTGAAAAAGTCGGAAGACAAATTCACCGTGTTCCGGTGGTAGCGTCGCCAGATGTTCTTCAAGATCTTATTTATCGCTGGGATATTGATTTGGTTCTTATCGCTGTGCCCTCAGCCGATGAGGAGCAAATGCAGCGTCTGGTAACAATTTGCGAGTCCAGTGGGGTAGAGTTTAGAACCTTGCCCGGTGCGCACGAGCTTGTAAGCGGGCGAGTTCAACTTTCTGATTTACGAGAAGTTAGGATTGACGATTTGCTTGGACGCGATCCGGTTAAATTGGATTGGCATCGCATCAAACATAGTCTATGCGACAAGACGGTACTGGTTACCGGTGCAGGAGGGTCGATCGGGTCTGAACTTTCTCGACAGCTTGCGTCTGTTTGTTCAGCACATTTGGTTCTGTTTGATCAAAGCGAGTATAACCTTTACCGAATACAAGAAGAGATGCTAGAAAGATTCCCGAAAATCACGGTGACGGCAATTCTTGGAGATGTATGCGATTTAGCAGGCTCACGTCGTGTATTCGAGAGATTTCAGCCTGCCGCAGTTTTTCATGCCGCTGCTTATAAGCATGTCCCTTTGTTAGAAGGACAAGTGCGTGAAGCGATCAAGAACAATGCGATTGGCACGCGTAATATCGCGGATCTGGCGCATGAGTTCAAAGCTGAAAAATTCGTCTTGATTTCAACCGATAAGGCAGTAAACCCAAGTAGTCTAATGGGGGCTTGTAAACGAGTAGCTGAAATTTACTGTCAGCAACTTGCTGCGCTGAGTAAAACAAAGTTCATTACCGTCAGATTTGGAAACGTTTTAGGCTCAGCGGGAAGTGTTGTTCCAAAGTTTCAAAAACAGATAAAAGCTGGCGGTCCAGTGACGGTTACACACCCAGAAATGACTCGCTATTTTATGACGATTACAGAGGCGACACAGCTTATTCTGGAGGCAAGTGCGATGGGTGAGGATGGACGTATTTATGTCTTAGATATGGGGGAGCCTGTGCTTATATCAGAATTAGCCGATAAGCTAATACGCCTTTCCGGCAAAGAGCCAGACGTAGATATAGATATTGTCTATACAGGTCTGAGAAAGGGGGAAAAGCTCCACGAAGAGCTGTTTCACGACGAGGAAAATATAACCAGCACTGATTATGAAAAGATACATTTGGCCGCTACTCGTTATGTCGCGCCTGAGCGAGTTGCCGAGGTATTTGATATTATGAGCGGCAAATTAGACAGTTTTGATGATAGCTTAGTGTTTTGCTTAGAGGCTCTGGTTCCCGAATATAATAGCCAACTAGATCTTGAGCTTACCACTCAAAAATCAGCATAGAGAAGATTTCAGACCTTGAACCTAGTGATAGCTTGGCTCGAAGTAGCTTATCGATACTAGTGGTAGTAATGATCTTAATAGTCTTGGAATTGTAGCTTTGAAAGTCTTTGGTAGAGCTCGGATCTCTCCAGTAAGTTTGTATGTGTGTCCTTGGCAACAACCACTCCATTATCTAAAACTGCAATTTGATCAGCCTCTCTAATGGTGGCCAAACGGTGAGCGATTATGATGGTTGTTCTCCCTCTCATGAGACCTTTAAGCGCATCCTGAACACGTTTTTCGCTTTCTGCGTCAAGGGCAGATGTCGCCTCATCTAAAAGAAGAATTTTGGGGTCTTTGAGGATGGCACGAGCGATAGCAATTCGCTGTTTTTGTCCACCTGACAGCCTTACCCCGTTCTCTCCCAGATAGCTTTTATACCCATTCGGCAATGCTTTTATAAAATCGTGTGCATTTGCTGCTTTAGCCGCTTCAATCACTTCGTCATCGCTCGCTTCTGGCCTACCGTATCTGATATTGTGAAACACGTCCGCACTAAACAGCGTCGGTTGTTGTGCTACCACCGCCAATTGTCTGCGTAAATCTTGGGGTTTGAAGTCTGTGAGGCTTTGATTGTTTAAACGAATAACGCCACTCTGTGGATCGTAGAAGCGTTGTAACAATTCAAAAATTGTCGATTTTCCTGCACCACTTGGTCCTACAAGGGCCAAACTCTTTCCATTTTCTATTTGTAAATTAAAGTCCTTTAAAGCCGGTTGGTCAGGTCTTGAGGGGTAGGCGAAAGTAACATCGTTAAACTCTAGATTAGCAGAGATTTCGTCAGTCGAAATAGGTTGCTTTGGTGACGTGATTAGGCTTCTCACGTCAAGTAGTTCGAAAAGCCTCTCAGCAGCCCCCACAGCCCTTTGCACATCGCCAATGACCTCTGAGATGGTTGCTACTGACCCAGCTACAATGATTGCATAAAAGACAAAGGCACCGAGATCTCCTGCGCTCATCGTACCATCCAATACATCATTGCCGCCAACCCAAAGCATGGTAGCTATAGCACTAAATATCAGCGAGATAACGACCGCTATTAGCATCGCACGCTGTTTGATCCTACTTTTGGCGACTATAAAAGCATCTTCTACATGTTTTGAAAATGCTAGTCTCTCGCGTTCTTCTTGAGTGTAGCTTTGAACCGTTTTCAATTGTTGGATAATTTCGCCTGCATGGCTACCTACATCAGCAATGCTGTCCTGACTCTTTCTTGAAAGATTTCGAACTCGTTTTCCAAAAAGCATGATGGGTAGGAGAACGAGTGGAACCCCAAGCAAGACCATTATGCTGAGCTTTAAATTAGTCACCAATAGTAAAATTAGCCCACCAACAAAGGTTAAGAACGAGCGCAGAGCCATAGAGGCTGAGGAGCCTATAACTGTCTGTAATAGGGTAGTATCTGTTGTCAGACGAGACATGATTTCACCACTTCTATTTTCTTCGAAATAGTGTGGGTGTAGGCCGATCAAATGATTAAAAACCTGTAGCCTAATATCGGCTGAAACCCGCTCTCCTAACCAAGAAACAAAATAGAATCTTAGAAAAGTGCCGACTGCCATCAAGCTAGCCAGGACTATGATGAATATAGCTGCTTGATTTAATTTTTCGGGTGAACCAGCAACAAAGCCTTCGTCGATCAATAGTCTAACACCTTGACCCAAGCCCAGTGTGACACCCGCAGTAAAGATGAGCGCGACGGCTGCTGCCAGCAATGTTGTCTTATAGGCAGCTAGAAAATGAATTAGCCGCAATAGAACTGCGCGTTGGGGAGAGTCAATCATATTTTCTTCGGTTCTATTGGATTTACGCTGGTAAGCGCGTTGCAATGAAAGTTATGCTTATCAATCCGCAAAATTCAAGTCCCATAAGCGTAAATCAAAAGCCCGACGCTAACTCAGATTTATGCACACCCAGTCTCTTCGTATCCACTATAATCGTCGAAAAGAAAACACGTGTAAGCTAAAAATCCATGAAAAAAGTTGCGTCAATTAATATTGAAAAGTCTTACCTACACTTTTCCGCGGCACATTTCACTATATTTTCTGCCACCAATAGAGAAAGACTTCACGGCCATAATTGGCGGGTGGGCGTAGAGATAGGGGGGTATATTGATGACAATGGGCTGTTATTCGACTATGCGCTTTATAAAGAAATTTTGAAAGATCTGTGTCATAGTTTCGACGAATACACCTTGATTGCTGAAAAATCTCCTTATTTAGACATAAAAGAAGATGATGACTTTTTCCACGTCACGCACAATGGAATTAATCAGCCCTTGCTTAAGACCGATACCATTTTGCTGCCCATCGAAAACGTGACTATAGAATCACTGGCACATTATTTCCTCGAGCTTTTAGTCAAAGACGAAGCTCGCCTCGACGAGCTAAATATTATTTCTTTTGAACTAAAGGTTTCGTCTGGTCCAAATCAGTGGGGAATAGCTAGGTGGAATAAAGAGTTTGAGGCGTAGTTATGGAGGACAATTTTAAGCTTGCAATTAGTCACAGTGAAATTCAAGAGACAAGGGAACGAGTTTTTCTTGTACTTGCCGGGGTTTTTTTGTGCGCAATGACATTATTGAATGTGATTGGCATCACTCGGTTTGTCCAACTTGGCCCGATGCAGTTAGCTGTTGGGGTGTTGGCTTACCCTCTTACTTTTTTATGTACTGATTTAATATCCGAGTTATATGGTCGTGCAAGAGCTAACTTTATGGTTACTGTTGGACTTGGCTTAAACTTTTTTATTCTCGCGGTTATGTGGCTTGGTAATACCTTGCCAGCCGTTGATCCTTCAGCACAGCCTCCTTGGCAGTTATTGGATTTAAATTCGGCGGTCCCGCTGCCTAGTGGAGAGGTGGTGGAAGGTTCAGTAGAGCTCTTTTATCTGCTATACGCAAATACCACCGGAGCGGTATTCGCATCAATGATGGCCTATTTGCTGGCTCAGTACGTGGACGTTTACCTATTTCATTGGATTAAAAAGAAAACAGGAGGTAAGCATCTTTGGCTGAGAAATAACGGAAGTACCATGGTTTCGCAATTGGTGGACTCTATTACCGTCATAACAGTCACCTTTGGCGCTGCATATTTAGCCGGTGATATGTCCCTGATAATCCTGATTAGTTTAATGTTCAGTAACTATCTGTTTAAATTGGCATCAGCAATAGTGGATACTCCCATCATCTATTTTTTGGTCGCGCGATTGCGACCATATCTAAAACTGGAGACTTGAGATCTCAATTATTTCTCTGAGAGTATAAAAATATGAGTAAGGTATTAGTAGTAACTGGCGCCAGTAAGGGAATAGGTTTAGCCGCGGCTAAGGTGTTCAGCTCTCAGGGCTATAAAGTGGTTAACTTGTCCAGATCTGCGTGTGGTCTGAGTGATGTCTTTAATGTCAGAGTAGACATGTCTGATACTTCTTGGTTGGAATCTCATAGTAGCGAAATTTTGTCGATCGTAGGTAGTCCAGATCAGCTTGTGCTGCTACACAATGCAGCCATGATGACTAAAGAAACTGTGGAAGACTTAAGCGGAGAAACTTTGAGGATGGTTCTGCAATTAAACGTGGTCGCTGCCGCAGAACTCAACACCCTATTGATTCCTAAAATGGGCAAGGGATCTTCGATTCTGTATATTAGTTCAACCTTAGGCAGGAAGGCTGTGGCAAATACACATGCGTATGTTATCTCGAAGCATGCTGTAATTGGGCAGATGCGAGCAACTTGTCAAGATCTTGTTGGTTCTTTGATTCATACCGCGGCAATTTGTCCTGGTTTTACTGAGACCGAAATGCTGAAGGAGCACCTTGGTGCAAACCCTGATGTATATGAGCAAATTACCTCCGGTATCGCTCATCACCGGCTTGCGCAACCTCAGGAAATAGCCGACTGTATTTTCTTTTGCGCACAAACTCCGGTAGTAAACGGAGCGATATTAGATGCAAACCTGGGTCAAATTGAATCGTGAACCTTTCGAAACAACTCTCTGCATGGAGTGGCTCCGGGGCATTTATAGAAATATCTCTGTTAGGTTTACGGGTTTTCTATCAAGACTTCGGTGAGATCGATGCAGACCCTAATGAAACTTGTTTATTAGTTCATGGATTTCCAGAATCTTCTTTTTCTTTTCATAAAGTTATTGAGGGGTTACAGCATAGATTTAGACGAGTGGTGGTTGTCGATATGCCAGGCTATGGATTGAGCGATAAGCCGGGATCTGAGTATAGCTACTCATTAATTGCTCAAGCCGACGCGATCATGTTTGTTTATCGTGAGTTGGGCATCACTGGTGGGCATGTCATTTGTCACGATATGGGAACAAGCGTGGTAACGGAGTGGTTAGCGCGCTATGTGAATCATCAACTTCCAGGTTGGTTTAGTGATTCTTTCAAGAGCGTGACGTTTACAAATGGCAGTATGGTTCTTGGCCTAGCAAAATTAAGACTTATGCAAAAGTTACTGCTGAAGCAAAATATAGGCCCTTTGATCAGTAAATTTGCATCTTATTCTATGTTTGCAAAAACGATCTTGAGCGCCCATGGTGCCCAAGATCAGCATCAACTAGACAACAATGACTTACAGCTTCTTTGGGAAAATGTGGCTTTGCAAGATGGCCATAAAAAAAATCACTTAGTCATCAGATATCTTATTGATAGACATCGATTTGAGGGGTCCAGATGGTTACCCAGCTTGCCGTTAGCATCAAAGTGTTTACCGATACATTTTTGTTGGGGTAATGCCGACCAAGTCGCCAGAATTGAAATGGCTAGATATTTGCATCAAACAGTTTGTCCCGACTCAACGTTGACTGAAATGCAAGATGTGGGACACTTTTGCCAACTAGCTAGCCCTGAAGTCTGGTTAGACAGTGTGTTGCGTTTCTATGAGCCTGGAACAGGCGTTTCTCGCTAAATAATCAATATTTGACTGATTGAATCGTGGTTTATTATGACTTGGGCTAAAGATATAATGTTCAGTCTTAGGGGCTAATGACTCGGCCTCAGGTAGTGAAAGACATTAGGTTTTAGTTTGAATAAAAAGGTATCAACAATTCGAAAACAAGTAGACTCGCAGCTGTTAGCAACGGCCAGCTTGGAGAATTTATACCGCATCTTTACGGTACCAGAAGCCCCCAACACCACGCTTGGTGCCATTGATAAGGAAATTTCGCTTAATTTGATGGGATTTTTAACCGATCGAATAGTTGCAAGAGAAAAGTCCTTGCCAGCTATTGAGCAAGACTTTCAGGTCTCAAAGGTACCCGAAGTTCCTCAGTTCGTCTCCGACTACACCGATTTTGTGATGCAAAAATTAGTTGCACACTCGGTTCATACTGCAGCGCCTGGCTTTATTGGGCATATGGCCACACCACTTCCATACTTCATGCTGCCCTTATCACGGATTATGGTTGCTCTGAACCAAAACTTGGTGAAAATTGAGACTTCGAAAGCGTTTACGCCGTTGGAACGACAAGTGCTAGGTATGCTCCATCATCTGATTTTCCAACAAAGCGATGAATTCTACGAGGAAAATTTACATAATTCCAAAAAAGCTCTTGGCACTTTCTGTTCGGGTGGGACCATTGCAAATATCACGGCCTTATGGGTTGCTAGAAATCAAATGTTCAAAGCTCAGCCTGGATTCGATGGCTTAGCAAAAGCGGGTTTACCTGCAGCATTGATTCATTACGGTTATAAAAAAGCAGTTATTTTAGTCTCGGAGAGAGGCCACTATTCACTTGGAAAAGCCGCTGATGTTCTGGGAATTGGTCGGAATAATGTGGTCTCTATAGATACAGATTCGAAATTTAAAATCGATTTGAAGGCACTCAGACAAAAATGTGAACAATTAAAGTCAGAGGGTGCCGCAATTATTGCGATGATTGGTATCGCCGGTGCTACTGAAACCGGCCATGTTGATCCCTTGGAAGAAATGGCTCAAATTGCTGAAGAATTTGGTGCTCATTTTCATGTCGATGCTGCATGGGGTGGGCCAACTCTGCTTTCAAATACTCATAAGCATATATTAAAAGGCATAGAGCGCGCCGATTCCGTAACCATTGATGCCCATAAGCAGCTCTATGTGCCTCAAGGAGCGGGGATGGTTGTGTTTAAAGAAGCAAGCTTACTTGGAGCGGTTGAGCATCATGCCGAATACATTCTTCGTGCGGGTTCCAAAGATCTAGGACAATATTCATTGGAGGGAAGCCGGCCAGGAATGGCCATGTTAGTCCACGCTGCTTTTCACATCATTGGAAGGCATGGCTATCAAATACTCATTGATCAAAATATCGAAAAGGCAAGGGTCTTCGCAGACTTGATAAAGCAACACCCTGAATTTGAACTTATTACTGAACCAGAACTGAGCATTTTAAATTATCGTTATGTTCCTTCTCATATTCAGATGGCACTAAAAAAGGCGAATCCAAAATTGCAGTCTGATGTGAATGCATTGCTGGACAAAGTAACAAAGCGTATGCAAAAGCAACAGCGTGCTGCCGGTAAAACGTTTGTTTCAAGAACTCGTTTTTCGGTATTTAAATATAACAAAGAGCCTATTTCGGTGTTCAGAGTGGTTCTGGCTAATCCGATGACAACAGTAGAGACTCTTCGAGCAATTCTTGTTGAGCAGTCAAATTTGGCAAAACGAGATGGAACTCAAAAGATCCTTAACGAAATTCGAGAATTATTAGAGTTGGTTCCGTAATGGCAGTTGAGTTACGTTCTTAATTTCGGTAACTGCCATATGAGAGTGTATTTCGCCAATATTTGGAACTTCAACTAAGAGTTGATTTCGAACGAAAATCTCATAGTGGCGTATGTCTTTAACAACCACTTTAAGCATGTAGTCCCAAGCGCCAGTCATCGTATAACATTCTACTACTTCGTCGAGTTTTGCAACGGCCTCCTCAAACCTCTCCATATTGTTCCGTCCCGCTTGACTTAAATTGATTGTTGTAAAAGCCACCAGGTCCATACCTATCGCTTCTCTATTTAGCAGTGAAACGGTTTTTTTGATTAAGCCAGCCTCATGTAGTCTATTGATTCGACGCCAGCAGGGCGACTGACTGATATTGAGTTTTTCGGCAATTTCTCCACTACTTCTGGAAGCGTCTTCTTGTAAAAGTTCGAGTATTTTTATGTCTTGTTGATCAAGTTCTAGCATAGATTTGCCATATTTTTATTAATGTCGGATAGATTATGCATTGTTAGGCGTAATTTTTAAATTGAATGCATAAATTTATCTCGATGCTTAAATTATACTTTTGTGCAGTAAGTGGGAGATTTGTCGCAATCTCAATTACGCATTTGCCAAATAACTTAAAACGCCAACTTAATAAGGCGTAAAACACCAAATGTGAGGATATATGGCCATGCCTTCATTAAGTGCCGAGAAAAGAAAATTCGATGAAGCTGAAAATGCAAGTCACCTTTGTTGTATTTCTTTGAATAACCAATCCCCTCTCAGTCAAACGCAACTTTTGATAAAAGACCTCGGTGCTTTTGAAAAAACACCTATTTTAAAACATCAATGTGATCAAGATCGTGGGTTAAATGCGGCTGAATTGGTTATTGTCGATGATGGTTTATGGTTGAGCGATGCTGGTCTAACAAATAGGAATGGCAAGCCGAATCCTACTGTCGTTGTGGCGTATCCAGATCTGGTAATTCAAAGAGCAATCGATACAAATTGTGAATTGACAGCGTTTTCCTTGAGATTCCGCAACAAGGTCGAGGTCCTAGGTAAGGCAGGCATACAGACAATTTACGCAATCAGTTAATGTTGAAAAATAGAGTGCTGCTGTTTAAGACTGGCACAAGCAATATTCACTCTATCAACGTTGAAATGGCTTAGTAGCTCATATTGAGCGGGAAAAATGTAATGAAAATAATTGACTATACCAGTGTTGCTGCAAAGACAGATTCTTTCGATGCTCATGAAAGAGTGTCGTTAGTGCAGGATGAAGATTCGGGATTACAGGCATTGATCGCGATTCACAATACTAATCTTGGACCTGCTGTTGGCGGCTGCAGGATGTTCCCATATGAGAATATTGAGGCTGCGCTGAAAGACGTACTACGTTTGAGCCGTGGTATGACTTATAAATCGGCTGTAGCAAATTTACCTATGGGCGGCGGTAAGGCCGTAATCATCGGCGATCCTGCGGCTGACAAGTCTGAAGCACTTTTACAAAAGATGGGCGAGTTCATTGACTTCCATCAAGGCAGCTATGTTACTGCTGAAGACTCTGGTATGTGCGTTGATGATTTGAAAACAATGGCAACCAAAACCGAGCACGTGCTTGGAATTGCTCCCGAACAAAGGTACGGGGGTGACCCATCTCCGCTGACGGCGATGGGTATATTTAGTGGTATTGAGGCCGCTGTAAAGCATAAATTGGGTAGAAGTACATTACATGGTATTGATGTCGCCATTCAAGGTGCAGGAGCAGTGGGAAGGTCGTTAACAAAAGAGCTCCTAGGGGCTGGAGCTAGGGTAATAGTCTGCGACATAAATCAAGATAATATTGATAAGGCTTGTGAGCTTGGGGCTTCAGTCACAAGTGTAGATGAGATTTTCTCATTACCCGTTGATGTGTTCTGCCCGTGTGCGATGGGAGGAATACTCAATGCCCAAACGATTCCCAGCATAGTTGCCCCCATAATTGCAGGTGGAGCAAATAATCAACTATCTCAGCCTGCTGACGCTCTATCTCTTCATCAGCGCGGTACTTTGTATGTGCCTGATTTCGTTATAAATGCTGGGGGAATAATCGAAATTTGTCGCCAATTAAAAGGCGGGGATGAGTCTCGATGGCACGCTAAGATCGTCGGAATTGGAGCGACTCTCGCAGAGGTCTTTGCTCAAAGTGATCAACAAGATCTACCTACATCAGTCATCGCTGAGAAACTGGCTGAGTCGTCATTCAAGCAAGACAGCATGAATACATCGGCGGCGTAAATTCAGACCAAGATCCAGCGAATGAATACTTTACACACCGTGCTTGCGCCGTAACTGTGCCGGCACTATGATCCTTACAGTTTTAACCAAAAGATAACAACTATGCACAATAAAATAATTACTCTCATAATGGGAGCAACAATCACATTTTTGATTGCTGGATACGGTGCTAAGGCTGAGTCAAAAGAAGTCAAAGATGCAAATAAGACAGAAGTTGTAGCGCCGATGACAGATATCTTGGCTGCTGCGCAAACGGTCGAGACGACTAAGTTAAATAAATGGTTTGAGGCGAAGTATGAAGAAGAAGTCATGATGAGCCCCATTCAACTTACCTTCTTGGGAAGAAAAGAACGTCTTGGCGAGCTTGATCAGATGGGTGAAGAAGCCACTCTTGCAAAAATAGAGTGGAAGAAAAAAACCGTTGAGGAAATGAAATCGAAGTTCGATTACAATAAACTCGACGAAAATGGCAAGCTTTCCTATGACCTCTGGATTTATCAACTAGAGGGTCTTGAACGCTCTAAAAAGTTTTTGCGTCATGATTACATCTTCGAGCAAATGAATGGCGTTCATTCGTTCCTACCGACTTTAATGATGCAATTTCATAAGGTTGAAGACGACTCTGATATGGTCGCTTATGTCTCTCGCTTAAAAGAGATAGAGCGCGCAATGGGGCAATTAATCGAGCAAGCAAAATTGAATGCAGAGGCTGGCGTAAGACCGCCTCGATTTGCTTATGAGATAGTTATCAAGGAAGCTAAAGATATCGTTTCTGGTCAGCCTTTTGACGAATCTGATAAAGACTCCACACTTTTAGCCGACGCAAAAACAAAAATAGCAGCACTGGCCAAGTCTGGCAAAATTGAACAAGCCCGAGCAGACGAATTAGCTTCGCAAAGCAAGTCCGCTTTGAAGGAAAGCTTCGGTCCTAGTTACCAAGCTCTGATATCTTATCTCGAAAATGACATCAAAAACGCAACGGAACAACCTCAAGGTGTGCATGGCTTACCAAACGGGTTGAATTTGTATGCGATGTTACTCAAGAGTAATACCACCACGGATATGACAGCAGAAGAGGTGCATCAACTTGGTCTCGCTGAGGTTAGTCGACTGCGCGGTCTGATGGAAGAAGTAAAAGCAAAGGATGGCTTTGAAGGCTCACTGCAAGAGTACTTTGCTTTTATTCGAGATGATAAGTCTAATAGAAAATACTACTTTCCCAATACTGATGAAGGCAGGCAAGGGTACATTGACGAAGCAACAGCTGCAATCGACAATATCAAAGCCGTGTTACCTGAGTATTTTGGCTTGCTACCCAAAGCCGATCTAGAAGTAAAGCGAGTAGAATCTTTCCGTGAGCAAGACGGTGCACCTCAACACTACTATCCTGGCACTCCTGACGGTTCAAGGCCTGGAATTTACTATGCACATCTCTCCGATATGGGGGCTATGCCGAAAAATGAGCTTGAAGTAATTGCTTATCATGAGGGTTTACCAGGCCACCATATGCAAATTTCAATCGCTCAGGAGTTAAAAGGTATACCCACGTTCAGAACTCAGGCTAGGTTTACGGCCTATGTTGAGGGCTGGGCATTATATAGCGAAGCTTTATCAAAAGAGATGCCAGGTACATTTAAAACGATAAATTCAGAGTTTGGTCGTTTGGGAAGTGAAATCTGGCGGGCAATTCGTTTGGTTGTTGATACTGGGTTGCATCACAAAGGGTGGTCTATGCAACAAGCTGTGGATTATTTTTCGGATAACTCACCTGCACCATTGGAAACCATAGAAGCAGAGATCCGCCGCTATCTTGTAATTCCAGGTCAAGCTACTTCCTATAAAGTTGGTATGATCGATATACAACGTTTGCGTAAATACTCAGAGGACAAGCTAGGTACTAACTTTGATATTCGCGAATTTCACGATGTCGTCTTAGGTGGTGGCGCTCTGCCTCTGAGTCTCTTGGATAGAAAAGTTAAAGATTGGGTCAAAGAGAAATCTGCATCGGTAGCAGGTTAATTTCCTTAGCTATTTTGAAATATAAGCCGATGTAGTAAACTGCATCGGCTTTTTTGGCTGAACCGCGTTTACCTTGCATGATAAATCTTAAGTGGCGATCTGCTGATCAAACTATTGGTGAAAGATATATGCTGCGCTGGCATTTGATTCGAAAGCCTGGGATAAGAAATTTGTATTTGCATAAATACTTAGGGAGCGACGACGACAGAGCCTTGCATGATCACCCGTGGCCTTCGTTGAGTATTCTGTTATGGGGTAAACTCTATGAGGTCACAGACCATGGTGTTAAACGTATCTGGCCTTTAATCCCAAAATATCGCTCGGCTGAGTACAGTCATCGATTAATCTTGAGAAGTAAAAGTGCTCGAACTTTGTTTTATACTGGTAAAAAAACGCGAGAGTGGGGATTTCATTGTCCCAGAGGATGGGTGCACTGGACCAAATTCACTGATGCTGAGGGCAATCAAACCGGTGCGGGGTGTGGCGAAGAGTAAAATCCACTAGTTCAAATTTCCCCAATAAAACTCAGACCCACACAGGTTAGTATAATTATAATCGCCGGTGTTTTTAAGACTCTCAGTGCGAATACGCCGAGAGCGACGGTAGCGATAGCTGGAACACTATCCAGTGTATTTATCGCTAGTGGGTTAATGAAAGAAGCAGCCAGTAAGCCCACAACATAAGAATTAATCGCCCATGAAGCTCCGGCAAAAGTTGGTAGGTTTAATAGCTGTTCCCAACTGTTCTTCAGCGTTAACACCAATAGGAAGCCCGGTAGAAAAATTGCCAGAGTAGCCAGTATCGCGCCAAGTAAAGGATTATCAAGAGTTAGTGCACCAAAAAAAGTTGCTAAAGTAAACATTGGACCGGGTACTGCTTGAGCCGCACCATACCCGATCAAGAAGTCTTCTGTATTTATAAAATCGTTTAATCCATGTTGAAGCATGGGTAGCACAACATGACCACCTCCAAACACTAAGCTCCCTGCTCGATAGAAAGTTTCGAATAATAAGAATTCAGGCGATATCTGTCGGAACAAGATAGACCCTATCAACAAGCTAATAAAAAGGCTAAGAGGTATAATAGCGATAAGGCCTTTAGCGTTGATGAGCTGCTGGGGATCAGCTGTTTTGGATCTGAAGGGCACGTTCTTGTAAACACCCGCCCCGTAAATAGCAGTTGTTATTAATAATGAAATCTGGAAAAGAGCGCTGGGATAAACAGCTAACAAAACACACGCTAGAAACGCTATACCGCGGCTTTGCCAATCTTGGCAAAAACTTTTAAACATCGATATTAGAGCATCGGTCACCATTACTGCAGCCACTAGCTTTAGTGATGAAACAGCAGGCCAGATTAATACGCTTGAGCTTGCTTCGCTGTAATACCAAGCAAAGCAATACATTAGAATGAACGAGGGCATAGTAAAGCCGAGAAATGCGCTGATACCCCCGACGATCCCAGCGCGATGTAAGCCGATGCAAAAGCCTACTTGACTTGAACTCGGCCCAGGCAAAATTTGACTTAGTGAGACAAATTGCGAATATTGAATATCAGATAACCACATGAGCCTGGTTACAAACTGTCGATGAAAGTAACCTAAGTGAGCTGCTGGCCCACCAAAACTCACGCACCCGAGAATAAAAAAGCGAAAAAACAATTTAATCCATGTCATAGCTTTAAAAACATCTCATATGCCTTTGATTTAGCTTTAAACATCACCCATTCAGGTGATTATAGGGCACGGTACTTGCCAATTGTTTTCTTCTCTGGCAGATTGGGGATGTTGACTTATAAACAAACACAAAGACATCCGCCATGAACTCGCTTTCTACCTTAGCTTTTGTACTGCTGAACTTTGGATGTTTAGTCGTATTAGCTGGTTTTTGTTTCCGAACTGAATTGATCATGCGCTTATTATTAGCGTTGGGCTCATTGATATTTTTACTCGGGTATTTAGATGCCAGTACCGAGCTAGACTTGATTGGCACTTCCTGGGCGGCTTTGTTTACCCTCGTGAATCTAGCTTTCTTTGTAAAACTCTCTTTTGCTAAGTCTACCTTTAAGTTCCTACCTAGGGAAAAATATTTACACAATGTGTTTAAAGGCATGGAAGCTGATGACTTTAAAAAATTACTGGCCATCACC
Organism: Gammaproteobacteria bacterium; assembly: GCA_022447525.1. Classification (GTDB taxonomy): domain Bacteria; phylum Pseudomonadota; class Gammaproteobacteria; order Arenicellales; family Arenicellaceae; genus Arenicella. The sequence goes on from JAKVBA010000041.1 coordinate 15,560, forward strand.
ACATGGCATGAAGCTCCAGATCATATCAAGCTAACTGTTGAAAATGAGGTTTGCCCGGACTTGTTTTACATACTTACTGGCAAAGTAGAAGTCAGCAAGGATGAGAGTATGTTCACATTGAATCCCAATACATTTATCGGTGAGGTTGGGTATTTTTTACGCTCCGGTGCAAGTGCTACCACTATAGTTGAAAAGGGTGCGATGTACGTTTCTTGGAACACTCGTGAGTTGCGTGAATTAGAGGAAAACACACCTGGTGTTAGAGCAACTATCTACGGCATGCTAAATAAAGATATGGCTATGAAGGTCGCCGCAAGTTTGAGATAGTGATTAGTAAGCTGACGAGGATGCTGGTTACAGTTGTAATCTCTAGTTGAATTCGGGTAAGAGTAGGCGCAATCAGATCTCTTTATTTTTGAGAGTAATACATTTCCCTTTGTAAAGTTCTTGGTTCGTGAAGGCATCTGCTATTCGTTCAGCAACCCGGTCAACGGTGACGAATTGCCACGGCATGATCGGCGCTACGGGGGCCGTAAACCAATCAATTCTTAAGCGTTTACCACTGCTTAATGTTCTTATCCCCGTTACGACACCAGGCTTTAGTATGAGGGCGCTGTGCCCGTCTGACAACGCGGCAAATTTTTCGGCTGCTGCAATAACTTGTTGTTTGCCAACATAATAGGCGAAGTATTTGGTCTGCAAGACCCATGGTATTTGTGCACTTAATATGATCAGATTGTTGACGCCTGCTTTGCTAGCCGCTTCGATAGCGCTAACACAGGAGCTGCCATTGCTTTTGAGTTGTCTTTCATAAGCTGCTCTACCAAAGGTCGGTAAGGGGGGTGAACCAACACAGCAAATTAATGCGTCGCATATTCTCAAGAGATCATGGTCAGGTTGTGCAGCATCGCCTTTGCACCACTTTACTTTTGAGCTCCACGCATCGTTGTTTAGATAGAGCGGCTTGTGTCCAGTCCGGCTGATACAGACAACATCGGCACCCAACTCGCTGAGCGTCCTAGCAATATGTGTACCGATAAACCCATTGCCACCGTATATGGCTATTTTATTGATAGTCCTGCTCATTTCTGAACTTTAATTCAGCTGGCGTAGTTAAAAAGTGATGGGCGTGTGAAAAATAATGTGATTTATCCCCCTTTTGAGTGATTGCTAATACGAGAATTGTCTTATATAAATGAAAGTAGCCGAGGCGTTAGACTTTTGTAAAGAAAAATGCGTTGGGGACTAGGAGCATCATTTGGGTAAACGGGACCTGTATGAAAAAAATCGACAACATGCGAGTGCATTTTTACGGGGTACAGGGAAGTGGTTCCATATTCCCTTCTAAGCATGAGCGGGATGAATCCAGAAAGTTATCCGATCTGGATCTTTTGAAGCAGTTATTTACTCTACTGAAGGGCAAAGCGGATATACGACAGCCCATTGGGTTGACTGTAGAAGATCTACTCGGAGGAGAGATTTCCACAGAGAATTTGACCAAGTTTAGAGAGCAATTTGAGCTCAGTGAACAGCGCGTCTATGGTGGCTGGACTTCATGTTTTAGAGTCGAAACTTCAGACGGTTATGATCTTGTTTTCGACTGTGGCAGTGGATTTAGAATTTGCGCGCAAGACATTGTAGATAAGTGGGAGGTTCATGGTAATAGAACGCTTACGATTTTTGGTAGTCACGCCCACTTCGACCATACAGAAGGCTTTGATCAGGCTGCCGTTTGTTTCGATCCAAGGAATAAAATTAGGGTCATTGGTAATAATCAATATCTTCAAGCGTTGGATCAAAATCTTGGTATTTTTTCTAGACAAATAGACATGCAACTCAATGGCATTCAAACACCACTCAATTACGAATTGATGCCAGCGGAGTTTAGCTCTATTGAAATCCGTGATTTGACTGAGAACCCTATTCCGTCTGAGCAAGACCCAATCGTTGGGGAATATCATGATATTCATGTTCCGATCACGATAGGAAGAACCACAATACAGCCATTTGAAGTCTTTCACCCTGATCCCTGCTTGGGGTATAGAATTGAACACAATGGAAAGGTCTTCGTTTATTGTACTGATCATGAGCTAAGGCATGGGGATGATCCTGATCACCCATTGCAAATCGCGAGTCAAAAAGCAGAGGATGTTTTAAGAAAATATAGTCAAGGAATTGATCTTCTCTATCGAGATGGACAGTTTTTGCGCGCTGAATATGATGGTCAAATAGGAGTCAGCAGCGCTTTTGGGGTATCTAGGAAAGATTGGGGGCACAGTTGCTTTGAAGATGTAATCGATATGGCAGAGGCCTGCAAGGTAAAAACCACTTATATCGGTCATCACGACCCGAATCGAAGCTGGTCAGAACGTAATTGGATGGACGAGACTTTGGCGCGAAAATCGAAGCAAATGGGTAGAAGAATTGAATTAGCGAAGGCAGAGACCGTTATAGATCTATGAACCTAGTTGGCATATTTTGTTTGTTGTTTGACTAACAAGTAACAATTAGCCTGCGCGTTGACTAAAATTGATCTAGAATGAGCTCTAGATGATTTTGTACGGAGTTGACGCGGCATTGCATACATCAGAAATCCAGGAAATCGCCAGAAACGGGTGGTTTAAAGACATATCAACAACAGAAATAGAATCGTTAGTGGCCAAAGCTAGGGTTTGCACTTATGAAGAAGGTGAGTGCCTTTACACTGTAGGAGGAAAGTCTGAGGGGTTTTACTGCATTTTAGATGGGCGTGTAACCTTGTCCATAGTACAACCCAATGGTGAAGAATTCGGACTCACTATTTGGGATGCTGGAGCCTGGTTTGGCGAGGCTGCAATGCACAATGACGGGGTTATGCCAATTCAAGCCAAAGTTTCCAGCAGAGCCAAGGTGTTGGTGCTTCCGGTGAGTGCCATCGATCAGTGTTTACCCAATCCATCGTCATTTTACTACAATGTAACTATGGATATGATTGGCCGCGCCAAGCAGCTTTATAAGTTAGTTGAGTTGCTATTGTTCAAGCCTTTGCATGCGCGAGTTGCCATGCGGGTGATTCATTTAATAGAGATGTTTGGTAAAGAGAAGGATGGCAGTTTCATCTTACCTCTGAAGTTTAACCAATCAGATTTTGCTGAAATGAGCGGTGGATCTCGTCAGAGAGTGAATCAGATATTTCGTAATTGGGCTGAGCAAGGAATAGTGAGAAAGGAAAACAAACGTTATGTTGTTCACGATATTAATGCCCTAAAAAAAGAGTTGGACGCAACGGAAGATTGACTTATCACTCCAGGTATAGGAAGTGTCATTAACCAACGTTGAATCGTAATTTAAATTGTTATAAAAATTTGCCTCTATTTGATTATCAACCAGCCTAATTTTCAGAGACTTGTTGCCCTCGATGTTGAACTGGGTTTCGACCTTAATGCTGGTTTTGGCAGATGTTAGTAAAATGTCTGGGTATCTGGAGTGGAGTTGAATTCAGTGAAGCTTCGTTCTCTAAGATGAATAGCTAAATTAGTGGGTCGGATTTAATCATGTCAAATACAAATGGCATATCGCTAACCTTTTTTTCATTTCATTACTAATTTGATAGCTGTCTCTAGGCGCTACTGAGGAAGTCGAGTCAATGAAGATGATTTAGCGAGCTAAATTACTAAGAAAAGGCTCTGCTAAGGCAAGTTACACCCCTGAAGCTACTAGTTTCCAAAAAGATGATTTCTACCATAAAGACTGATTTTTAAGCGCAAGGACTAATCGTAGATCGCGCGGAAAATAGGCTTGATAAATTATGATAACAGACTGGTTTAATCGACGCCCACTAGACATGACATCACGATTTTTAAGTAAACATCTAGTGAAGATATTAGAGTAAGACGTCGCTCTTGATTACCGTCATTTTTTCTTGGGTCATCTCATGCATCGAATAGGGGATACCACCCATACCGATACCTGAGGTATCACGCCCACCAAAAGGCATCCAGTCTACTCGAAATGCCGTGTGGTCGTTAACCATTACGGCCGTTGCGTTTAATCGCTGAGAGCTGTCCAGTGCGTCGTCCAAATTTTGGGTGAATACAGATGCTTGAAACGCAAAAGGTAAGCTATTGGCTCTGGCAATTGCATTGTCTTTCGATTCATAAGCATAAACACAGACCACAGGGCCAAAAATCTCCATTTGCGAAACCTCAGAGACATCGCTTGGGTTGAGTAAAACTGTCGGGCTGTAACAAGTATCGCTTATACGCTTACCCCCACACAAAATATTCGCACCTTGTTGCTCGGCCGAGCTAACCCATGATTCGACGCGCTCCAGTTCTTTTTGGGTGATCAGTGGCCCGACTTCAGTATCTTGTTTGAGTTGGTCTCCTACCTTTAGAACACTGGCCGCCTCGGCAATGCGTTCAGCTAATTTAGTAGCGTATTTAGCCGGTACGTAGATCCTTTGAACACTGACACATACCTGTCCAGCATGGTAGAAGCCACCCTTGGTCAAGCTGTTCACCATGTCATCAAGTTTTGATCGCTGGCTATCTTGAAACATGGATTCGTCAACGATTACTGGTGCCGCACCTCCATGCTCTAGTGCCGATCGAGTTCCAGGAGAGAGCCTGCTTTGTAACATCCAGCCTACCTTCGCAGAACCAATAAACGAGAAAAAATTAGTTCTGCTATCACAGACCAATTGTTCTGTTATCTGTCTGCTTGGCAATATGGCGGAGCACCACCCCTCTGGCAAGCCTGCCTCTCTAAGGATTTCAACAAAACGAAAGCAAGATAGTGGTGTCAAAGCCGCAGGCTTGATCACAACCGGGCAGCCGACTGCCAAAGCTGGCACTGTCTGATGCACAATGAGATTTAAAGGGTGATTAAACGCACTCACCGAAACCACAGGGCCAATAGGTTCTCGTCTAGTGAATGCCATTCTATTAGCAGACGAAAGTGTATGCCCCATGGGAATTTCCTCGCCTTTTATAGCCGGGATATGCTCGATAGCTAATTTAACTCCGTTGATTGCTCTTAGCACCTCAACTTTAGAATCGATGTAGGGTTTACCACCTTCACTGGCGGCTAAGATTGTCAGTTCCTCGATTCGAGCGGTCATAATATCTACTACTCGTTCAAACACCTCGATACGTTCATAAGCTGGTAGCCACCTTTTTCTATCGTCGAATAGTTCGCACGCAGCGTTCATGGCTTTTATAGCTTCGCTTTCTGGTGTTTGTGGAATTTCCTTGATCAGAGACTGATCAAAAGGATTGTTGACACTTATCGATGACATATAGCATTCCTCTTATGCGTTGGCTCAAGCTAAATTATGCAGGCGCTTTCTTTTATCAATACATTAAGTATCGAGTGATTTAGTGAATAGTCTATTGGAAGGTCTATTAAATGCACACCGGGCGAGTTCAAAGCTTTATCCAAGATTGCCTCAAAGTCTTCTGATGATTCAGGCCTATGTCCTATTGCCCCAAAGCTCTGCGCATATTGAATAAAGTCTGGATTATTGAAGTCGAGGCCAAAATTTTGAAAACCCATACCCTCTTGTTTCCATTTAATCATGCCATAGGCGCTGTCATTTAAAATGATTACTACGAGATCTAGTCCCATTCTGACCGCAGTCTCTAGCTCTTGCGAGTTCATTAAAAAGCCGCCGTCACCATTGATTGATATAACTTTACGTTCAGGGTAGATCTGTTTTGCTGCCATTGCCGATGGCAAGCCGGCTCCCATTGTTGCAAGTGCATTATCGAGCAGCATTGTGTTTGGCTTATGACACTTGTAGTTTCTCGCGAACCAGATTTTGTATACGCCATTATCCAGCGTGACAATATCATCATCTCCAAGTTTATTTCGCAGTGTTGCGACTAACCTCTGGGGCAGCATTGGAAATCGATCGTCTTCGAAATACTTAGTTATATGACTTTCGACTTCATCTCTCACGCGTTTGAAATAGCTATAGTCGCGGTCGTCTGGAAGATCCAACTTGTCGGTAATATCCCAGATTGCGGCTGAGATGTCACCAACGACGTTAAGTTGAGGAAAATAGACATCATCCATTTCGGCAGGGAAAAAGTTAACGTGAATAACTTTCTTGCCCCCTTTTTCCATGAAAAAGGGTGGTTTTTCGATAACATCGTGGCCGACATTGATGATTAGGTCAGCTCGCTCTATGGCGCAATGAAGATAGTCGTCAGCAGAAAGCGCGGCAGTACCGATATAGTTTTGGTGACGCTCATCGATTACTCCCTTTCCTAATTGAGTATTAAAAAAGTAGATTCCTGTTTTATCCACAAACCTTGTTAGCGCTTTACTTGCCATTTTTCGATTAGCGCCAGCGCCAATAAGCAATAGTGGGAGTTTAGCTTCCTTAATCATCTCAACTGCTGCATCGACTGATTTGAAATCTGGACTTGGACGTCGATGTCCAACAACATCAAAAAGAGTCGCATCGGTTTGCTCATCGGCAATATCTTCAGGTAATTCTAGATACGCGGCACCTGGCCTTTCCTCCATTGCAATTCTAAAGGCGTCGCGTGTCATTGATGGCACATTATTGCCATCGACAATCTGCTCTGAATATTTGGTTATTGGTTTCATTAGTCCAACGACATCGACTATTTGGAACCTTCCTTGCTTACTCTTTCGTATTGGTTTTTGTCCAGCCAGCATTATCATCGGCATGGCACCTAATTGAGCGTAAGCCGCAGAGGTTACGAAGTTTGTTGCCCCAGGACCAAGCGTTGAAAGACAAACGCCGGGTTTTCCGGTCAGCCTTCCGTAAGTAGCGGCCATAAATCCAGCTGCTTGTTCGTGTCTTGTGAGGATTAGCTTTATTGAGGATCCTACCAATGAATTTAAAAAATCCAGATTTTCTTCTCCGGGGATACCATAGATGTATTCAACCCCTTCGTTCTCTAATGCTCTAACCAAAAGATCTGATGTCTTCATGCGTTGCTTCTCCTATTCCGTATGATTGCTACTCACTTTACAATATTCGTGCTCATTGAGTCACAAGATTGCGTGTTCCTTCAAAATCACGACAAATGGTAATCGCGATCTAAACGAGATAGTAATCGAGCTATCATTGACCTGAGTACTCTTTAGTATGAGTATTTTTTTATTTTCTGAGGGCACTTCGTGAATACAGCTTGTCGCTGACTGAGATTAACCCGTCTCTATCTCTTGATAAAACGTGAGCGAAACGTATTAATACATAAGTTGTGACGTGATTCGAAAATGACTATTGGAAAATCCCGTAACCCAATGACCCGATATTAGAATTTTCAACCTCACTTGGTACCGCGTTTGGGCTCGATCCAGCTGAGCCAATTTGGTCTCTTTAAAATAGGTGAAATTGGGGGGTAGAATCAAGTTCCTCATCGAAATCAATTGATTTTTTTTCACATTTGTGTGATTTTGGTGATGCCTGATCGCTTAGCAGTCAATGCTAAAAAAGTTGGTGGCAAGGGCCAATATAATGCGGGTAAAGGATCGGTCAGGTTTTTAATATAAACAAAAGAAAGTAGTTGCCCAATTGAGTGGGCGTTGGATTGTAAGTCATTCCCTTTTCAAGTTTCAGTTTCGCCGCAGTAAAAAGGGAAAGTATGGAGTTGTTTACTGAGCAGATCGTACTCTTTGACAATCAGCGTCCGCTAACTTGTGAGTTTTGTCTAAGGATTATGGGGTTTAAGTTTTGCTCCTAAACCAGAGCGCTGTTATTCGAGGGCGATTCAAGTGGGGCAGCTCTTTCAATATAAAAATTCGAGGTCTAAGGGATATGTCTAGTCAAGCAAATGTTCAATTAAATGAGTTTATGACGGGCTTAGTTCGTCGCAACCCAGGTGAGATTGAATTTCATCAAGCAGTAGAAGAGGTGGCGGCAACGATCTTGCCGTTCATAGCGGACAAACCGCAATATCGTGACGCTCAAATTCTTGAGCGTATGAGTGACCCAGATCGAATGATTAGCTTTCGCGTTGCTTGGGAGGATGATAACGGCAACGTCAGGGTTAATCGAGGTTATCGAGTGCAATGTAATAACGCCATTGGCCCTTATAAAGGTGGTATCCGATTCCACAAAAGCGTCAACGCTAGTATTCTAAAATTTCTAGCGTTTGAGCAAACTTTTAAAAACAGTTTGACCGGCCTGCCAATGGGGGGTGGTAAAGGTGGATCCGACTTTAATCCAAGGGGAAAGTCAGACCGTGAGGTCATGAACTTTTGCCAAGCATTTATGACTGAACTAATGCGCCATATTGGTCCAAATACCGATGTTCCAGCTGGTGATATCGGTGTCGGAGCTCGTGAAGTAAGTTACATGTTCGGACAGTATAAACGCTTAAAAAATGAGTTTGTTGGTGTTCTGACTGGCAAGGGTTTAGAGTTTGGTGGGAGTGAAATTCGCACCGAGGCAACAGGCTATGGTTGCGTATATATGATGGAGGATATGCTCAAACAGCACGATATCGGCATGGAAGGTCAGATAGCCATCGTTTCTGGTTCGGGCAATGTCGCTCAATACACCTGTGAGAAAGCCACTCATCTGGGCGCTAAGGTAGTTACGCTTTCTGATTCTTCTGGGTTCATCTATGATCCAGAGGGTATAGATGCAGATAAACTCGCTTTCGTGAAAGAACTTAAGGGCGTCAAGAGAGGAAGAATAAGTGAGTATGCTGAAGAATTTGGATGTGAATTTTATGAGGGTAAACGACCTTGGGGCGTTAATGGAGACCTTGCTTTTCCCTGCGCGACACAAAATGAAATCAATCTGGATGACGCGAAGGCGTTAATTGCCAATAATGTGAAAGCGGTTTGTGAAGGGGCCAACATGCCTACCTATAAAGATGGTATCGACGCTCTGCAACAAGCCGGCGTTTTATTTGGCCCTAGTAAGGCCGCAAATGCGGGTGGTGTGGCTGTTTCTGGTTTAGAAATGACACAGAACAGTATGCGCTTATCATGGGATAGAGATGAGTTAGATCAAAGGTTGCGCAAGATTATGGGAGGAATCCATACTAGCTGTGTCCAATATGGAGAAGGGCAGCATGACACCACAGACCAGGTAGACTATGTTAAAGGAGCAAATATAGCTGGTTTTATAAAAGTAGCTGATGCGATGCTTGCTTACGGTGTAATGTAGTCATGGCCTTGTGTCTTCTTGGGTTTTTTTACGCAAGTTAGATCGAATTAATAAAGGTCGACCAGTTAGGTTGGCCTTTTTTAATGCTTCAATGCTGGCAAAATTGATTTATGATTTATTGCATGTTTAGAAGCAAAGAAAGTTACACATAATGGATATAGAAAACAAAGTGATTGCTATTACCGGTGCGGCTAGTGGAATCGGTGAGGCAGTAGCAAGAGAGCTGGCCAAACGCGGAGCCAAGTTAGCATTATCGGATATTAATCTAAATGCACTCAATCTAGTTGCTGATGATCTAAATGCGCTCGCAGTAGAATGCGACGCAACCAGCGAGGACTCGATCCAATCTTTTATTGTCAAGGCCGAATCTTTGGGGCCAATAGATCTGTATTTCTCGAATGCTGGATTTGGTACTGGGGAACCTTCTCATGTGGCTTCCGCTGAGAATACTGTCTGGGAAAAGAATTGGAAGTTGCATGTGATGTCGCATGTATATGCATCCAGAGCTTTGCTACCCAAGATGATAGAGCGCGGATCGGGTTATTTGGTAAATGTCGCCTCGGCTGCTGGCTTGTTAGCGCAAATTGGAGACGCGGCATACAGTGCGACCAAGCACGCAGCTGTTTCTTTGGCGGAGTCTCTCGCCATTGGTCATGGGGACGATGGAGTAAAAGTCTCGGTCGTGTGCCCTCAATACGTCAATACTAATATTTTGTCTTTGAGTGAGGAAGATCGAGCTAGAGACTTACCTGGTGTGATAACACCAGCGCAATGCGCTGAAACCATTGCAGACGGCATTGAATCTGAAACATTTATGATTTTACCTCACCCTGAAGTACAGGCCTATTCAGAAAAAAGAGTGCAGGATAAAAAAGGGTGGTTGGATAATATGAGGTATTTCCGCAGAACACTTTTGAATGAAAAAGGTAGTGTGGATTTTAAGAAGATTTTTAAACTATAAACCTGCAGTGGTCGCGTAGCGATCTAATTAGATGGGGCGTGTCACATCAACTTGACACACCATGTTACCTCAGAACCACGGTGGACCACCGATCGTTCAAGCTGACGCAAATCGATATGGAAATTAGTAGCTGGTAGTTAAGTACTCTTGCATTAAGCGTTTCATTTTTCCTGCTTGATACTTCTCGTCATTACCCGTTAGTTTGTAAGCTTGATTGATGAAATCCTCTAAATTAACGTTGCCTGGAAAATGTTGACTGATCGCCGACATAGACATTAATGCTTGCTCAGCCGCTATATAGTCGGTGTATTCGCCATTGGCTCCAAATTGAGTGATCTCTTTGAGGATTAGGTTGCTAATTTCTTGACTAATATCTAGCCTACTAAACGTGATTTCGGCCTGTTTCGTTAGCTGAATCAAATCACGTGCTGCAGTTTTTACTTCTTGGGTAGAGTTTAAAGACGCCTTATGGAGTTGCTTTGTGGCAATCAGAATACTGTTCTGAAGACGTTTATCGATAGCCCCAGACAATGCCGCCAAAAGGATAAAGCTACCATCGTTGATACGTATGCTTCCGGGTTTGAGACCGGAGGTCCTGGGACGGGGTTCCCACGATTGACTGTTTAAGGATTTATGGCAGCTGTGACAATTGAATAACGCAATTTCAGGAAACCCTTGTGGATGATCGAGAAGTTTGCTGTTTAAGTTCTCTGCGTTTGCTCGGGCGAACAATGCGGTTCCAATTAGCATACGGCTAATGGGCGATTCGGTGGATTGAATTCCTTTGCCTTTTCGCTCAATATAATCTTGATCAACATCGTAATGTACTGGCTGTCGCGCAATAAAGGTATCAAGCTCAAAACTTAGGCGAGGATGACCTGCCCCCATAATATTATGATTAGCTAGTTTTTCTGATGTTCCAACATGGCATGACGTGCACAAAATAGTTCTGCTGGAGATAGAACCAGTAGGGTACATGCCATCTTTGAGATTTCTTTCTTGATCGTATGGTGTGATAGTGTGCGTACCAATATAGTTTTCTGCACCGCCATGACAGGCCTCACAGCCGACTCCGTCACTTATATGAAATTCTGGCCCACGTTTATCCTGAGAGACATTATCTGCATGACAATCCAAACAAATATTCGCGGTAGAAGCGTCTGCTATACCGAGTTTTTGCGCTATCCTTTTCGAATCATCAGATAGTAAGGTTGTATAAGCCTTTGAATGGCGATCGTTAAATAACCAGGTGTGGTATTCATTTTGCCTAACGTTACTTGGCTCGCTAAGAATTCTAACTCCGTGGCACATAGAATTAGCGCATGTTGCTACCCCCATATGACTCTCAGCTGAGTATTGAGGTAGCGAAGTAGCTTGCCCATCCGCAGATGCTGCTTGCTCAGATAGACTCAATGTGAACACCAAAATAAGAGTAGCTAGAGTGAGAAATTGAGTCTGTTTACTTTGCATCGACGCGGTCCTTGTCATTAGGTTCATCGCTCACAGTCCATATCTTTCCTTTAGCATTTTGATACAGTTTTTGCATCTCTTGCTTGTTCAGTGGACGTGAGCCAAGTCGACCGAATACGGCAATTTGCCCGCCGGTTTCATCTACCGCTCTATCTCTATCCAAACCTTTAGACAGAGCAATTGCCGGCGATTTAGTTTTTCTCCAAGCAATCAGCGCAGGTTTTGGCTCTGGACTGTACCCATAAAATTTTGGTTGTGAATCAGGGGAGGTGAGTTGTAGCACTTTAAGACCATTGACTCCGTCTGCGACGTAAGCGAATAAGCTTGCGTTAGTACTACCGACAACGATATCTCTAGCGTCGTTGATTTTCCCATCAGCGGTGTATTTTTGCAGTAACTTCATTTTGGTCGGATTTTTAACATCAACAATAACTAAGCCTTCCTCTCCAGCAGCAACATAGGCGTAAGTTCGAGCGACATAAATACGTTGTGCGTTTGCCATTGTAATCGTATTGTTTTCAAGAAGTTTGGGCTCAGCTCCCTGGGTAACATCGACCACTTTCAAGCCATCGGCATCTGTGACGAAAAGATATCTAAACTGAAGAGCAGTCGCGCGTCCGTCGTTTAATGGGATGATTTTTTCTAGTTTAGGTTCAAGGGGCGAATCCAGGTTAAGAATCACTAGCCCGGCATCAGCAATAATGTAGGCGTAGTGGCCGCCGATGGTAATGTGTCTCGCACCGTTCAAAACACCATCTTCGTTCCAAACCAATTGAGCCGTCAAATCGTTATTTCTAAACTCTCCATCCGCAAGTGTGTTCACATCAACCAAAACGAGGCCGCTGCTACTATCAGTCACGAATGCATAGCTATAAATTGGATGGAAAGGTTGCTCTTGGTTTACCACGCGCATCAACTCACCTTGATTCCGCTCTGGAGCAATATTTTGGTTTGTTGGCAGTGCCATACAGGTGGCGTTTTGAGTGTCAACCCGAGTTGATTGACCCATTGGACTAAATGGTGCGGTCACAATCCTTAAGCTATAGCCTTTATTGGCTACATTGGCCACGTCATACGCTCTGAAGCCTTTCTTTCCCTCAGCGACAAAAAGGTATTCCCCTCGTAGTTGCAGACAAGAAGCACGAGCAGATTTGTGACTGTGTTCTGTCTTCAGTTTTAATTTTCGTTTCTGATGATCCTCATACCAATCAGGGTAAGCGTATTTTTGCAAGTAACTTCCAATTACGGCCTGAGGTTCTTCCCACTCGGTTACGGTAACAGCCGAAATACTCTTCTCACCACCAACCCAAGCATTGTAACCAACAAAGTTTACAAAATTAGTTCCTTGCAACAACAATTGTGCCATGATTGCGTTGTTGTCGTTTTCCTCAGAGAGGTGACAGTCGGTGCAGGTTTTAGTTTCCGTTAGCCTTGTGGTGTGCGGAAAGTGAGGAGCAAATGCCTGAGAGCTAAAGCCGCTTGCTGCAATAGGCGGTTGTTGAATGTATATCTTCTCTCTATTTGCATTTGTCGACGATAGCACTAGTGCAGATGATGATCTAACCGGTGTGATTCGGCCGCCGTTAATGTCACCCCGTCGTCCCAGTTGAAACATTTGGTCCCGAGCTACCTGAGGATTATAAGTGGCATAGTTACGAGATTTTCCACCCTCGTAGTGATGTCGATCGGTTTTCCAATTTGCTTCGATAGGTAAGTGGCATCCAGCGCAACTAGTGGTCCATGAAGTATGGCAGGAGTAACACTCCATCTCCTCATCTTGATGAGCACGGTTACCGTAGGCGATCCCAGTTCCCCATTCTTGCTTCTCAGTATCACTGCTAACGGTTTTAGCGCGAGAGGCCTTATCGTTATATTCTGGATGCTCAGGGTTAACCGAATCCTTGACTAAAGAAACTTCCCACTCCATTCCTGGGTTGAGTAGCGATCTTTGGATGAGTTTACCCTCGATCCACTCGAACCTTAGTTTACCGTCAGGATTTCTGAGCGTAGCTAGTCTATTTCCTCCTGGAGGCGAGGCGGGACCTGAGGTAGTTAGCGTAGGATATTTATCAGCAGTACCATGGCAGTCTACGCAATCGATCTCTACCGCATTAGCTACCTCGCCATAAATATGTCCGTTTCCATGTGAATCCTGAGAAAAGTGACAATCAGAACAGTGCATGCCCTTATCAGCATGAATGGAGGCCATATGTACACCCTTTTTGAACTTTTCTGGATCATCATCGCTTATTTTTTCGCCTTCAGCATCAAGTAGGTTACCATCGCGATCTCTTTTGTAAACGGCTCGGAAATTCCAGCCATGTCCATGATAATCGGCGAACTGCGTATCTCTCAGCTTAGGATTTAATTCTGAAACCTTCGCTAGAAAGTCTGGATCTCCCCATTTTCCTCGAATAGCTGCCTCTTCAGGGTTGCGCTCATTAATTTCTCTGGTCTCAGAATGACTAGGGTACTTTTGCTCTTCTGGCCACATATGTGGTGCATCCGACTCATAGTCCCACATGGTATAGCCCAGATAGGTGTTAACAAACATATTGGGCTGATGCATATGACAGATCATGCACTGTGAGGTGGGGATAGCTCGGGTAAACTCATGTTTCAGTGGGTGCCCTGATTCGCCTTTGGGAATAGTTGGATCTGAAGTTTGCGTGATGCCCAGATGTCCGAATTTGGCATAAGGTCCGGAGTGTTTGGGATCTCTATCATTTGCGTAAACAACATGGCAACCGGAGCACCCTGATGAGCGATAATCACCTGGGTTGTCATTGGTTCCTAAAAACCAAGAAATTGGATCGTTTAATCTGGTTTTAGTGATGTTGATCAGAGGAACTGATATTCTAGCTCCGGTACCAGGCCCACGATTAGATTGACGTATATCAGGACGGCCAGGCTCCTCAAGGCGTTGCAATTGACCGAGGGCATTAGGAAGTCCTGTTTCTGGGAATAGATTACTTATGTTTCTACCACCGCGCTCGAATACACGAAAGATATCACCCGGCCTCACGGTCTCCCATGCAGGAAGTGGCGCTAGCGATGGTAAAACCCCATGCGCCTTCGTGAGTTCAGCTGCGTTTTTCATTGGTGGACCTTCAATCGACGCTCCAGTACCTTCCCTGGTGTAGGCCTCACCAAGAATATAGTTTTTGTAAGGAAGTATGCCATTGTTGTAAGAGGCTCCTCCCCATAGCATGGCGCCGGTACTCATTAGACTGCGTTTTGCTGCCTTGATAATTGGCAGATGGCAGGCACCACAGGCTTCTTCCGCGATACGATAGTCGCCTGGGTTTACGAATCGTACGTATTCTGGACTCTCAGTGTTAAGAATAGTGTAAGCATGCGGAGGATTCGCGCTACTTGGGTAATGCCAAGTCTTGGGCAGAGTGGGTTGAACGTGCGCGATATCCATTGCTCCTTGATACTCTGCCGTATACTTCTTGTATGGTTTTTTGTCTGACTTTTTCTTCTTGTCCTTGTTCTTTTTGTCAGATTTAGAATCTTTTTTATACCCAGGTTCTGATTTCGAGGTATACATATCCCCACCTGACCATTCGATTTTTGCATTACCACCATGACAATCTGTACACCCTAAAATAACCCCAGGATTACTGTGCATGGTGTGTCTATCAGTTGATGTATGACAGCTCATGCACCCTTTAGATTTTGTGTCAGCCTCAGTCTGAGTTTGAGACTTAGGTGCTGGTGGATAAAACGGATATGATATTTTTAATGGTGTCTCTCCGCCCGCAGCAACCGCGTTACTTTGCCAGAATAAGCTCAGGAAGCTGAGCAGTATCAGGTTCAAAATCAATCCACTTAATCGTTTACACCTTGATCTTTGTGACTGTTTATCCTTACATTTTGTCATACTGTTTGCATGCATCATTTGGTATACGTCTATTTGCCTTTTTGTTTTTCTGAAAGTTTAATAGGCTAGTATTACGTTGGCTAATATGGAGTAGGGCGAACTGTCTCCATATAAGTCTTTAAAACCACTGCCAGGGTTTAACACTGCCCCCGATAGTCTAACAACCGCGTTTTGCGTGGCGAATGGTCGCCATATCAGCGCAGCCGATATATCTTGACCAATATTCTTTCTGATATCAGATTGGTTTCTCGCCAACTCTAGGCTTGTTGTGTCATCGAACCACATTTGATTTAAATTGAATGACAATCGTGTCTGAGGCGTCAAATCTAAGTCTGCGCCGATACCGACAAGAGTAATACCCGGATTGGTGAAGTTAGACTGCCCAAGCTCCTTTGACGATCTCAAGGAAGGTATAATTGAGTTGCGACTATTTAACGCTACACGACCACCACCGATCAGTGGGACATTTTGTCGTATGAAAAATGCTGTGTCGCCACCAGCGAACTGTGGATTTTCAAAGATTGCATCAAAGCCCTTCTCTTTGTTGTCAAAAGGATTGTCGTCGCCACTAGAATGCAGGAAGGAGGCTCTGGCTCTTACCCAGTCGAAGTCTCTTGATAGTTCAGCCGCAAAAAAGTATGCACTGATATCAGTTTCATCATTGGTAAATACCCCATTGGATTGATCACCAAATGCATAGTAAGCCGAGTAGGTGAGGTTATTGCGACCAAAATGGCCGTCTCCGCTAAGTCCTAGATAGGTTACGTCATAATCTCTTCCACGTTCAAATCCTAGTGAACTCGGGCGGGCAATAAATGCGTTATCGTCAAAGAAAAAGTCGTCCGCTTCTCGATTACGGTTATGTGTAATTGAGGCTTGTGAAATAAATCCAAGACTCGGAAAGTCTTGCCAATATAGGTTTGCTGTAAAAATGTCGTCGTCACGCAAGGAATCAGCGATATCATTCAATCCGCTGTTGATTTCTTTTTCCATCCTTCTGAACCAAGCGACATTGTATTGAAATATATTGTTATCTCGAGTCCCAAAAAAACGTACTCCAAATTGATTATCTTGAAACAAAAATCCGCGAAAATCACTAGAGAAAGGTTGTATACCGATACGGAAACTATCGAAATCATAACGATCCGATACATTGCGAATGTGGTAGTCCCAGAAAGCGCCTTGTATTCCAATAAAGCCCTCGGTACGAGTAGTTCCTTCACCTGGGTCTGCTTTTAAAATGCCTCTCTCATCAACAACGGTATGATTTAGATTAAAAACCGTGATCAGCCTAAACTCGTGGTCTGGGGGCCTAAACACGGTATCCCCTCGGTAAAGGACGGTCTCCACGATGAGATTTTCATTGAACAAAAATTGATCACCATCCGCAAGCAGATCTAGTTGTCCTGCGCTTCTGGTTGTGGCAGCCCCGACGGGTAATGGAAAGTTTCTTGGTTCGAGAACGGTGTCTGATATAGCAGATAAGTTAAAAAACCACTCTTTGGTTGGTTTACCAAAAATAGGTTTATCACCTTTGAGGGTATTATTGCCGTTGTAGGGGTCCCACCATCTCTCTGCATAACCAAGAGTGTCTACAATACGCCACCTGTCGGGGACGGGTGCTGGATCAGCTAAAAGTGATGGGCGAGGTGCTTGTAGCCGATTCTCTCGACAATCCTCGGCCTCATAGCTCAACACTGGAAACCCAGGTCTTCGCCTCTGTCTTATTTCTTTACCATCTAATTGCGAGCACGTTGCAGGGGTAAATAATTCCGCCTTTTTCTGGTCAGCATCGTCATACCCAATTGGTGCGGGTATTAAGCTTGGTAACGTATTGGAGCTTGAACTGCTCTCATCTCTAATCATGATTGAGTCTGATGTCAAACTTGTGTCAATCTGAATATTTGACTCCAGAGCTCTCGTTGATTTCGAGCAAAAAGGTGCTAAGCTCTGGTCGATTCCATTGATGTTGCATCGCGTCTGTTTGATCTTATCAATCGAGCTCACGATAAAACCATCAAGATTTAAATATTCAGATGCCTGACGAGCATCATTTACTAAGCTGTAAGCACCTGAAACTGCGAAAAAACGATTCGGCTTAGTGCTGGATTCAAAACAGTATGCCGCCTGTTTAGTATAGGACTCGAAGTCTTGTGCCAGTTGTTGACAATTTTTAAGACCATAGACCGTGGCAAATTGCAGTGTTTGTCCTGAGCTTTGTTGATTTAGCCAACTATAGGCTCTTTTGTGGACTTCGTTGTTTGGCACATTTAGGGTGCTGAATACAGCAGTTTTATCAGCCGCATGACTGACATTTACCCCAGTATTAAATGCTAGGGCAACAGCCGGCGCCAACAGTCGC
Organism: Gammaproteobacteria bacterium; assembly: GCA_022447525.1. Classification (GTDB taxonomy): domain Bacteria; phylum Pseudomonadota; class Gammaproteobacteria; order Arenicellales; family Arenicellaceae; genus Arenicella. The sequence goes on from JAKVBA010000041.1 coordinate 33,378, forward strand.
TTTACTGGCTTGAACGCTATTTTGTTACCTATTTTATGTTTTTGCTTCATGCTTTTTTTAAAAGTTAACTACTTGCCATTGCAGGGGAAGGCTTCGGTAGAATCTATAAACGGCGCTTGCGGACAGTTTATGTATCTTAGTCTCACACCCTGTGGAGACAGAGTATCCGCTCTGATAGCTGGGTCAGCATTATTTATCGCACCTCCCAACTCGAGTCCGGCATGGTGTAATCCCAGAAAAGAAATCATGTCATCTTGGTCAACACCATCACCCGATACGCCAATGCCCCCAACGAGTTGTCTCCCACGATAAATCGGCACACTACCCGGGAAGATCTGAATACCATTTGGCAAATTTGATATTCCAGTGCAGTTGGTCGTTGGGGTTGTAATAAGATTTTTGACCAAATCAAATTGAAGTCCAACATTGAAAGGACTCCATTGCTCAAATGGACGACTGAACGGGCCATTTGGATTGCCGTTGATGCCATCCGGATAAAAAGGTCGTGATAGGTTTCCTCCTGAGCGATCAGAGAAGGCAATACCGTCGGCAAGCGCAGTTGGACCAATGAAAGATCTTGCTGTATTTACGTAGTGTTGAAGACCATTTTCACTGAGTATTTGAGCCGCATCAGGCCTAGAGAAGAACGCAGCGGTCCTTGCTTTCTGGAGAGACACATCAGTACCAAAAATAGGTGCGTCATGAGTTCTAGCGATACCAAGGATGACTCCATTGCTGTCTACAATAGAAATGCTTACTCTAGCTCCTGAATCGGCTGGATTTCTTATTTGAGCTCTCGAGCGGTAAGCAATTCTAAGAGCATTTGCTATCAGTACTCTGACTTCATTCGCGGTCAACGCAGCTTCATCAGTGCCATCGCGAGGTAGAAATCGATCGCCAAGCACAACTGCTGGCGAGCCAAAGTCTTCGGAACCGATGAACCCCGACTCTAAATTACCGAACTTAATTCCAGTCGTAAGTTGTCCGTTTGTAAATCCAGCAACCGCAATTAATTGACCGTTGCCACTCAGAGGCGCGACCCCATTACTTTTGAGATCCGCAAAGTTGGCGTCAGAATATCTGACTAACTTGCCGTCTAAACTGACTCTTTGCAATTGTATGGGGGCGTCGTAGCCTCGCGTAGCCGCTAAGGCAATCAGTTCGTCGGAATTTTTATCTAGATCGGAGATCGATCGGTCGATTGAATAAAGTCCATCTGCTATTACGCCAACGCCACCAACAACAACACCATTTTTATAAAGCGGGAAACCGCCAGGATCAGCTGAGAGTCCAAGAGGGGAAGGCTTCGGCCCCTGAGTACCACTTTTGACGGTAAGGTCTGAACAAAGTAATTGGCTAAATTGAACACCAAATAAGGGTCCCGCAGGTTGATTAAACTCCCCAGGGTTGAAGTGCTCTTGAACAATTTGGCTTGCTACCCTGGTGCTAAATGAATTGCCGCCACTACTTAGATAGTTTCCGGTTATGGCTTTGGAGATAGCGGCAAAAGCCGAGGGTACCACCAACATCTCCAAGCCGTTTCCAGCGGCTAAGCCGCGTCCGGAACTGATGGTGACCTGAGGGTTGGCACCATTCATCTGATATACACCTAAAACATTCCCTGATCTATCAACGACAGCAATGGTTGCCGGTGCTCCTTGTGCTTTCGCTTCTGCGATTGCTCGACCAATCACCTGTGCAACTTCTCCTTGGGTCAAAATTTGCTCGTTTTGAGCCGAAGCCGCGGATAAGCTAGCCAATAGCAAGAGATAAGTGGTTAGTAAGCATTTCAACGAATATCTAACGCGAGAAAGACATAACTGAGAGTTACAATAAAGTTGCTGCTTGATTAAGTTTGTCGACATAGTCATAAATTTCCTTGCAGGTAGACCTCTGTGTATATAAGGCGGGAAGCTCATTAAGGTTGCGATCTGGTTGTGGTCGTGTTGTCGGCCCCAGAGCGTGTTAATCTGATCTTTTGATTTTTTAGAAGTAACTCCGCGGTATTGCTGTTGCCCCATGGTTTTTGATTGTCTAAATGAAAGTCATGGCACCCGACACACGTAGTCGGTAGTTTACTTTCATGTGTTCTGGAACCGGTATGGCATGCCTCACAGTTTGGTAAATCGGGCATTAATACATCAGTCGCGGTGTCAGACAGCGTAGCGTTGTGGCAGCTAGCACAGGCGAATGTTTTATGGCTAAAATGATCAAAGTCTGATTTAGGCATCCAGTTCGTCGTTAAACGAATCGGGTTTACTCGCCACTTAGATAAATATTTCCCACTGTTATCGATACTAGTCTCGTGACACGTTTTACACGTAGTTCGTTCAAAGATCTCTTCAGCGATACTGTAGGCTTTGCCCCAAGGGCTGGCCAAGTTTTGTGTTTGCAACTCTCTTTGCTCTACGGATTTACCCGGACGACGAAGCATAAAATCTCGGACTTCATCACTGGTTGGTTCACGACCTAGCTCAGTAAGCAAGTACTGACGTGAGTAATATTCCTCTAGCGTTAAAAGTACGGTGTCCGGATCTCCATGAGGCACAAATCGACCAGGTGCATCTGCGTCAAAAATCATAGTATGGCAGTCACTGCAGTGATTAACCATGTTGATCGGTTGCATCAATTTGCCGGCATCATCATTTAAATGGCAGCTATTGCACTGAAGCACACGTGTACCCTCGGGCGCATCTATCCCGTCAGCATTTAAATGAACATCATGAGGAAAAATTAAATTCGATTGTTCCTTGGGCGCATCTTTTAAGGCGACTCTCAGAGTTTCCCAAACTGTATCGTCAGCTGTGCCAGTTGGTTGTAGCATTGAAACTTTGAAAGATGGATGAGGATTTTTTTTACTCGATCGTTGTTCCGATCCAAAGCTGTCTACATCAATAAGGTCAGTGGTTGCCACACCCGTTTCAGCCATATCACTATGACAAGCTACGCATAACTGATCGTCTTGACGAACAATCTGAAGAGGAGTCTCGTGTTCAAGATGACAGCTGGCGCATCGAGAGCTTTCCAAGCGCTCTACATCGTGCGTCGCCGTATCAAAATGATGATTCGTAGCAGCGTGGCACTCGAGACATGTATCGTCTTGTACTACCTCAAAACCATTAACGTGGCATGCATCACAATTTTTGTTTAGGTCAGGAATTTGATGTGGTGGCGACAACTCACCTGAAATCCATGAATTATCTGACGGTAGTGGCGAGTTTCTCAGACTCGACGCTAGATCTTTATTAGTGAGGCTTACTAAAGGAATGATTAGAAATAGACTTAAAATTCCGACAAACAAAAGCCAAGATGGCCAACGTTTACTGAGGTTGGTTTGATCTAGAGAGACCTTGTGTTCAGTTATATTCTTTGGATCTGCCATGACCTCTACCAATAGTAAAAAACTACGATTATATGTACGATTAACGCCGCCAGTAGGCCAAATGAAAGGGGCACATGGAAGTACAGCCAAGCTTTTAAAATACCGCGAATTTGGATGTCTCGGCGTACCCGCGCTAGCAAAGTTTGCTTTGCAGCAAAGTTAGCTAGCAAATTTTGAATCAATCCAGATCTCTCGCTGTCCTGTGATTGCGATAAATGCTCAGCGAGCTCTGATATAATTTTCTCTTGATTTCGATTTGATACTGATTTGCCGTTGTCATCCATCATCGAGGAGAAGTCTTTAGCCCTGAGTTGCTGCCACCATGAACCGCCAATACTACAACCCGCTACAGCGCTCTCAACTATGCCGCTTAATTGTGCCAATTTTGCATCTTTTATGCATCTATCGTCTATCTTTTGTAGCTGTTCAATCAAGCCTGCGAGTGTCTCTCCTGCGCGATTGTTAGTCATCAGATTGGGATACCTGATATAAGCGTAAATACCAAAAAAACCACTCATGATCACGCTTACCATTAAAACGTAGGCTAGGGTATGTATGTTGTAGCCAAACTGGAGTCCGCAATGAAGAGTTGCGATTAAGAGTAGAGCGGTACCAAGATAAACATGAGCTGATGTCCATCCCTGCACTGACCCCATATTAGAGCGATAGTTTCTTTTGCGTACACCCAGTAGCATTAACCAAACAATAAGCAAGGCTCCAACCGTTCCCAGTGTATAACCTAGCCAAGTGCCACCATTAGGAGAGTTGATTGGCTGGTGTAAATAATACGCGAGTGCAGACACGGCACTGAGCAATGTAGCAACCCAGAAATACCGAGCCTGTTTATAATTTGCTATTGATTGATACAAAATTTTAATTACCTTGTATTACATCAATTTAGCTCATGGCATTCATCGAATGTTTGTCGCCAAATTGTGTTTGATTTTCATTTTATAGTCTTACGAGAAGGTAAGACATTTCTTGATTAGCCGAACCGCTGGCTAACCAACTCGACAAAATCTTTTGGATTGAAGCGTTGTGCGGCACCAGTTGGGCAAGCCCTTACACACGCAGCTCCCCCCGAGATATCTTTGCATGCGTCACATTTAACAGCCTTTTTGATATCGCTTTTGTCATCGTAGTTTTTGCCTCCGGGTCCAGGGCCCTTACCAGTAAGCAACCAGTTGAGAAGACCGGGCTTAGGGGCTGGATTTTTCTGTAAAGAAATAACTTCATATGGACAATTACGCACACAGTTACCGCAACCAATGCATGCTTCTTGGTCTATATACACCTCTCCGTCTGAGGCTCTATGTATGGCGTCAGGCGGGCAGTCTTTCATGCAATGTGGGTGTTCACAATGTCGACAAGATATTGGCACATGCAAATCAGCGAATGAAGCTCCAGCCTCTCGATTAAGTCTAGAATTTCCGTCGTGTGATTCCGCACAAGCTTTTTCGCAATTATCACAACCCACGCATAATGATTCATCAATCAGCAGTACATCGGTTCCTTCGCCAAGACCTTCACTCATCAAGAATGACATTAACTCTCCACCTTTTGGTTGAGCTTGCATTCTTGCTTCAACCGTCAGACGATCTCGCATATGGTCTTGAACCTGGGTTTTCATTGTTTTTTCTTTTTCTAAAAGAGTCAGAAAAGAATCTCGAGTCAGACAAATAGTTTCTGTTCTAACATTTGCTCGGGCGGTATCCGTGCGTTTGCCCTCGCCAAGCGCACCAGTTTCACCGAAGTAATGACCAACCGGCATATATGAGGTGATGATTTCCCGATTGTTGCTTTCTTTGATAGTTGTTACCGAGCCAACTCTGATTAAATGCACTTCATCACCATCATCTCCCTGTCGATAAATGTCCTCTCCCGCATCAAAAGTTCGCAATGCCGATGAGTTAATGACTTCAGTTAACTCAGAGTGAGCAGTGTTTGGGGTGAACTTTGAGTGGATCGCACGCAACATAAATGCTCTATCCAAGGTCAACTTAACTGAATCGACTGAGTTTTGAAGTTTCACCATTGAACGACGGGGTGTTTCGATTACTACACAGTTTTTACCCGCGTATACAGTGGCCGTTCTTCGGCGGCCTGATATCAAGCTTTGTTCTCCAAAGAATCCGCCTTTATTGAAATGAAACTCGCCAACCCCAGGTAACTTTACGTATGCGTTTCCATCCGCCACCACAAAGAAAGTGTCGGTAAATTCTCCTTGTACGCACAACGGTTGGCCCTCAGGGACTAGCCTCACACTGCTGTCTAAGATAAATTCGCGAAACGTTAATGGGTTGACGTCAGCATATATCGGGGAGACATTTTGCAAGTACTCCAAAATTTCACTGACGGAGTTATCGTATGGAAGTCCTTTGAAAGCCTCGACCAATAATGGATGATCAGCGGGCTCGATGTCGTTGCCACGTATATATTCAACTACCTCATAGCCTTGGTTCATCGCCTGCTTGATGAGAGGGTAGCCACCCAATGCGCCGATGATATACATGCCCGGCACATTTGATTCGTATTGATTAGAAAGCTCTGGTAAAGCTGCTGGGCTGTCGTTTGGAAATTCAATACCGAATGACTCAACCAAGCCTCTTTGCGGTATGGCTCCAAGACGGGCAATAACCCTATCTACAGGCACTGGTTTTTCTCCTGTTGGGGTACTTAGATAGAAGATATAGCGGCTATTTTGTTCCGGGTTCTCCTCAATCCTGGCCGGATTCGATTCGTAGTGACACTCTATTTTTCCATCGCTAATATGAGCCAGTATCGAGTCAAGATTACCTTGTTTGGCACGAGCGAATTCGTCCCTTCGGTTAATAATATGGACTTCATTATTGCCGGCCAGACCAACTGCGTTCTCGATCGCCGCGTCACCCGCTCCAACTACCGCGATTTTTTCGCCCTTATACTCGTCTGGATCATCTAGCTGGTATTGGATATGTTCAAATTCAGCTCCAGGGCAAGGAAGTTTTCTAGGGTTGCCCTGAACACCTATACCGAGAATTATAAATTCGGCTTTGAGTTGATCTCCATTCGTCAGGGTGATTAGAAA
>JAKVBA010000042.1:0-31783 GCA_022447525.1 Gammaproteobacteria bacterium
ATCCATATTCAATGTTCACCTCCATGTAATTAGAATACTCGGTCGAATGACTCCACGATTCACCCTATATAATGATGCCCACAAGCATAGAAAAAGCGCAATGATAGATTATTTAGAGTGGAGAGCAGGAAAAACTAGCTTCAGACTAATTTAATTTACGTTTTATTTTTCCTTAGAGCTATAATCGCGATTCGCTGAGGAACTAACTAAAATTACTTAGTTATTGCAAGTTATTGATAGTTAAAATAGAATCCACATCTCGAAAGAATAAGCGTCCGTAGCTCAGCTGGATAGAGTAGTTGGCTTCGAACCAATTGGTCGGGGGTTCGAATCCCTCCGGGCGCGCCAAATAAAAAAGCCTGCTGTGTTGCTACAGCAGGCTTTTTTATTTGGTGGTTTACAGGGCTTTGATTGAGGCAGCGAGGGATAGAAACAGTAAATTTCGCAGAAGCAACTGGGATTTTTAATCGTCTCGCAACTCATTTAACAAACATACTCTACCCCTTGCCAAACAAGAAGTGCGCAACCAACCACTCATTACCTTGCTTGTATCCAAACAACTCAGCACACGCCATATAAAACAACCTCCAGCGGTGGAACCAGGTGCTGGCTTCTTCTTTTCCATAGGCTTGTTCAAACGCTGCGATAATTAGTTCTTCATTTTGATCCGTTTTCTCTAGCCAGTGGTTGCAGGTTTTTTCGTAGTGTTGGCCATTAACAAACCAGCGTTTTTCAATATTTAAGTGATCTTGAAAATGCAAGAGTGTATCAGTGGATGGCATAAGGCCGCCGGTAAAAAAGTATTTCGACATCCAGTCTTCTTCGCCTTTAACTTCGAATGGATACATGATGGATCGATGTGCGAAGATATGCACAAACAATTTGCCGTCGTCACTTAGCCAACTGGAGATTCGTTCCAATAGCGTGCGGTAATTTCGCATGTGCTCGAACATTTCAATCGACATCACTCGATCAAACTGTTGACCAGCCAAGTCCAGATTATTTACGTCTTCGGTAATTATGGTGACGTTTCCAAACCCCTTCTGTTCGCATACGCTGTCTATGTGTTTTTTCTGCGTGCTCGAATTTGAAACAGCCACGATTTCACTTTCTGGAAAATTCTCTGCCATCCAAAGAGTTAACGAGCCCCAACCACAACCCAGTTCTAATATACGCTGGCCGTCTTTTAGTTCCGCCCTCTCACCGTATTTTTCCAGCATGGTTTCCTCGGCTTGGTCCAGCGAGTCATGCTCGTTCGCATAGTAAGCGCAGCTGTACTTTAATCGCTTACCCAGTGATGCTAGGTAAAACTCAGTAGGTACTTCGTAGTGCTGCTCATTCGCGGTGGCGGTTTCTATAGCTATTGGAGATTGCCTGAGTTCTTCAATCAACGTTTGAAAATTAGCCTGCTGTTTTTCAACGTCGTCTATGTACTCATTTATTAGTCTTTGCGTGCACAATCGACGAATGCCAAGTCGAATCAAAGCGTCGGGTATTTTTCCTGCTTCGGCCAATTCTATTAGCCGTTTGGACATCGGTAATACGGTTGACTGTGGTTCAGCAGGGTTTGCGTTAGCTTGAGATTGCATTGCGTTCCTCAATTCCTTTTTTGTTTTGATACTAACTTCTGATGGCTTGGATTGCTAGCCTAACTTATCTGATCAACTGACTATAATTTTTGTTCTTAGGCAGCGGCATGTCCACAAATAGCAAACTTATCCTAATAGCCACTGATCACAAAAAATAAACTCTAAACAACACAACAAACTTAGATGTACATAATCTTAAGATAATTACGCAATGGAGTTAAAATGAAAATAGCATCAGCCGAGTTTACTCGAAATAGTTAGCTTTTTTACAATACTATACTTTCTTGGATCACCTTGCACTTTAGTGAGAAGCTCAACTTCAGATCCACTCTTGGGTGTGAATTGTTGTTTGTGTTTGCCTTTCAACTCAGCTTTCTCTGAGATTGCCCACAATTGTTTTGCGAATTCACGTAGCTCGATGGGAGTTGCATGAATGACGATTTCTTCAGCCTTGGAGTCTTTTTCAACGGTAATCATTCTTTAGCCAGATATTATTTAGTAGTTTCTTGGTTAAATGCGAGTGCAAAATAATTTAAAGTCGATATCTTACCTGATCAGAATTAATCTTGAACTAAATTTGCTACTCACGAGTAGTCGTCTAATGACATTGTTTTACCGAAAAGCATCTTCCATAAGAGGTTACTTAATTTCATGATCCGTCAAAAGGATAACTCTGGTTGAATCTTGAGCATTATTGATATGTTATTTCCTTTACCAGTCGAGTAATATCTCGGCCCATGCATATTGAGTTTCCAGAATCCCTACCGATAAATCAGCGGCGTGATGAAATTGCTGAATTGATACGTGACCATCAGGTTGTGATTGTTGCTGGTGAAACTGGTTCAGGAAAAACCACTCAGTTGCCAAAAATATGCCTGAGTTTGGGATTGGGCGAAAATGGCTTGATTGGTCACACGCAGCCTCGCCGAATCGCGGCTCGAACCGTAGCTGATCGCATCGCCTCTGAGCTAAAGGTAGGTCTTGGTAATGAGGTTGGTTATCAGGTCCGTTTTAACGATCAGAGCAATGATAAAACGCGCTTAAAGCTAATGACCGATGGTGTGCTGTTAGCCGAGATCCAGCATGATCGCCTGCTAAAGAAATACGACGTCATTATTATTGATGAGGCGCATGAGCGCAGTCTAAATATCGACTTTTTACTTGGTTTATTAAAGCCTATCTGCCGAAAGCGACCTGAACTTAAGGTTATCATCACGTCAGCTACCATTGATCTTGAGCGTTTTGCCAATCACTTTGCATCAGGGGATGTACCAGCGCCGATTATCGAAGTGTCTGGGCGCACTTATCCTGTGCAAACGGTTTATCGTGAACCACAAGAAAATGAAGCGTTAGCTGATTGCATCACTCGCACTATTAAACACATTGCGCGAACGGAAGCTAAGGGCGAATACAATGCCAGCGGGGACATCTTGGTGTTTTGCGCGGGTGAACGTGAAATTCGCGATGCAGCACAAGCCATCCGTAAAGCTCAATTGCCGGTCGAAGTGTTGCCTCTTTACTCGCGTTTAAGTGTTCAAGAGCAAAATAAGGTATTCAAACCAGCACATCGACGTAAAATCGTTTTAGCCACTAATGTAGCGGAAACGTCGATCACCGTACCCGGTATAGCGTATGTTATTGACCCAGGCTTGGCGAGGATATCCAGATACAGTTTCCGATCAAAAATACAACGCTTACCCATTGAGGCAATTTCGCAAGCGAGCGCCAATCAAAGGCAAGGCCGTTGCGGCCGTGTGGCCAATGGCGTTTGTATACGGCTCTACTCACAAGAAGACTTTGAGCAACGAGCTGAATTTACTCCTGCGGAAATATTACGCAGTAATTTGGCATCCGTAATATTGCGTATGATGCGGCTGGGTATCAAAGACATCAACGAATTCGATTTTGTAGATCATCCGGATACTCGTTTACTTAATGATGGTCGGAAACTTTTAACTGAGCTTCAAGCGATCGAAATACGCTCGAGCAAAAAGACGCATACGAAAGACAAGGCCAACTTTGAAGTGCTGACAAAAATTGGTCGAAGCATGAGTGATCTGCCAATCGATCCAAGGTTTGCCCGTATTTTATTCGCCGCAAACGAAATTGGGTGTCTGCGCGATGCGCTTGTTCTTATTTCAGTATTAAGCATTCAGGATCCAAGGGAACGGCCTGGCGATCAGCAGCAAAAAGCGGATGAAAGACACAAAGAGTTACACCACCCTCAATCCGATTTCACTGGTTTTTTACATTTATGGCAATCAATCAACGATCTTCGATCCGAACTGAGTAACACAAAATTTAAAGAAGCTTGCCTAAAAAATTATTGGTCGATTGCTCGAATATTTGAGTGGCGAGAGATGGTCAGACAACTTGGGCAAATGTGTAAAGACCAAGGCTGGAAGATTGAACCATGGGCTGCAATAAAGCAGCCCGAATCTAGCAATAACAACAGTTCCATACAAAAAACCAAACAAAATGGTATTCAAAACCAAAGTGCAAGAAACACTGGTGTTGATGAACGCTACGCAAAATTGCATCAGGCCTTATTGTCGGGAATGCTTGGTAACATCGCTACCAAAGACATTGAAGGCAATTATCTGGCCACGCGCAGTAGAAAAGTTCATTTGTTCCCCGCCTCTGCCATTGCAAAACAAAAACCAAAATGGATTGTGGCCAGTGAATATTTAGAAACAAGTCGGGTATTTGCATTAAATGCAGCAGAAATTTCACCGGCCTGGGTAATCGCTAGTGCTGCACATTTAGTAAAATACAGCTATAGCTCGCCGCACTATCATATAAAGTCTGGAACGATTAAAGCACTGCGCAAGACACTGTTGCAAGGCTTGGTTTTAAAGGACAAAGAACTAGTTGGCTACGCTCAGATCAACCGCGAAGAAACTCGGCAATTGTTTATACAAGAAGCACTTGTCGCAACCAAGTATAAACCCAGAGGAAACAAAGCCGAGTTCGCAAAGCACAATGCAAAGCTCATCAAAGAGATTGAGGTTTTAGAATCCAAAACCAGACGTCGCAATCTATTAGTGGATGATGGTCAGCTCTTCAATTTTTTTGAAAGACGTATACCGGGAGATATCTGTAGTCGGGCTGGTCTGGAAAAATGGCTGGCGAAAGGCAACGACGAAAAACTCAAATTCACCCGAGAGTTTTTATTAGCGGTCGATTTAGACTCAGATCAAATAGCGCAGTTTCCAAATAGCATTAAAATACAGGGTAAAGAGATAAAGGTGACCTACGCTTTCCTGCCTGGTCAGGAAACTGATGGAGTGACAATGCATATTCCTATTTCAGTATTGGCGCCCTTCCCTGAACATTTCGGTGACTGGTTGGTACCAGGAATTCTGCGAGAAAAGTGCATCGCACTTATTAAAACGCTACCAAAAACAATCAGGAGGCATTATGCACCGGCAAGCGATGCTATTGATCGTGTCTTCGACAAACTAAAACTAGCGGATAAAAATCTGCCCCTCACTGAAGTACTTGCTGACATTCTATTTAGGACTCGCGGCACAAAGATTACCAAAGAAGATTTTGATTTGTCTCGTCTTGATGCCTATTATCGTGTGAACTATTTGGTAATTGACGTTGACGGCTCGCTGATCGAACAAGGATCAAACCTTCCCGAACTTAAACTTGCTTATGCGGATAAAGTAAAGAGCAGCGTTCATGCCAAAGACTCGAAGCACAGGCAGGCATTTGAACAAAAGAATCTAAAGGAATGGGATTTTGGTGACCCACGCGAATTTGTTGAATACCAACATCAAGGCATGACCGTTAGGGCCCATCCAGCATTGGTAGTAAACGCAGATAAATGTGTCGATTTAAAAGTTGTCGACAATAAAATGTTGGCTGACTACCACAATCACTTTGGCATTGTTTACCTTGCTCAAAAAGTATTATCAAACACAACTCATAAACAAGCTTATAAGTACCTACAGAAAGAGATTTTAAAGCCCAAAAAATCAATGGGTAACAATGCAGGGGCAAACAAAGGTCTTGGGCAGTTGGCTACCCAATTACAGAACTTAGCGCCCAAATTACAGCCGAACGAACGCTGGGCCAGCGAAATTATTGAGAGTGCACTCAGTCATGTGTGTTTTGATAGCAAACCAAACCTTATTCGCCAGCAATATGATTTTGATACCGCACTCACAGGAGCGAAAACATGGGTCAGTTACGCAAGCGAATTAGAAAATTCACTACTTAGTGCACTGAAAGCTAGGGCAACTGTATTTCACTCAATGGAGAGCAATCCAGCACAGACGATCGAGATTGATACAGCGTATGAAGATATAAAAGCACAACTCTACTCGCTGTTCTCAGAAAATTTTTTGCGCTACACGAGTATGGCCACACTCAAACAATATCCCCGATTTATAAAGGCAATTCAATCGAGGCTGGAACGTGTGCAGTACTTTTCTGGGGCAGCCGAGCAAGTTGGACTTATTGAAATTCAAAACCGCTTTGACGCTTACTGCGATAGTCTGACCCCCGATGGTTTCAATCGCGACTTTGCTCTGATCCTGGAACCAAAGCTTAATCACTTTAGAATACTACTTGAAGAATGGCGAGTATCGATTTACGCACAGCATCTACGCACTCAGCAGCCAGTATCTGAAAAACGCCTTAATAAGTATTGGCACGAACACTTTGTTTAGATCTCTTTAGTTATTTACTTTTGCTGCAAAACAACCCATACAAGTTGACGAAAATCACCCAATCGCAAGGGTTCCGAGCCTATACATGCGTATTCAATTGATTTGGGCCGATTTAATATGAAATCGCATTGAAGTGTTATAAAGTAACATATATCATTCTCTCCCAATCGACGTCGCGAAGCATCAATAAAACGCTGGTTTGAATACGGTAGTTGTTTGTATGTAACTGTGTCTGATGAACCGGACAGCTCGAATAATTATTGAACATATTCTGTAGAACAAAATGAAGACCACGAAAAATTTACTCGCATTGCCCAATAGAGGTATGCAACTCAGTGCACTTAGCTTGGCCGTTGTAGCCTCGTTAAGCCTTTCAGCAAATTCTCACGCCCAATCTTCGGATGACTCAGATCTTGAAGAAGTCGTGGTAAAAGCTCACCCATTACACGAGCAAGGTTTAGCGCAGTCCCTCACAGTATTGTCGGGCGACGAACTTTCCGACTCGATCGAGAGCAATCTTGGAGACACGTTAGCAAATAAGCCAGGTATCCGAAGCGCCAGCTTCGGTGCTGCTGCCGGTCGTCCAATCATTCACGGTCTTGGTGGTCCTCGCGTCAAAACCACTGAAGACACAATCGACTCACTGGACGTGTCAGTGACCAGTACGGACCATGCTGTCACCGTGGAACCTTTTATCGCCGAACAAATTTCGGTATTAAAAGGTGCGAGTACTCTTCTATACGGTTCTGGCGCGATCGGTGGTGTTGTTGATACTGAAACAGGCCGAATCCCAACGGAGCTCAATGAAGAAGTGTTTACTGGTCGCGGTGAAATCAGATTTACGGATAATGGCGATGGCACAGCTGGAGCTATTCGTCTGGATGGAAACTTAGGCAGCAACTTTGCCTGGCATGTAGACGCCTTCAGTAAAGAAGCTGATGACTATGAAATACCAGGATTCGCTGAATCCGCCGGCTTTCGAGCCCTCGAGGAGGAAGAAGAGCACGGGCATGATGAAGATCACGATGAAGACCATGACGAGCACGAGGATGAGCACGGCCATGAAGAAGAAGAGGAAGCCTTCGGTGTCCTAGAGGGCAGCCGCTTTGATATTCAAGGTTATGCTGGCGGCCTTTCATGGGTAGACGATGAAAACTACTTCGGAATTTCAGTTAGTGGAATCGATGGAACTTACGGCCTTGTTGGCGGGCATGGTCATCATGAAGAAGATGAGCATGAGGAAGAACACGACGAAGATCATGAGGAAGAACACGATCATGAAGAAGAAGGCGAAGAAGAGCCGGGTCGTATCGATATAGAACAAACGCGCTTTGATCTAGGTGGTCGTTTAGCTACATCATTGAGCGCGATTGATGCGTTCAGTTTTCGCGTCGGCGTTAACGATTATGAACACACTGAGATTGAAGGTAATGGTGAAGTTGGAACACTATTCGACAACGACGCTTGGGAAGCTCGTATTCTTGCTCACCTAGCGGAAATGGATGGCTTCAACGGTGTTATCGGCCTTCAAGCCAGTGACAGAGAGTTCAGCGCCATTGGTGAAGAGGCATTTGTGCCGCCGTCTGAGTCAGACTCGTTAGGATTGTTCTACGTTGGCGAGCGCGAGTTTGATGACTTCTCGCTAGAACTTGGTGCAAGAATCGATTCAATGGACACCAGCTCTTCGGGCGTGTCACGCAGTTTCACAACTCTGAGCGCTTCGCTTGGAGCGATTGTTCCTTTGGGCGATTCAACCAGTGTTACCGCGCTTTTTGACTATGCAGAAAGAGCACCGGGTATCGAGGAACTATTTTCAAACGGGCCTCATCTTGCTACCAACACCTTTGAAATTGGCGACACAAATTTGGATGAGGAGAGTAGTACAAATATCACTTTTGGTTTCGTCTATGAAACCGATATGGTCGATGCTCATTTTGAGTTCTATCGCTATAATTTCAACGATTTCATCTTTCAATCTGCCACTGGCGAAGAAGAGGATGAATTACCGGTTCTAGTCTACACACAGAGCGATGCTGTCTTTACAGGCATGGATATGGAAGTAGGTTTCCACCTTGCAAACGTTGGTTCTGGTGATTTGGATCTCAGCCTGTCGTACGACATTATTGACGCCGAGTTTGATGACGGCCGATTAGGTAGTCTACCGAGGATACCGACCGATCGTTGGGGTGCAACGCTAAAATGGACCAATGATGTTTGGAGAGCGAAATTAGTTTATGCTGACGTTGCTGAGCAAAACGACAATGCTATCTTCGAACTACCAACAGATGGCTATTACGATGTAAGCGCTAAAATTGAACGCAAGTTCACTCTTGGCGAAACTCAGATCACGGCGTTCGTACACGGTAAAAACCTTACTGACGAAGAGCAACGCAGCAGTGTTTCATTCGTGAAAGACGTAGCGCCTGCTCCTGGCCGTCGCGTAGAAGCTGGGATTCAGTTTGAGTTCTAAGTTCGTCTCAAATGGAGTTTGAAGCTTAGCTCAAGACAAGCGACGAGTCTTTATGGATTCGTCGCCAAAACCGTAGATCAGGAAATATGAAAAAGGGCGACTGCTTATTCAGCAGTCGCCCTTTTCTATTCTTGTTCGATCAATAATTGGTTTAAGAGAAAGAGTAATCAGCAAATTGCTCTCTGAGCTTTAACTTGTGCACCTTGCCAGTAGCCGTGTGAGGTAACTCGTCGACAAATGTCACCTCATCTGGCATCCACCATTTGGCAATCTTGCCATCCATATATTGCAATATGTCATCACCGCTAACCTCGGAACCATCGGCTTTGACAACAATAAGAAGCGGACGCTCGTCCCATTTAGGATGAGCGATGCCAATTACAGCCGCTTCTGCGACCTCTGCATGACCCATCGCGCAGTTTTCCAAATCAATCGATGAAATCCACTCGCCACCTGACTTAATTACATCCTTCGTTCGGTCGGTTATCGTCATAACGCCGTCACTATTAATAGTGGCAACATCTCCCGTATCGAACCAACCATTATCATCCAACGCGGTTTCTTCATGTTTGAAGTAACGTTCAACAACCCAAGGACCACGAACTTTGAGAGCCCCAAAAGCCTCGCCATCCCAAGGTAGTTCTTGGTCATTCTCATCGACGATTTTCATTTGAACACCAAACACTTGACGTCCTGAGCGAATTCTCAAGTCATCATACTCCTCTTGTGAATATGTCTCTCGTGGTTTCTTGGTCATATTAAATGTTCCAAGAGGTGCCATTTCAGTCATACCCCATCCCGTGATGGTCTCCACGTTATGCTTCTCTTCAAACTCTTTCATAATGCTCAAGGGGCAAGCTGACCCACCAACCCCTACTCGCTTCATACTGGGAATCGTTTTGTCATTTTCACGCAGATACGTCAACAAGGTTAGCCAAACCGTGGGAACACCGACTGAATAGTTTACACCTTCTTCGTTGATTAACTGACACAAAGACTCACCGTCACCCATTTTCGACCCAGGGAATACTAATTTAAATCCAGATAGCGCAGCTGAATAAGGCATATTCCAAGCGTTAACATGAAACATAGGTACAATCGGCAGCGCTACATCATGCGCTGCTAACCCCATACCACCACCTAAACAACAAGCATAAGACTGTAAGACCAAGGCTCGATGTGAATAAAGAACTCCTTTGGGGTTACCTGTTGTTCCAGACGTGTAACATAAAGAACATGCCTGATTCTCATCTAAGTTAGGCCACTGAAAATCTGGGCTCTGCTCAGCTATGAGTGTTTCATAACAATAAACTGACTTTAGTTTGGTGTCAGGCATTGTATCTTCACCCGCCATGATGATGACACCTTCAAGATTTGCAAGGTGATCTTCGATCGCTTCGATAAGGGGCACAAACATAGGGTCAACCAACAGAAAACGATCTTCGGCATGATTAATTATGTAAACCAACTGCTCGGGAAACAATCTCGGGTTGATGGTGTGGCATACGGAGCCCATACAAGCTACGCCAAAATACGCTTCCATATGGCGATAATCATTCCAGGCCAGGGTACCTACTACCTCACCCTCTTTTAAGCCAAGTTTACTCAATGCACCCGCTAGCTGACCCGCACGGGCGTAGCATTCAGCTTGTGTATATCTGTGCCTAGGGTTGTCATGAGTTACTGAAACAATCTCACTGTCGCCATTAATTGATTTCGCATGGCACATCAACGACGTAATCGTTAACTGCTCACCCATCATTAGTCCCAACATCGCTTCCTCCGGATAAATTGGTTCAATTTATTATTTTTTATTTGAAATTCTTCTGTCAGTGTAGCCCGCCACAAAGCTGATATACCAATGAAAACGGATCAGGTCTTCCTATGAATCACTTTAGTAATACGCGGTCTTTAAGCCATTCACCGCTTTAAAACACTGCTTATTAAACCACGATCCGCGTTCCTTTGCGTCGGTTGCAACACCTATCACATCGAATGCATGTCAAAACTGGTGATGGTCACTCAAGCTAACATTATTTGGATGCTTTCTCACCCGCCCAAAAAGCAACGAAAGCAAGCACTATTGAGCCAATGAAGAAGGCAGCAATATTAGCGACGGTAATCGATAAGGACTCAGGAATCAGAGACATACTCGATACAAATATTTGCTCAATGTCGAAAAAAAAGTAAGCCGCTATGAGCCCTAATGTGAGGCCTACTAAGTCGAACAAAACCGAGCGCTTTCTTGTTCTTATAACTTTTTTCGGTAAAGTATTGAGGACAACTTTAGTAATATTCTGGTCGATTAAACCGGGTTCATCCGAGCGGACATCAGAAAATAACGCATCCAAAACCTCTGCGTTATTACTCACTTGGTCAATAGATTGTTGGTTAAAGCTACTCATAATCACCCCTGCCATGCGTGTAAATTAGACTGCAACGCTTTTCTCCCTCGGCTGATATGAGTTTTCACACTCCCCAAGGGAATGCCCATGATATCTGAAATTTCTTGTTGAGTGTGCTGTCTATGCAAAAATAAATGCAAAACCGAGCGTCGTTCGGGTTCAATTTGCGATAGTAGCTTCGCCACTCTTTGATGTAAATCCGATCTTGCGTCGCTGTCTTCATTGGCATCATTAGATATCAATGAATCATTAGCGGCAAGCGGCTGATCGTCTATTGATTCAGTAATCAATTGCTTTTTGCGCACATGCTGTAAAAACGTGTTGTAACCGATTCGATAAAGCCAACTGGAGAATTTGGCTTTATTGCGAAACTTATGCAGCTGTTTAAATGCTTGCACAAACGCGTCTTGGACTAAATCATCAGCCAAGGTTTCATTCCAATCCGTCAACTGACGCATAGAATACCTTAAGTTTGACTGATGGCGGTTGACTAGCTCGCCATAAGCTCGCTGATCGTTTTTATTAACCGCTAACTCTATCAGAATAGTGTCATCGAGCTGTTGCACTAGATTAAGCTCCGTTAACTATACGTTGAAAGAATAAAATTAAAGCTTGTCGTATTTCCTTTCTTCAAAAAACCAATAAATCAATTTTGCTACGCCGATAAACAATGGGATTAAGCCTAGAGCGCCTACCGAGTCATTATTAGCTGAATAAAAGGCCGCCATGATACCTAAGCCGGCACCTGCGAACATAATGCCAGATCTAAATGAGTCAACTGAATTGTCAAACGTGCGTAGCAATTCTGTCGGAACGTCTTTACCGGCATCAAGGTAGACTTGAATCACGTTCATTTTTTGCTTGCGTTTTCTTGCCATAAAAAAGAAAACGGTAATTAAAATCAGAATCGGCGAACCGAATATTAACGCCACAGCCAATATAGCCACGACACCCAACCAGCCTGGTAACTGCTCAGTATCAAATTTGATACCCTTTTTAAGAGATTCAGCAAGTTCCGCTTTTTCAGCCTCGCTTAATCCATCTAACTCAACAATCACTTCATCAGCGACCTTGTCGCCAGCAATCTTTCTGACTAATTCGCTAATCTTTTTGATCGATTTTTCATCGCTACTGTCTTCATCGAAATTCACATCGATATTAATTGAGCTAGGCTTTTCAGGGCTTTCTTCAACGGCTGCCCCAGCAACGAATTTCGAGTTAGAGCCTTCCTCAGCCCATATTTGATTCACAAGGATCAACGCTGCGATAAAACTAACCCCTATCCACATCTGTTTCATAGTTTTTCTCCAGTTTTCAGTTATGCGCATATGTTTTTATTTAACTGTTTTGGGCTTAGATGCGCTAATTTATTTTTTGGATTCACTTATTTTGTCAAAGACACGCAAATAAATAAATTTTTATCTGGGCCAGCCCTCCACTCTTCATATTTTTACGTACATCACTCATACTGCGCGCAAACAACAATAATTACATGAATTACTTTTGGAGTTTGCATGGGAGAAATATACGTAGCTTACGAATATTGGTTCGCCGCATTTCAGTTAATTTTCGCAATGTTAGGAATGGGGGCCACACTGACCGTTTCCGACTTTAATGACATATTAAAAGAACCTAAAGCCGTAACGATAGGAACATTGATTCAGTTAGTTTTGATCCCTGTTATCGCGTTCCTTTTCATCCATTCTTTAGGGATCGTCGGCGGTGTAGCCATAGGCTTGGCGCTGGTTGCCTCAATACCCGGTGGGACGACATCGAATATATTCACCTATTTTGCGAAAGGTAATATACCCCTTTCAATTTCAATTACTGCGATCACCACATTAGCGTGCTTGCTCACCACCCCAATTGTACTCAGTCTATTGATAACACAATATCTGCCATCTGACTTTAGAATGCCCACCCCTCAAATAATAAGAGAGATTGGATTCACTTTGCTACTTCCACTCGCCATGGGCATGGCTTTCCTCAGATTAGTGCCAACAATGGCCCAGAAGTTTTCAAAGTGGTGTATAAGACTATCGCTATTAGGAATAGTGGCGATCGTAGTGGGTTCAAGCGCCGCGGGGCGTTTGGATATGGAAGCATTTGGTACTCAGAACTTGCTCTGGGTATTACTTTTTATCGCAGCAATCGGGCTTGTCGGCTGGGTGGCAGCCAAACTACTCTCGCTAAGCACTGCTGATAGTACCGCAATCGAAATGGAAGTTATTGTGCGAAACGTGAACCTAGCCATTCTTATTAAAGCCTCCATGTTCCCCGCGAATATTGATAGAGGCGATAATATTGGGGATATGGTTCTTTTTACCGCATTGATATACGGCGCTTTGCAAATGTTGGTTGCGGCTGTGCTTATCTTTTACAAACGCAAAACCAGATCTTAGTGATTTCTCAGATCATTTGGTTTATCTGGCAGCATAGTTAACAGAGGCAAATATCGAAAAAATAAATAAAGCCAAGGCTCCGTGAGCCAAGGCTTTTTAAACTAGCCTGTTTTAATGTTTATCCGACAAGATGTTCAACCACCTTATCTCCAAATTCTTGAGTGGACAGCATAGTAACACCGGATCCAGGCTTAGATAGATCTGAGGTTGAATATCCATCAGTGAAAACAGCCTGCATTGCGTTCCAAACGTTTTTTGCCTCTTCTACCATGTCAAAACTGTACTCTAACATCATTGCCATCGAGCCGATCATTGAATATGGATTCGCAATCTGTTTCCCCGCGATGTCAGGAGCCGAACCATGTGATGGCTCATAATAGGCTTTTCCGTTAGTACCTAAACAGGCAGAAGGCATCAAGCCTAGCGAACCTAAGATACCGCCACCTTGATCGCTTAAGATATCGCCAAACATATTCTCCATCACCATCACATCAAACTGTGTTGGATTCAAGCAAAGTGCGGTCGCAGCAGCATCAACTAAAGTGTGGCGCACCTCAACATCAGGGTATTCCGTTGCAACTTCATCTAGCACCTCATTCCAAAGGACACTCGATTTCAATACGTTACTTTTATGGATGTTATGCAGAACCTTTTTACGATCTTGAGCTAATTTGAATCCACGATGAAGGATGTTTCGTATTTGATCTTCGTCGTATTCCAAAGCCTCCCGGACATAGCGCTTGCCGTTTTCAGTTGTGCCAGTTTCTTTTTCACCGAAATACAACCCACCTACTAATTCACGCACCATAATCATATCGATGCCATCACCCACAACTTCGGCTTTAAGTGGTGAAAAATGAGCCAAACCTTTAGGAAGAGATACAGGTCGATAATTCGCGTAGGTATTTAACCGAGCTCGAAGAGGTAATAATGCGCCTCTCTCCGGCTGCTCATCAACCGGAATTTGCTTTGACGCCTCATGGTCCAAGCCAATCGGTCCTTTCACCACGGCATCAGCCTCATCTACTAGCTTTTTTGTCTCTTCGGGGAATGAGCTACCGTGGCTAAACCACGCACCAGCGCCAAAAGGCGCCTCAACTAGATCAAAAGTAACGTCATTGCGATCTTCAATGACTTTCAAAACCTTAATCCCCTCGGCCATTATCTCTGGACCGATGCCATCACCTGCCAAAATGGCTATCTTATATGTTTTCACTGCTATATCTTGCGTTAAATAAAAAGCGTCGAAAGTTTAGCTTATATCTAAATCTAAACGAAGCCTATCGAACTGATTAGTCTCTATAAGTTCACCAAATATTGACCAGTTTAAGAATAAGTTGTCTACTCTTCACCAGCTATCCACAAATTGGATCGCTGTGAATCGAAACCTTAGGTAAAAATATGCAAAAAAGACCCCACAACATCAAAAGAATATTGGCACTGACTATAGGACTGATCGGCGCGCAAATTTTTATCCCCGCTTTAGCACATGGTCACGGGAATGGTGAGCCAAAACTTGGCTTCAAGACAGAAAAAGTATCGGGTAGCGTGTACATGCTCTCTGGTGATGGTGGTTTTACTGGTGGCAATATTGGATTAAGTATCGGTGAAGACGGAGTGGCTATGATTGATAATGGTCTGCCAAGCGTTATCGAATTACTTAAAACGGAAATCGCTAAAACCACAGACAAGCCAGTCGATTATCTGATAAATACGCATGTACATGGAGACCATATCGGCAACAACGCCGCTTATGGCGCCAGTGACACTCAAATCGTAAGCCATGATAATCTACGAAAATCCCTGAAAGAGAAAGGGATGGCGATCGGTGGAGGAAAAAATATTCCGGCACCCAAGGCCCATCTTCCCGTCATCACATTTTCTGATCAGATGACAATTCACCTAAACGGAGATGCAGCGCAAATAATTCACTTTGCCAAAGCACATACTGACGGCGATGCGGTGATTAAGTTCAAAGAAGCAAACGTCATACACACCGGCGATATTTTGTTCAATGGCATGTTTCCATACATCGATACCAGTAATGGTGGAAGCTATGTTGGTGTGAAAGCCGCTTTGCAAGGCATTTATGATATGGCCGACGAGGAAACTCTAATTATTCCTGGTCATGGTCCAATTGCAAAGAAAGAAAACATAGCTTCAACTATCGCAATGCTAGAAGAAAGCTATAATGCAGTCAAAGCGTTGAGAGACAAGGGTATGAGTGAACAGGAAATAATTGCGGCAAAACCTCTTGAGGAGTTCTCAAGTTTCCATTGGGGATTCATCACCACTGAAAAAATGATCCAGCAGCTACTAGAGGCGCTATAATAAGTCGCTGTTCAATCGGCCCCTGCTCTTACCTTGATCACAGGGGCCTTTGTATTTTTTAGGGCACTGAATCATGGAAGCACAATTTTTTCTATCAACGTTGATACAACTTGGTATCAACTTACTCTATACTTTTTTCGCACTTATCGTTGGGGTTATCGCGCTAAAAATGGTCGACAATGTACTTCTTAAAGACGTCGACATTCAAAAACAAATACAAAACGGTAATATGGCTGTTGCTGTGTTCGCCTCAACCATACTCATATTCGTAGCGATAATCGTTTCATTTGGTTTGAAAGGCTGATGAGTGCCGTTTACGAATGCGCACTTTAATACGATACACACTATTACTTATTCTGATTTATGTTGGCTCCACTGTTTATTTCTATCATTTGAGCGAAAATCAGAAAATCGAGCTTGAAAAGGAAGCACTCATCAAAAAAGAGCTCAGTTTTTTAGAGCAAAGCCAACAAAATATTCAATCTGGTCACGTCAAATCGTATCGCAATAAGGAATCATTTCATAGCAAGGACCTGGATGAAGCAATTTCGCAAATCGAAGGCCACAGCAAAGCATCCAATTTTGTATGGCAAGACCATACCGGAACCACCTTTGCATATGCCGCTCGGGGTGTCGATAAAAATTACTACTTTGCCAATAGCTATTTAATTGGTTTTCAGCCTTACGAAACGAACAAATTGTGGCAACCGTTGGTCACGCTCGCTATTAAAAAAACCTATCAGTTCGACCAGGAACAATACGGCCACAAATGGCAAGATATTTGGCAAAATTCTTATCAAGCCTATCTTTTTAGTTATGGCGATTGTGAGGATCACGCTATCTTACTCGCCGACTGGTTAATTGAGATGGGTTACGATGCGCGGGTAGTAATTGGTCGAGTCCCATCCGGAGGCCATGCATGGGTGATTCTTTTTCATAAAGGTAAAGAATATCTGCTTGAAGCAACCGACAAGCGCCGCCCTAGATCACTAGGCGATTTTAAATTAGCTAAATACGCGCCAGAATATCAACCAAAGTATCAGTTCAATCGAACTCGATTTTGGGCGTATACAGGAGCAAACCTGACCACACGATACTCGGGGGCTAATTGGATAGAAGCCTCCAGTTACTTTCCTGACAGCCCGTGGCAAGCGACTTATAAAGAAGCTAGCTTAGCTCATCCGCCGAGACAATAACTCCGTTGTTATCTGCATAAATCCACTCTCCGGGCTTGATCGTCTGCCCAGCCATCTGCACGGCCACGTTGAGATCACCAATACCACGCTTATCGGTTTTCATGGGATGAACATTAATTGCTTTAACGCCAAGGTTCGTTTGACCAATCTCATCAACATCCCGGATACATCCGTTAATAACCAAGCCTGACCAGCCATTTTGCGCCGCTTTTTCAGCAAGCATGTCGCCCAAAATAGCTCGACGTAGTGAACCGCCGCCATCCATAACGATTATCTGTCCGTCACCTGGAGTAGATACCAACTTTTTTACTACTGAGTTATCTTCATAACATTTAATCGTCACAGCAGGGCCGAAAAATGACTTGACGCCTCCGTAGTTATTAAAGATCGGTTCGAGTACACGCACTTTTTCTTCGTAGGCGTCACACAAGTCTGGTGTCGATAACATTTGAATTTTTACCTTTGGTTTGTTGACAGAGAATTATTTCACATTCTCGTGGTCAAAAGGACAATGTCTACAGGCATTACCGCAACACTGCCCGCGTGCTTGATGATATTTTTCTGTAAATACCATAAACCCATTTTCCATGTAGTAGTGCTCATTTTCCCGTAATACTGGAATTGGCCAAACCGGCTTCTCTTTTGCCTCTGAAGACACAACTTTAGATTGATTCTGTTTCATAAATCATACTTGAGCGTTTCAATTGATCAGCCAACGATCTCGGCTATTAAATTGTGGACTCCCACCTAACGGAGCCTTGAACGTTGAGACGATTAAGTGCTTCTACGATATTGACCACCCACCTCAAAAAACGCATCTGTTAACTGCCCCAGGGAACAATGCCTGACGGCTCGCATCAGTGCCTCAAAGCCATTGCCGCCTTGCATGACGGTATCTTTTAATTCAGCAAGAGCGGCTTCGGATGTGTCAGCATGACGACTTTGGAAATCATGCAATCTTGCGATTTGGCTCTGTTTTTCTTCATCGGTTGATCGAGCCAATTCGATTTGCTCGACTTCCTCCGGGTTATCCGGCAAAAATGTATTCACGCCGATTAGCGGATAAGAACCATCATGCTTCATGGTCTCATACTTCATTGATTCTTCCTGTATTTGGCCACGCTGATACCCTGTCTCCATGGCTCCTAACACACCACCACGATCTGAGATACGTTCAAACTCGCGAAGCACAGCCTCCTCTACCAAATCGGTGAGTTCTTCGACAATGAACGAGCCTTGGCTAGGGTTTTCATTTTTAGCTAAACCAAACTCTCGGTTTATTATCAATTGAATAGCCAGAGCTCGCCTAACAGATTCTTCGGTTGGTGTCGTTATTGCTTCATCGTATGCGTTGGTGTGTAAGCTATTGCAGTTATCGTTGATTGCCAATAACGCCTGCAAAGTAGTCCGTATGTCGTTGAATTGCATCTCTTGCGCATGCAAAGATCTACCGGAAGTTTGAATGTGATATTTCAGTTTTTGACTTCGATCATTTGCACCGTATTTTTCGCGCATAGCTACAGCCCAAATACGCCGAGCAACACGCCCGATCACGGTGTACTCAGGGTCCATTCCATTTGAGAAGAAAAAGCTTAGGTTGTGCGCAAAGTCATCAATATGCATTCCTCTGGCAAGATAGGTTTCAACAAAGGTAAAGCCATTTGCTAGAGTAAACGCAAGCTGACTAATTGGATTAGCACCTGCTTCGGCAATGTGGTAACCCGAGATAGATACTGAGTAGAAATTATTGACTTGGTTATCGATAAAAAACTGTTGAATGTCGCCCATCATTCGAAGGCTAAATTCGGTTGAGAAAATACACGTATTTTGTCCCTGATCTTCTTTTAAGATGTCTGCTTGTACTGTTCCGCGGACTGCATTAAGTGCCTTTGCGGCTACTTCGTCTCGCTCGGATTGATTTGGATTGCGCCCGTGCTCTAGCTTGAATACATCTATCTGCTGGTCAATCGCCGTGTTCAAAAACATCGCCAAAATTGCTGGAGCAGGTCCGTTAATCGTCATTGAAACAGAGGTCGATGGCGCACAGAGATCGAACCCATCGAACAATTGCTTCATATCATCCAAAGTCGCGACTGACACGCCAGAGTTTCCAATTTTACCGTAGATATCTGGACGTTTTGCAGGATCAAATCCATACAGCGTTACCGAGTCAAAGGCTGTGGAAAGTCTTTTGGCCGGCGAATGCTCCGACAAACGTTTAAAACGTAGGTTGGTCCGAGCCGGGTCACCCTCTCCGGCAAACATTCTAGCTGGATCTTCGCCTTCTCTCTTGAATGGAAATACGCCAGCAGTAAACGGAAAATATCCCGGTAAATTTTCACGCCTCAGCCACTTAAGTAAATCAGCCTTGCTTTGGTATTTAGGCAAACTCACTCTCGGTACCAATGTGCCCGACAAGCTTTCTCTTACAAGCGAGGTTTTAATCTCTTTACCACTCTTTAGAAAATCAACTCTCTCTACTCCAACGTAGCTACGCGCGATCTCATCCCAATTGGAAAGTAACTCATTACTATCGGCGTCTAACTTGGCGGATAACGTCGTTGATAAACTGGTGATTTCATCATTTTCATGCTGGAGCAGCTTTTGCGTTACCTCTAGCGACTCTAATTGGCCTGCTAACTCTGCTTGTTCATCAGAATGTTTTAAATACGACCTTACGGTCTCTGAAATTTCCGCCAAATAGCGTTTTCGCGAGGCAGGCACTATCGCGGTCTTATCTGATGGAATCTTATTATCGATAGCCTCAAGCGTTGACGACCACTCACGTAAACCCTTCTCTCGTAATATTCTCAACAAGCCATGATAAGCTGCGGTGACACCGTCGTCGCCAAATCTTGATGCAATGGAGCCATACACAGGCATGTCTTGAATGGCTTCACCCCAAGCCTCATTGTTCCTCTGGTACTGCTTAGCCACATCTCGCAACGCATCGGCCGCACCTGTTCTATCAAATTTATTGATAACGACGATATCAGCAAAATCGAGCATATCTATTTTTTCTAACTGACTTTGCGCACCAAACTCCGGGGTCATGACGTACATAGATGCGTCAACATATGGGACAATACCCGCATCTCCTTGACCAATACCGGGCGTTTCCACCACTACGAGATCAAAACCAAAAGCCCTAATCGCATTAATCACATTATGCATGTACTTCGGTACTTCACCGCTCGCGTCTCTTGTAGCTAAAGATCGCATATAGATACTGTCATGATAGATGGCATTCATACGTATCCTATCGCCGAGTAGTGCGCCACCAGTTTTACGTCGCGTTGGGTCAATCGCTAAAACCGCAATATTCGCTTTATTACCACTGTCGATTCTGAATCGCCTGATGATTTCATCGGTCAATGATGATTTTCCAGCCCCACCCGTGCCGGTGATACCCAAAACTGGAGCACCCTCATGTGCTGCGAGTTTCAAACGTTTAAGTTGAGCGTCATTGAGATTCCCTTGCTCGATTTTTGTTATCAACCTGGATAATGAGATTCGTTCAGGAGCTGCGTTTAATAGAGAATCGAAGTCATAATCTGGAGATTCCGTCGCACACCGGCTGATCATGTCTTTGATCATACCAACAAGCCCTAGTTCCATACCATCTTGGGGTGAGTAAATACGCTCAACGCCATAATCATGCAGCTCGGCGATTTCCTCTGGGACAATTACGCCACCACCGCCGCCAAAAACACGGATATGCTCTGCTCCTCTCTCTTTCAACATGTCGACCATGTATTTAAAATACTCTACATGCCCGCCCTGATAGGAACTCATAGCAATTCCATGAACATCCTCTTGTACGGCCGCGGCAACCACTTCAGCTACCGATCTGTTGTGCGCAAGATGGATTACCTCCACTCCTTGTGACTGTAAGATTCGACGCATAATATTGATTGAAGCATCGTGACCATCAAATAGACTGGCGGCAGTCACAAAACGAATAGGGGTTGTTGGTGCAGCGGGTGCGCTGGCTTGTTCACCCTTTAAAAAAGGCTTACTCATCTCAATCATCCTGGCCTATAGCCTTTATTGAAAAGATCCCATTAATACATCGTGGAGCAATGTGTTTATGAGTGTTGTAGGTGTCTGGTATTAATGTTGTTATGGTCGCTTTATGAGACACCGCATTGTTGTTGCCAAGCCATCATGGAGACGCTTAGTCTCAACTAGTTTTTCTGGGTTGGACAACCAGTAATAAACAATTCCAATTACCGCTGCACTGAATTGCCCCGCGATACTATCAGCATCTCTCTTCGCACGGGCTTCGATGGTCGGGTCATTTAAAACCCAATTAACTACATCTTGGAACCGGCGTTGATGGATACTCTGGATTGTTGTACTCAAGTCTGAATCAGTATTGATGGATTCAAACCAGAGAGTGTAAAACGTGTAAACGTAATCTGGTGCTTCAACACAAAATTGATAGTGCTGTTCAATTGCTTGCTCAATTGCGACTAGTCCGGTGGCTTTTTCAGTTGCATCTTTAAGTTGCTCTAACCATATGTCGGCGACCTTTCTCACGACGAAATTAAAAAGCTTGTCTTTGTTACCAAATCGATGGCCCGCTAGTCCCCTGCTATAACCTGCTTCTATACCTACATCGGTTAAACGAGTATTCTCTGGGCCACGCTCAACAATCAGCCTCACCGTGGCATCAAACATTTTTTGGTCTGATATCTCGGTTCGCTCTGCCTGCGTGAGGCCAGACTTAGTCTGCTTAGACGCCTCACGCGAACGAAGTTTGTTATTCTTGATTGCTGAAGTCATGCAAGTTCAGCGTGCTCTCTAAAACGATGCCGCTGAGAGTTCACAGCCTATCTCAGCGCCTAGCGTTACCGCGTCACCATAGGCAGCCGATCTGGGAAGCATTTGAGTAACGTAAAATTTTGCCGCAAGAACTTTATTACCTAAAAATTGCTTATCGCCTTCGTTATCTGAAATCATTTGTGTGGCGATTTTAGCCGATCTCAAGTGGTACCAAGCACCGATGACATAGCCAGCTTGCATCATGAAGTTAAAGGCGATAGCGCCGGCGAAGTGTGCATTTGAATTAGCATTTTTCAAGATAAATTCCGCCGAGTTCTCAAGTTCTTTCTTGGACTTAACGAATAATTTCGTCATTGCATCCTGCTCATCAAGGCTGGCTATCGTTGCATTCATTTCGGCCATCAAGTCTCTAAAGCCCGCACCACCGTCTCGAATCAATTTACGACCGACAAGATCGTTTGCTTGAATCGCATTTGTTCCTTCGTAAATAGAGGTAATTCTAGCGTCCCGATAATGCTGCGCCACACCAGTCTCTTCGATAAATCCCATTCCACCATGTACTTGAATGCCCAGTGACGTAATTTCATTCACCAATTCGGTGCACCAAGCTTTGGTGATTGGTGTCAATAAGGCAAATCTTGTGGAGTGATAGTTTTTCTCCTCTTGATCAACCGCATGAGTTCGTAGATCATGCGACATCGATGCATCAAAACACAAAGCACGCATTGCGTCAGTAAGCGATTTCATTTGCATTAAACAACGCTGAACATCAGCATGACCAATGATCGCTGTCGCCTCACCCGTTTCAGCAGAACGTCCTTGAACACGCTGCTTAGCGTAATCCAGCGCATCCTGATAAGCTCGTTCAGATAGACCAACACCCTCAAGGCCTACTTCCAACCTGGCGTGATTCATCAAGGTAAACATGCAAGCCAGACCCTGGCCAGGCTCGCCGATCATATAACCTATTGCGCCTTGCTCTTCACCGAAGCTCATTACGCATGTCGGGCTACCATTTATCCCGAGTTTTTCTTCGGTGGAAACAACTTTAACGTCATTACGCTCGCCTAAGCTGCCATCCTCATTCACCAAAAACTTTGGTACTAAAAATAAAGACAAACCCTTTACACCAGAAGGTGCATCATCTAACGGAGCAAGAACGATATGAACAATATTGTCGGTCATGTCATGCTCGCCCCAGGTAATATAAATCTTCTGGCCTTTGAGCAAGTAGTGATCACCTACTGCGGTTGCTTTTGTCTTTAAATTAGACAGATCAGAACCAGCATGAGGCTCGGTTAAATTCATCGTTCCAGTCCACTCGCCGGAAATCAATTTTGGCATATAGGTTTGACGTAGATCCTCATCAGCATGTGCTACCAGAGCATCAATCGCTCCCGCCGTTAGCATAGGGCACAAAGCCATTGCAACGTTGGCGCTGTTCCAAAACTCACTAGCTGCCATGTGCACGGTAAACGGCAAGCCTTGCCCACCGTAGTTTGGATCTTGAGCTAAACTCAACCAACCGTTTTCTACAAAATGTTGATAAGCTTCCTTAAAACCCGGAGCAGAAATAACCTCACCATTGATCGCTCTACTATGCTCTACATCACCTACTCTGTTGATCGGAGCGAACACGTCCGCTGCAAACTTACCCGCCTCTTCCACAACTGCCGAAACCAGTTCTGGTGTAGCCTCAGCAAAATCGGGTATTTTCGTCAAAGAATTGATATCGAGTAGATCGTTTAGCACAAACGAAATTTCGTTGATCGGAGCTTTATAGTCTGCCATGGTGTGTATTCGCGAGATAGATATTTTGATGTCAGCAATTTACTTGTTCGTAACAAGCAAGTCAAATCAAAAATCACAATCAAGAACATTTTTGAGTACTGTGAACCCATTTAGATCATGTTAGAATCTCAATGCCCCCGCAAAAAACAAACCAATAATGAATTACCTGACTGTTAAGAAGAAAATCGGCCCTAGAAAAGAAAGCTCTAAATACCAAGCGGTTTTGGTTGCAACTAGAGAACTGGTTGAAGCCGAGGGCTACAGAAAGCTCACAGTTAAAAGCATTTCGTCTAAAGCCAATGTTTCGCGCAATTTGATCTACAACTGGTGGGATGGGGACATCCAAAAGATCATAGAAGAAGCTCTTCTACCCAATGTGGCTGAGTGGAAAACGCCAAGTACCGGAGCGTTAACAACCGATCTTCAAAAGTTTATCGATATGAGCACCGACGCATTGCACCAACCACATGTTCTGGCGGGATATCTTGAGCTGGCTTCGAGTGTAGTAGACAATCCTGAGGCTCTGCAAAAAACCAACATAATGTTCAGGAAACCTTATGCGAAAATGTTGAAAGCAATACTTGAAAACGCCAAGCAGAGAGGCGAACTATCAGACTTTGATGCAACCGGAGCGATCGATCATACATCTTTAGCTCAGATCATCTCTGGATGCATTTTACAGTTTGCAATAACCAAAAAGCCGGGTAAAAGAAAAGCTAAAAAGCTGGTATTAGAAAGTGTATTGAAACTGCTTAAATAAATATTATTGTTTACAATTACCCTCATAATCACCTAAAAATCGATTTTTCAACCAGCAAAATGTCTTGATTGTTGACAATACAGACAATCATTGGCAGACTGCGCTGCAATGCAAAAGCACATCAGCAATGTTGATTCAGCACCTAAGGAAAACGGTGACAAAACCCTAAGCGAAAGAACCACAACGGCACTACGCGAGGCTATTGTATGTGGCACTTTTAAGGCAGGCGAGAAACTTAATGAGCCTAAACTCGCGACTCAGTTTAATGTCAGTCGTGGACCTTTAAGAGAAGCGATTCGGCGTTTAGTCTCAATGGGTTTGGTAGAGTACACGCCAAACGTTGGTGCGAAGGTGATTCCGCTCGAGCGGGCCCGAATTATCGAGTTGTATGAAGTAAGAGAAGCCTTGGAAGGGATGGCGGCAAGATTGGCCGCAATCAATATGACTGATGATGAAATCAATGAACTCAAAAAGTTACTTGAAATTCATCACCAACATCACGAAAACAATGCCGGCGAGTATATGCAAGCCGATGGTGATTTTGACTTCCACTATCAAATAATAAAGGGCAGTGGCAATGAACTGCTTACTCAGCAACTATGCAACGAGCTCTATCATTTGATCCGTATGTTCCGTTTTCAAACCAGCCGTTTTAAAACACGCTCAGATCAAGCCTTAGTCGAGCATCAGCAATTAATATACGCAATTGAAAATAGGGATCCAGGACTAGCCGAGATGCTTATGCGTCGACACATTGCTCGTGCTAAACAATCAATCAAAGCTCATCTTCTATCTGAGGAAACATAATGTCTGCAGGCAAACGATTTAGACAGGCGCTCGCCGCCAACACTCCTATGCAAATTGTTGGGACTATCAACGCCTATACCGCACTGATGGCTACAAAAATAGGACACAGCTCAATCTATATATCTGGTGGAGCCTGTGCTAATGCATCTTATGGTCTACCAGATCTAGGAATGACGTCTATGAATGATGTCCTTGAGGATGCTAGAAGGATCACTAGCGTGGTAGACACCCCTCTTCTAATCGACATCGATACAGGCTGGGGAGGTGCATTCAATATCGCCAGAACGGTTAAAGAATCAATCAGGTCTGGGGTTGCTGCAGTGCATATGGAGGATCAGGTAGCACAAAAGCGTTGTGGTCATCGCCCCAATAAAGAGATCGTCAGTAAAGACGAAATGGTGGACCGAATCAAGGCGGCCGTAGACGCTAAGACAGACGACGACTTCTTTATTTTAGCGAGAACAGACTCCTATGCCATCGAGGGCTTACAAGCCTCAATCGATCGTGCAGGCGCATATATCGAGGCTGGAGCAGATGGAATTTTCGCTGAAGCCATGGCGGAATTAAGCCAATATAAAGCATATGATCAAGCTATTGATGCTCCTCTTTTAGCGAATATGACCGAGTTCGGTATGACCGAACTTTTTAATAAAGAACAGCTCGCGAGCAACGGTGTTGATATGATTCTTTACCCTCTTACAGCAACAAGAGCAATGAATAAAGCGGCGGAAATGGTGTACCAAGCCGTTCTTGAACAAGGACATCAGCGAGATATGGTGGAGCATATGCAAACACGAGCTGAACTTTACGATTATCTCAATTACCACGAATATGAAGACAAGCTAGACGAACTTTTTAATAAGACAAGGTAAAGCTCATCCATTGAACCAGAATTAGAAATAAGAGGTATTTATACTCATGACAGAAAAAAAATTAGGTGGTGCAGGTCTCAGAGGACAAGTTGCAGGTCAAACAGCACTTTGCACTGTTGGCACACAGGGCTCTGGACTGAACTATCGAGGATACGACGTCGATGATTTGGCCGACAATTGTATCTTCGAGGAGGTCGCACATCTCATTCTTAAGGGCAAACTACCTAATCAAGCAGAGCTTGATGCCTATCAAGACAAACTTATGAGCTTACGCGAGCTACCAGATGCATTAAAAATAGGTCTAGAACTAATTCCAGCTTCCGCACACCCCATGGACGTCATGCGAACTGGCGTGTCTCTACTCGGCAATTTAGAGCAAGAAACAGATTTTTCACAACAGCAAGACGCAGTGGACAGAATTTTGGCACTACTACCAGCCATCGTAGTTTACTGGTATCGATTTGCTAATGACGGTATTCGCGTAAGTACAGCTACTGGAGCAAAAACAATTGGTGGGCACTTTCTCCACATGCTCCATGGTGAAGCGCCAAGCGAATTACATGAGCGAGTAATGAACGTATCACTGATTTTGTATGCTGAGCACGAATTCAACGCCTCTACGTTTAATGGACGAGTGGCGGCTTCTACTCTAACTGATATCCATTCGGTTATTACAGGCGCCATTGGCACACTCAGGGGGCCTCTGCATGGGGGCGCAAACGAGGCTGCCATGGAAATGATTGAGCAATGGAATTCACCCGACGAAGCCGAGGCCGCAATTCTACAAAAACTTGCGAATAAAGAGTTGATAATGGGGTTTGGTCACGCCGTCTATAAAGAAAAAGATCCAAGAAATGCGATCATCAAAAAATGGTCAGAAAAACTCTCTAAAGAAGTTGGTGACCAGATTCTCTACGCAGTCTCTGTGCGCTGCGAGGAAGTAATGAAAAGAGAAAAAGGCATGTTTTGTAATGCCGACTTTTTCCATGCCTCAGCTTACAAATTTATGGGAATACCTACAGGACTATTCACACCAATTTTTGTAATGAGTAGAGTGACAGGCTGGGCAGCACATGCGTTTGAGCAGCGAGCAAACAATAGAATAATAAGGCCTAGTGCAGAGTATACGGGTCCCGAACATAGAAAAGTCCCACCGATTAGCCAAAGAAGTTAAAAAACATACAGATCTGAACAATCAAAAAATCTCTGCTGTTGCAGGGATTTTTTTTGCAGTTTAAATATTGCAAGAGAATATTACGGTTACTGAAAGTTCTCATGTATGACTGAGCCGAACATACTAAAACTGCCTCGATAATTACAAAACAGTGTCAATATCGTGAAATTACTGTGAATATTTATTTATATTCAATGCAATTACTGTTATTTATATCAGTGATAAAATTATACCATTTTGTTTTTTCATTCCTAAGAGGCATATTACCAACAGACGGAGCGATAAGCTCTGACAAACCTCGTTAAAAGCATTGATTTGACGGGGTATTTTTTAACCAGACTCTGTATTTATTATGGGTGCTATCATGGAAATTATGCTTTTTGTAACTATTGCTTTGCTTGGTTTGGTTGCGATCAACGAAATAGTTGATCACTAATCTAATCATTCAATAGCAAAAAATCGAGCATTTGTTGGACTCTCACGAGTCGCTCACTAGCCTCACTCCTCAGCTAGACAACAACCTCTTTATTCGCCGCCAGTTATTAACTGGCGGCTTTTTTCATGCGCTTATATTGCAAAACTTGGACTATCTTACCGAAAGGTGAGCCAAAGACTGTATCTCATTTAGAAATCTTCTGATTTGTAAGCACTTTTTATAACCGGCAACATCTCCTCCACGGCAGCAGCAGACCCAGCGAGGATGTTACCTGATGTCAGATAGTTCTGCTTTCCATTAAAATCACAAACACAGCCCCCAGCTTCAACAACTAAGAGGCAGCCAGCTGCAATATCCCATTTTTGCAAATTTGCCTCCCAAAACCCATCATATCGACCAGCTGCTAAGTATGCGAGATCTAATGCTGCAGCACCAAGCCGACGGATACCGGCAGTTTGTTGCCGCAAAAGCCCAATCATGGCTTCGGAAAACTGATCGACCCTCTCCAATTGTCTCCCACTAAAAGGAACTCCTGTGGCCAATAATCCTCCAACAATACTACCGTGAGAACGGATCTTAATTCGCGTACCATTTAAAAAGGCACCTTGCCCGCTTATCGCAGTAAAAAGATCATTCTTTGCAGGGTCAAATATCACCGCCACATTAACTCGATCGTTAACCAACAAAGCTATCGATACAGCATAATGTGGAATCCCTCTCAAAAAGTTAGTAGTACCATCCAGGGGGTCTACCACCCATTCATAATTTGATGATTTTTGACTAACTCCGTATTCCTCACCCAGAATACGGTGATCGGGAAAATGATTCGTTAAATATTCCCTAATAGTTTTCTCGGCTTTGAGATCGATCTCAGACACAAAATCATTAAGGCTCTTTTGCTCTACATTAAGGCATCCGACGTGTTTAGCACCATCCTGGATCACCTCGCCAGCCTTTTGAGCGGCAGCTATGGCTACTGTTAAATAACTTTCCATCTTATTTGTATCGATATTTTAAACCGAAAAAGTTCAGATTATCTTAGGTCATAAAAAAGCAGAGCTCCGAGGCTCTGCTAAAAGGCGATGATAAACGCTAAACGACTCATAATCGCGGATAGTATTAAGTTTGTTGCTTAATGTACCCGTCTAGACCGTGGGGAATAACTCGACCAATCTGTCTTGCCACCATTGCGATGTCTTTCGTAGTTGGCTCATCAAGCAACCAGCCTTGGATTGAACCAATAATTCCACCAGCATAAAAATCAGCAATGGTGTCTAGCTGATGTGATGAGAAATTATGGTTAAACTGAAACAGGATCCGTTCTGAAATCAACTTTGACACCAATGATTTAAGAAGCGATAAGCATTGAATACCTGCTTGACCTGTAAATGCTGCACGCATAAGAACCCTATCGCGCTCACATTCCTCCAACAGATTTCTCACACTAACCTCTACGAACTCCTCTCGGCCAACCTCTGAGCTTTGAATTAAAGCTTCATTTTTAGCCCAAACTTTTTCAAACACCAGCTGAATTCTATTCAATAGGATCGACTGTTTACTATCAAAATTAGAATAAAAAGTCTGGCGACTAACTCCCGCTGTTTTAGTTAGCTCACCGATAGTGATTTCATCTATCGTTTTACTTTGCAGATGATGAGCTAATGCTAGCTGTAGCTTTTCTTGACTACGTCTTTTTCTGAGATCCAATGTTAACCCCGACAATAATTTTACTTATCGATTACAAGCCATGTTTTAAAAAAACAGACTTCAAAATTTACCCAATGCTTAATGACACTATGGGAGACCAAAGCTTGCAATTACTGGTTGTCTTAGCCAAAAACTCCCAGTAATTGATGAGTTCATTAAACTACGTGTCGACCATGTTGTTCAACAAATGTATCGTAAATATAACGAAACTTTACAAATTGACAAACAAAAATCCTCTTTTTTTTGAACTAACCATAGCTACTAAGACACTAAACCGATCACGCTAACTATACTTAATAAAAAATAAAGTGACTTCGTATGGGGTGGGGATTATCCTCACATTAACAGTCCAAAACAAACCTTATGTCGAGAAAATTGATGTTTTGTTCAAAATTCCCGTTATTCATGTCGTTATTTTCATTGCAGTCAGGCTTCAGAGTGTTAATTGTGCTCAAGTTACTGATATTGTTAAGCGCTTGTCAGACCTATAAATTAGACGACGAATGGCCAAATGATATCCCGCCACGGAAAATATTCGTCAAAGGGTTCTTGGAAAAGAGAGACTTAACGCAAGCAGATGATGCCCAGTTGTCCTATCATTTAGGTTGGATTAAAAAGTTTTATCAGGGAACAACTCTTTACCCAAACGGTTGGTTGAGTGCCAGCGAGCAATTTATTGCAACCATTAATAGTAAGAACGAAAAGAAAAGTGTGGCCAAACGTCTGCAAAATTTGGGCATCGCCATTGGCAACGAATGGGCTCAAGATAATTCAATCAGACTAATTAATAATACAAATATGATAACCTGGGCTAGCGCTATGAGGACAGCCGCGGAGAGAAATAAGCACTCTGTATTTCTGGACAAAGTAGAAAAAGATGTGCAAGCTTTACTCAATGAGGAATTAACCTCCCGTGACATCAAATATGAACGATACTTCGAGGAAGAAAGTTTTGATGACTTTTAGTTCTCTAGTAGTTCTCTAGTTCTCAAAATAGGCCTCGGACAATAAAACATCCTTGCAAAAAAGTAACCGTAATAGGAACTGTCGCTCAAAAAACTTAGCTCAAAATGAATACGTAAAATGCTTAAATTTTCTTCCTCAATTATTCTGCTGACCCTAATCTTAAGCTCTGCCGACTCTTTAGCCGATGTGACCGAAGTAAAACTGGCGGCCATCGAAAACCACAAAGAAG
Organism: Gammaproteobacteria bacterium; assembly: GCA_022447525.1. GTDB lineage: Bacteria > Pseudomonadota > Gammaproteobacteria > Arenicellales > Arenicellaceae > Arenicella. The sequence continues at coordinate 30,603 of JAKVBA010000042.1, forward strand.
AAGCGGCTGAGGTAAAAAAGGACAAGGATCTTGACGAGCCAAAGAACTCCAAGGAAAAGCCTGACTACCAATGTAATCAAGCACCAGCATCCGATGAAATGGTTGATAGAATTCGCGCATCTGCATACGTGCGCTTGTGTAACACGGCAGGCTGGTTAGACGGATTGTTTGGCGACGAAGAGCAATATCCAGGGGATAAATTTCGTGGCAAGATCTCACTTGGATTTGAGGAAGACGAAGTCGAGGGACTCGACCCGCGAGTACGGGTACGAATAAAGACCAAACTTCCAAATATGAGTAAGCGCTTCGATGCCTTCCTTGGACGCGTAGAGGAAGACAGTTATATCTCAAATACCGAGGTCAACGAGGACCGAGTCAACAATGTCGGTTTACGCTCGACCAATGACCAAGATAGCGAATGGCTCGTTGGGCTTGGATACAAACGTCCAGGCAATGATCACAATGGCTGGGACTATTCTGTAGGAACAAAAATCAGCAGTGGTTTAAAACCCTATGCCAAAGCAACCCACCGTTCGATATACGAGACGAGTCTCGACACATATTGGAAAGCAACGCAAACACTGTTCTGGAGACAGCAAGACGGCTTTGGAGTAAGTAGTAATACCGAATATACCCGCTTGATTGGTGATAACGATATTTGGGTAACTCACGCGAGCTTGAAATATACTGATGAGGGTGGTCAAGTCGAATGGTTTGCAGACACGAGATGGCATCATTCCTTCAGTAAAACTCGTGGAATTTCTTCGAGCTTTTACGTTAGAGGCGAAGCCGAAAATGAAGTATCGATACCTGAATATGGTCTCACCTTTACCTATATTAAACCAGTGTGGCGAGATTGGCTCTATCTAGAAACCGGCTTAGACTGGCGCTGGGAGAAGCAAACTAAAGCTGAGACCTCATATAAGAGTGCCGTCAGGTTTGGTATCCAATTAGAAATGCTTCTGGGCGACTATTATAAACGCGACAGATTCAAACGTTAGCCATGGATCTGGCTTGGATGCGCTCTTCTAAGTTATTCACGCCATGCATGATCGATAATTCAAATACGGTCTAGAATAGATGACGAAAACGGGTAATATCTTATTCAATAAAAAACCGTTATTGTTAAGGTAGTTATGAGTTTTCATCCCCCGGTTAGAACTTTGATGGGACCCGGCCCA
>JAKVBA010000042.1:31793-39307 GCA_022447525.1 Gammaproteobacteria bacterium
CCCCATCAGACTTAAATCCAAGAGTAAGTGAAGCCTTAGCCCGTCCGACCATTGGGCATTTAGATCCCTCGTTCATTACGCTGATGGATGAAGTCAAAAGCCTTCTTCAATATGTCTTCAAAACCGAAAATGAACTAACTTTACCGATTTCTGCTCCCGGATCGGCTGGAATGGAGGCATGTTTCACAAACCTAGTTGAACCAGGCGACACTGTCATCGTATGTCAAAATGGTGTTTTTGGCGGTCGAATGAAAGAAAACGTCAAGAGGTGTGGTGGAAAAGCAGTTATGGTTGAAGATGACTGGGGGACCGCTATCAGTATAGACAAGGTCAAAAAGGCAATACAGGGCAACCCAGAAGCGAAGATACTCGCCTTTGTCCATGCGGAAACGTCCACGGGCGTGATGAGTGATGCACAAGCCCTTTGTGAACTAGCTCAAGAGAATCAATTACTGAGTATCGTTGATACAGTTACTGGATTAGCCGGTGTCGAAGTTGATGTCGACGGTTGGGGGGCAGACGCAGTTTACAGCGGCACGCAGAAGTGTCTATCCTGCGTGCCTGGCATTTCTCCAGTGACATTTAGCAATAGAGCCCAAGAGATTATTGTTAACCGAAGTTCCAAGGTTCAAAGCTGGTTTTTAGACATGAATCTGGTGATGGGCTACTGGGGCCAAGGAGCACAACGTGCTTATCATCATACGGCGCCAGTCAATGCTATCTACGCCTTACATGAATCACTTACAATACTCAAGACCGAGGGATTAGAGAACAGTTGGGCAAGACACCAACATAATCACGGTGCTTTGAAAGCTGGCCTCGAAGCAATGAATCTCAGCCTCATAGTCAATGCAAAAGATCGATTGCCGCAACTCAATGCCGTTTCTATTCCAACAGGAATTGATGAAGCACTAGTAAGAAAAACCCTACTAACAGACTACAGTTTAGAGATCGGCGCTGGACTGGGTCAGTTGGCGGGGAAAGTTTGGCGTATTGGTTTAATGGGCTACAGCTCGAGACCTGAAAACGTTCGCCTTTGCGTGACGGCATTAGAGGCAGCCCTTTTGGCGCAAGATGTGCCCATAACACCTGGAAATGCCATAGCTGCTGTTAACGCCTACTATAATTAAACATTGCGTTTAAATAACAGCTCATCGGCAGCACGAAAAAGATGGGATGAAAAAAGCCGGTTAAAAATCTAACCGGCTTTTTCAATTCTTCGGATAGTTGACTAGCCCAATAAGTGCTCTATGGCAGAGCGCTCTTGCCGCAACTCATCCTCAGTAATGTTCATTCGCTCTCTGCTGAACTCGGAAACTTCCAAACCTTGTACGATCTCATAATTTCCATCTTTACAAGTAACAGGGTATGAGTACATGATACCCGGCTCTATGTCATAGCTACCATCGCTTGGGATGGCCATACTCACCCAATCGCCCTCAGCCGTCCCCAAAGCCCAAGTGCGCATGTGGTCAATTGCCGCTGCCGCTGCTGAAGCAGCGCTTGAGGCACCTCTGGCTTTAATGATAGCTGCACCGCGCTCTTGCACAGTCGGAATGAAGTCGCCTTCAAGCCAACCTTGATCGACCAACTCTGATGCAGCCTCACCTTTTACCGTGGCATTGGAGATATCAGGATACTGAGTATTTGAGTGATTACCCCAAATTGTCATCTTTTTAATTTCACTTGAGTGCGCGCCAGTTTTTTCAGCCAGTTGGCTTAATGCTCGGTTATGATCCAATCGGGTCATTGCGGTGAACTGACCAGGATCTAAATCAGGTGCATTAGCGGACGCGATCAAAGCGTTTGTATTTGCAGGGTTACCAACAACCAATACCTTAATGTCGCGGCTGGCCACTTTGTTCATAGCCTTGCCTTGTACCGAGAAAATTGCTGCGTTTGCCTCGAGTAAATCTTTGCGCTCCATGCCCGGACCGCGTGGGCGTGCACCAACTAACAATGCGTAATCTGTATCTTTGAACGCCACTTCTGGATCATCAGAAATAACAACGCTGTGTAACAAAGGGAACGCGCAGTCGTTCAATTCCATTACCACACCTTCAAGAGCACCCATCGCTGGCGTAATTTCCAATAACTGAAGGATAACAGGTTGATCTTGTCCTAACATCGCGCCAGAAGCGATACGGAATAAAAGAGCGTAGCTGATTTGACCAGCCGCACCGGTGACGGTGACGCGTACGGGTTGTTTCATGGTTTTCCTCTTGAAATCGTGCTTTAAAAAACTGCGTGGAGTTTACTAAAAAGGTGACTTAAAGACCACTGAGCTATAGCGTATATCAAAAAAACAAATAGTTTTTTTGATTTGATCGCCAATTTGACATTTCTCGCATCTAAAAACGCACGTTGCCTTATCCTCTCTATGTGTCTATTATTAGGTTACACACAAGAGAACGTGAGCGTTTTTTGAGTGACTCAGGGTCTAAACTTTGCAATTTAAATGCATGAATAGATTGGTTAATTACTTAACCACAAACCCACATTCAAAATCAATCGCAAGCCGTTTTTGCTGACTCAAGTTACCTCCTAAAATCAAATTGCAGGGCTGTGACGGTAAAGATGGTTTCAACACGTCTAAAAAGGTTTACAGGGTATGGAGAATTCACGATTTAGCACTTTGATTTATCGAATTATCGGTAAGCCGGACCGATGGCACGATGATTACATCGACATCATGCATCAAGTGTTGGACGAAACCGAATCATTCGATGATCCCGAGAATTTTTCTGAGCTCGAGGTTGGTGACAAAATTCTCAGCAGAATCCGCGGTACCAATGAAGCTCTAACAGCGTTCAATACCCTTCTAAATGAGAGTCGATTCAAAATGATCATTCTTGATCATAATGCTCTGCCGATTTACCACAATCAAAATGCATCCGAATTATACCAAGAGATTATCGATCCCAATGCTGGCTCTGGGAGCACGAAATTACGTCCCGGTTTGAGTAAACTGGTAACTGATGCAATCGAGACATCGAGCGATGCACCAAGTAGCCTGGCTGCACTGAGAAAGTTTGGTGGTATTGAGGATCAGATTTATCTCCGATCTATTCATAATAGAGCGACACAGTCGAACGAAGAGTCAAAGTTTTATCTACTACTTGTCCTGGATCAAGGCAAGCAAACAGAGTCTCTAAACGCCGAATTTGTAAGCCAATATGAATTAACTGAAAAAGAACAAAATGTGCTCCTTAAGCTCATACATGGGCGTAATGTAAAACAATGCGCAGCTGAACTTTTTGTGTCGGAAAACACAGTAAAAACACATTTGAAGTCCTTATTCAGAAAAACTGATAGTAAATCTCAAGCGGATGTCATTCGACTAGCTCTTACTCATGAATCACAGGTCCTAGATTCTTACTTTGACCCAAGTTCAGGAGGGTTTGGAAATCTAGTTACTGAAAATACAAAAGACAAATTTGTTACACTCAAAAACGGCCATGAAATAGCTTATCGAGAATACGGGCCAGAGCAAGGCACCCCTATTTTTGTCTGCCACAATGGCTATGGCTGCCGCCTGATGGTACCAGAGGGCTATGAAGATATTCTACAGCGTCTAAACAAGAGATTAATCATTCCGGATCGCTCTGGTACTGGCAAAACACCATTTCGTAAAGATCACCCAGAAAGTTGGGATGAACATTTCAGTGCTTTTATCGAGGCTATGAATGTTGGTGAATATGAGGTGCTTGGGGCGGTAATGGGTTCGGTGTTTGCCCTACTCCATGCAGTTAATGCCGGAGATAAACTTAAACGTGTTCACCTTGCTTCACCAGTCTTTGTGAACAGTCGCAAAGACATGGACTATCTAATCGGAATTTTCGCTCCATCTGTTCGATTGGTTAGAGCATCAAAGCGATTCGCTCGCGAGATTTACGAGCTTTGGCTCAAAAGTGTAACTATGAACTTGAGCAGTCACTATCGCAGTATGTTAAGTAAAAGCTTGGGCTCGACTGAAAAAGAAATCTTATCTAAGAACCATCAGACTGATACTATGCTCAACTTGATGGTCGAATGTTTTGAAGAGGGAGCAAGCCGCTGTATTCAGGGTATATCTCATGACATGGTATTCTGTATATCGCCTCGAAAGGTCGATTTAAGCAAAGTACGCGTGCCAGTTAATATATGGTGGGGCACTGAGGATAATCGTATTTCCAAAGAGGGAGTACAAAATCTTGCCCGCCAAATAAACAACGTGACGATAAATCAACGTCAAGGGTACAGTGAGCATATTTACTACACTCTATTTGAGGAGATACTCGCGCAATAGTCTCGTTAGGCTCCCGAGGCCTTGTTCAACTAGCAGATTTTAGCGGCTATCACCGCTTTGTAACTTAATTGAGCTAATCTTCTAGCTACACCTTACGGCGTACCGAAAGAATGTTTGGCAATTGATCAAGCTTGGCCAACAACTTGCTCATGGATTCGAGACCAGCAACCTCAACAAGCGCTTCCATCTGTACTGTTTGATTTTTGCGATCCGTTTTGGTGTTAAGTTCCAAAACATTAATTCTCTCGTCTGCCATTACAGTTGAAACATCTCTCAGTAGACCTTTGCGGTCAAAGGCCTCGAGTAGCAATGTCATCGGGTAAGTGCGTTCTTGGTCTGTTCCCCAAGTAACCTCCACGACTCTCTCTTTCGCGGTATTTTGCTGATACAAAATGTTCGGACATTGCTTACGATGAATTGTTATGCCTGTTCCACGAGTCACAAAGCCTAGCACCTCATCTCCCGGCACAGGTTGACAACACTTCGCCAAGGTAGTCATTAAATCACTGACGCCTAATATACTGAGGTCTGCGCGCCGATCTGCGTTAGCCTCTGTTTTATGAGATCGAAAACTAATCTCAAAAGCATCCTCGTCCTCTTCCTGCTCTGGACTGATTATTCGTTGCGCCACCATTGTCGCACGACCTGGTTTAATTGAGCCGTCGACGATTTTAAATAACATTTCCTCAATGTCTTCAGCACCAAGCTGTTTGGCTAGCAGCTCCAGATTTACCTGCCCAACATTCATACGATCCAATTCACGCTCTAGAACCGAACGACCATGACTGATTGTCTCTTCCCTATTTTCATGACGAAACCAGTGTTGAATTCGCGATCGTGCGCGCTTACTTTTAACGTAGCCTTTGTGAGGGTCGAGCCAGTCAAGACTGGGCCCACCATGTTTAACTGTGTGGATTTCAACTTGCTCACCGGTACTCAGTTGATAGGTCAGAGGCACCATCTTGCCATTAACCTTTGCTCCTCGGCATCGATGTCCAATCTCAGTATGAATTGCATAAGCGAAATCGATCGGCGTGGCTCCAGCGCCCAGATCAACGACTCGACCTTTGGGACTAAACACATAGATCCTGTCTTCAAAAACCTCATCTTTAACCCGATCTATAAATTCACTGGCATCAGCGACTTCGTCCTTCCATTCGAGCAGTTGACGCAACCACAGTATTTTGTTGTTTACAGCGGCATCATTCCCAGAGTTGCCCTCCTTGTAACGCCAATGAGCCGCAATACCTAACTCATTGTACTCATGCATTTCATGGGTACGAATTTGCACTTCAATCACTCGCCCTTTGGGGCCAATTACTGCTGTATGGATTGATCGATAATTATTTTCCTTAGGTGTGGCTATGTAATCATCAAACTCACCTTTGATGAATTTATATTGGGTGTGAATGGTGCCCAGGACTGAGTAGCACTCCTCCACACTGTTGACCAAAACGCGTACCGCTCGAACGTCGAACAACTGTTCAAACTCAAGGCCCTTTTTTTGCATCTTATTCCAGATGCTGTAGATATGTTTAGGCCGGCCCTTAACCTCGGCTTTTATACCTTTGTTTTCTAGATTAGTCTCAAGATCGACGATAAAGCCATCAATATATTCCTGGCGATCAATACGGCGCTCTGAGAGTTTTGTAGCTATCTGCTTATACGATTCTGGCTCTAAATATCTAAACGCTAGATCTTCTAGTTCCCACTTAATTTGCCAAACGCCCAACCGGTTCGCTAATGGAGAGAAAATCTCAAGAGTTTCATTGGCAACGCGCCTTTGTTTCTCCTGTTTGACGGCCCCAAGTGTTCGCATATTGTGCAAACGATCGCAGAGCTTGACCAGCACAACTCGAACATCATCGACCATTGCCAGCATCATTTTCCTAAGACTCTCTGCTTTAGCCATTTGCTTGTGTCGGCCATGCGGTAAGTCACTGAACTCTTGTATCACCTCCATTTTAGTAACACCATCGACCATATTAGCCACATCGTCACCAAACTCCTCACGCAACCGCTCAAGCGTTACCGGGGTATCTTCGACCGTATCATGCAATAGAGCAGCAATCACCACGTCAGCATCTAAGCCCAGTTCATGAACGATAGCCGCGACCGCAAAGGTATGATTTACGTAGTCTTCTCCCGAAGCGCGCTTTTGCCCTTTATGAGCTGAGATTGCAAAGGTAGCACCCTTGCGGATTCTTTTTACATCACAATCCGCCCTCCCCTCAGCAATATCGGAAATCCACTGTTCAACATTGCTTGCCGGTAGGTCCATTTCTGATAGGGCTTTTTTTGCTACTTGAACCATTGTTAAAATTAACTACTTAAAATCACCAACACATCGAACCAAGAAAAGAGTAAACCATAAAGGGCTATACACCATTCGACTTTTCACTAATTGAGTCAGACCCTTTAACAGCCGACATCAACATACTAACTTTATGATTCAGCTCTTGGTACTCATCTTCCACCAAAGAATCAATAACCAAGCCTCCGCCTGCTGAAAAACGAGCGATACCATCTTTAATGACGATGGTGCGAATCGCTATATTTGTTTCCAAATCACCGTTTGCGCCAATATAGCCAATGGAGCCACAATAAAGACCCCGCCGATGAGGCTCCAGCTCTTCGATAATTTCCATCGATCGAATTTTTGGAGCACCCGTGATCGAGCCACCCGGGAAACAGCTTCGCAATAGGTCAATAGAGTGAAGCTCCGCTCGTAAGGTTCCGGTAATACGACTGACTAGATGGTGTACATTGGAAAAACTATGTAGTTCGAATAATTTTGGCACTTTCACGCTACCTAATTCGCATGTCTTACTCAAATCATTACGCATCAAATCAACGATCATCAGGTTCTCTGAACGATCTTTGACACTCTCGAACAAACTTCTGGCTATGGCCTTATCTTCAATCGGATTGTCATGGTTTCTTGGCCGAGTACCTTTTATCGGGCTGGTGACCACATCTCTGCCTTGGCATTTGATGAAGCTTTCTGGCGAATTAGAGAGCACTTGGGCAAAAGGTAGATTCATAAAGCACCCATAAGGCGCGGGGCTAGCTTGTCTAAGGCACTTATAAGCACTCCATGAGTCGCCCGAAACTTCGGCGGCAAACTGCTTAGTTAGATTGACTTGATAGCAATCGCCTGCCTCCGTGTATTTACGCACTCTGTCAAACGCTTGTTGATACTTTGACCAATTAAAGCTTTCACTAA
>JAKVBA010000043.1:0-8351 GCA_022447525.1 Gammaproteobacteria bacterium
AATATTCCACTCACCTTTTAGTGTTTTAAATGGGCCAGACAACAAATCAATGCCCACCTTTTCGTTCTGTACCAACGAATTTTGGCTGGAGAACGATAATTTCAGTTTGCCGTATGACACCCACAATGTAGCTCTCTGCGTGCTTCCGTCTTCGTATTCTATCGATGCCTTATCGCACCAATTTAAGAAGCTCGGATAAGATCGAATGTCTCTAATTATCGCGAACATTTGAGCCGCACTGTAAGGCAGTAATGCCGACCTTTCTACCTTCATTGGCTATTGAAACCTGCTAGTTGAATCTGGCCGGTATTCTAAATCATGCTGGGACGGCAAGCACTATGAATAACGCTATTCCAATGATAATTGGGGCAACAACTCGACTACAGAATCGCCAAATTCGATAAGTGAACATTGGCCTGAGATTCGACTTATCATAGGTAATCCTTTTTGGTAGAACCCACCCCGCAAACATAGTGACAAGCAACGCCGTAAGCGGCAGAAGTATGTCTGTAGCTATGATATTGAATAAATCAAAGTAGCCATGCTTATACTCGGTACCAAAGTAGTAAAAACCAAATGAACCAGTTTGAAAGGAAAATACGCTAAGCAAACCAGCTCCCCAGGCAACCACACCAACTATCCACGCCGCTAGCCTTCTCGACCACCCTGTTCTATCAACCAACATAGCTATAGAAGGCTCGAGAAGAGCAAACCCTGACGTAAGAGCGGCAATCAATAGCAACAAGAAAAACGAACTCGCGGCTAAAATACTTTGTTCACTGACTTGAGAAAAAGCGACTGGGAGTGTCTCGAAAATCAGGCTTGGCCCCACATCGGGCTGAAGATCAAAATTAAACACAATTGCGAGAATAAAAAAGCCCATAGCCACTGCGAACATGGAGTCGAATATGGCTATCGCACCACCACCTAATAGTAACGGACGATCCTCACTCAAATAGGAACCATATAGAATCAAAATACCGATCCCGATACTCAAAGAAAACAGCGCCTGTGCTAACGCACTTACAATCATTTCGGAATTAATTTCCTCCCAATCAAAATGAAATATGAACGCTTTTGCGGATTCAACATCTCCAATAAAGGGCAGTTCAAATACCAACCAAACCACAAACAGAGCAAACACCGGCATTAATAGGCGTACAGCTCTTTCAACGCCTTTGCGAACTGGCTGCGCCAATACTGACACAACCATTAACACAAATACTGAGTGCCAAATCAGCATTTGATCTGAATTTCGTAGCAATGCTTTAAACGAGTGACGCACTATCTCCGCTGGGGCCTCCATGTAAGCGCCTGTCACGGATTGCATGGTGTAAAATAGTATCCAACTCGCTACCACGCTATAGAAAGAAAATACAAGGAAGCTTGTTACTACACCCATCCAAGCGATCAACTTCCAAAGAATTGAATAACGAAACTCCTGCACAATTTGGCCTATTCCACGTAATGGGTTAGCTTGCCCCAAACGCCCGATCATAAGCTCGGAAACAATCAGAGGAAAACCGACTAACAGCACACATGCGAAGTAAAGATAGAGAAAGGTACCACCGTGCTCTCCCAATTCGTAGGGAAACTTCCATAGATTACCCAAGCCTATAGAAGACCCCACAGCAGCAAGTAAAAAGGCGCTATACGAACCCCAGCTTCGGTTACTTGTTAGTGCATTATTGGATGACATAGAAAAAAGAACTGAGCGTCTCAATCTTGTTTTGTTTTTAGGATGATCAGAGTATTATCGCAATCCCATGGGCTTGCACAAAAAGGCAAATTATCGCGACCCCTAGCTAACCCGTACGACTTATCAGTTAGTATACCCATGGGATGTGTATACACCAAAAGAATTGCTGCGTTATCGAGTGGCAGCTAAGTAAGCTTTACCAATTGAATATTATGGCCAAACAAAAAAAAGCCCCGTCAAACAACATTGCGAGTAACAAAAAAGCTCGCTTCGACTATTTTATTGAGGAGGAATTTGAAGCCGGAATGGTTCTTCAAGGCTGGGAGGTCAAGAGTATGCGCGCAGGCAGAGTTCAACTGAAAGAAAGCTATGTACAAATACACCGAGGTGAACTGTATCTTTATGGCGCGCATTTAACACCACTCTCAACTACTTCGACTCACAAACCCGTAGACCCCATAAGACCAAGAAAGCTACTCATGAAGAAGTATGAAATTGGTCGACTCATTGGCCAGGTCGAGAGAGCTGGATATACGCTAGCCCCCCTAAACCTCTATTGGTCTAAGGGGCTTGCCAAACTTAAGATAGGCCTAGCCAAAGGTAAAAAACAGCACGATAAGCGCGCTAGTATCAAAGATCGAGATTGGAAGAGAGATCAGCAAAGATTACTTAAGGGTGGCTAAGTAGAGGCTAGACTTAAACGTCTACCCTCTACAAGACACCCTTTCCTGGACCGTTAAAATAACGATAAAAGGCTGTAGCCGAAGAATTTAGTAAGTACCGTATTAATAAAAATAAGTAATAACACAGCAGGGATAAGAGTTCCTAAAAATATATTGATGTACTTTTGCGTGAAAGATCCCTCATAGTTGTTGTCTCCAGTTGCCATCTCTTTATTCAAATTTACTTTACGCCAATGATAAACAGCAAAAACACATATTACAAAACCATTTAATGGCAAGATGGTGTCATAAAAAACATCGATTACAACGTCAAAAAATGACTTCGAGGCTCCACCATACTCGGTGAAGCTAGTAAAATACTCTGACATTCCGAAAGACACAGTACAGGCTACAACTAACAAGATAGCGCAGGCACCTAAGGATAAAACACTCTGCATCCTACTGAACTTCAACTCATCTTGAAAAGCAGAAAGCGGAACTTGCAAGATTGAAACTTGCGATGTTAGTGCTGCGAAAAATACCAATAGAAAAAACGTCGCCGCAAACACGCTTGCACCAAAGAAGCCCATAAAGGATTGTAGTGAGAGAAATATTTTCGGTAAAAATGTGAAGACTAATGAAACCGAGGAAGTGGAGAGCTCTGAGGTATTAGTGTCCGGATTAAAGACAAAAATTGCTGGTAAAATCAAAAGTCCGGCAAAAAAGGCTACTGAGGTATCCACTAGTGCAACCATTTTAGCTCCACTTGCGATGCTCTCTTTTCTGCTTACGTAAGAGCCATAGGTTATTAAAATGCCCATCCCTAAAGACAAAGAAAAGAAAGCTTGTCCCAACGCATTGTTTATAACGTCAGGAGAAATTTTAGACATATCTGGAATTAAGTAATACTTAATTCCAACCAGAGCATTGGGCAAAGTCAATACAAACGCGGTGAGCAACAATAGCATCACAAATAGTGTCGGCATCAATGCTTTTGCCAATCTCTCAATCCCATTTTTAACTCCAGAATTTAACACCAAGCCGATTAAAATGGTCAACACTACCAAATACAGGAAAACCGAATTGCTATTAATGAAGGTCGAGAAGTAGGCTGGATCGGCCATCGCTGCTAAGTTACCACTGACAGCCCCCATGAAATAAGCTAACAACCAAACTGTTAGGACTTGATAGAACACTGCAATCATGAAAGGGGTAATCAGCGCCAACCAACCGCCAATCTTCCAGACAAAACTGTTATTGGAAACCGAGCTATAGGCGCCAAGTGGATTACGTTGTGTATGTCTTCCTAATGACATTTCAGCCATCATCACTGGCAGACAGATGACAACAACAAAAAATGCATAAACAAGTAAAAATGCCGCCCCGCCACTTTTTGCTGCATTCACTGGGAAACCCACCAAGTTACCTATACCGACCGCCGAACCAGCAGCGGCCAGTACAAAACCGAGTCTGGATCCGAACTTTTCGCGTTGATCATTCATTTTGGAGGACACCATCTTATTATTTTAGTTAAAGGTGGCCTGAGTCTAACTTCGTCTATGTTGGATAACAAGTGTTAGATAATTCACCTTAGCTAGCAACCTTAAATAATTGTTTTAAAGAGAGCTGACCGTTTGCGAAATATGCCGGGCTATATTGAGGAGTGCATCAGTCCTAGGACAGTTTTTTCTAGTCAACATGACTATTTCCCGGTTAGGAGCAGGATCTTTGAAGCGAATAAAACGCACACCTTGAACTCTTGTACGCGTTGCCAAATCAGGTATCAGTGTCATACCTGTGCCAGTAGCCACCATATGTAACAAAGTATCCATGCTGGTTGCCCTAAACCGATTATCCTCTCTTGCTCCAGCGCTAAAGCAGACGTCTAGCGCCTGATCTCTAAGGCAATGGCCATCCTCAAGCATAAGCACCCTTCGATTATCTAAATGCTCTAAACAGACCTCATCTATACTATCAAGCAGGCAGTCATCCTTGCTTACGGCAAGTTGCATCGGCTCGTGATATAGGTCAATTTGATCATACGGCAACACCCAATTCAGTCGTGCTAATATGGCCGCATCTATTTCCCCTTTTTGTAGCTGCTGAAGTAAATCTTGCGTTCTAAGTTCATACAAAAATAGCTTAGTTTGTGGAAATAATTCACCTAGACCAGGCATTATCAATGGTAGCAAAAAGGGGCCAATTGTAGGGATTAAACCTATATGGAACTCTCCTGCCATTGGGTCACCGTGGCTTTGTACTACCGATTGTATTTTGTCTACTGATCTCAAGATGTCCTTAGCGTGCCTAACTACGTCCTCGCCAAGCGGTGTGAACAAAACTTTTCTAGTCGAGCGCTCTATTAAAGAAGAGCCCAATTGCTCCTCTAACTTTTTAATCTGCCCACTAAGCGTAGGCTGGCTGACGAAGCATTCATTTGCAGCTCGACTAAAACTCTTGCAATTGTGAACTGAAACCAAGTACTGAAGATCCCTCAAATTCATTCAGACTACCCTATTCATTGCTTGAGGGGTTTAATCACTGAATCTAAACCCTCTATCTTCAAATCCAAACATAGTTTCATAAGCGTACCCAACTCCCCATCAGGAAAGCCATTCTTATGGAACCAAAACAGATAATCTTCAGGTAAATCTATAAGCACCCTACCAGCGTATCTACCAAACGGCATGGTCCATTTAGCCAGCTTTTGTAAATCTGTAGTTGAAAATCCAATTTCCTCATAATTGGTCTTTGGTGAATATTCTCTCAATAGTGATTTCCTAATATTTATTTATATTGCGATGACATTTAAACGTGCCGTTTTACTTTTCTTGAAGGAAAGTTTCCAGATCATCTGAGCCACCTATATTCTCACCATCGACAAATATTTGAGGGACAGTCGTATTACCAGAAATCGCCTTTACACTAACAGACGTGGCGTCTTTTCCTAACACTATTTCTTCATATGCAATTCCTTTTAATTCGAGTAAGGCCTTCGCTTTTGAGCAGTAAGGACAACCTGGTTTTGTAATAATAGCAACAGAACTCGGTTTGACAGCGGAAGGGTTTATATATTCAAGCATCGTATCAGCATCGGACACCTCGAAAGGGTCCCCAGGCTTATTTGGTTCGACGAACATTTTCTCAACCACACCGTCCTTAACAAGCATTGAATACCTCCATGAGCGCTTTCCGAAGCCTAGATCCTTTTTAGACACCAACATCTTCATTCCCTCGGTAAATTCTCCATTGCCATCAGGTATCACCGTAAGGTTATCAGCTTCCTGATTCTGCTTCCATGCATTCATAACAAAGGTATCATTAACACTCATGCATATAATCTCGTCAACTCCATTGTCACCAAAAGTTGACGCCAGTTCATTATATCTTGGTAAATGAGTAGACGAACAGGTTGGTGTAAAAGCACCAGGAAGTGAGAAAACCACGACGTTTTTTCCTTTGAACAGATCCTCACTGGTACGACTCACCCACTCATCGCCTTCACGGATTCTAAAGGTAACGCTTGGTACTAAATGGCCTTCCATTTGTGCAGTCGGAATAAATTGATCAGACATATTTTCCTCGAACATTTAAATTATCACTGAACGAAACCAACTATAAAACGGGCCGGTCAATCTGTATATTTGATTGATATCAACAATATATTCTATTTTTGTTATTGATGATTTAACTTCATCTCATGGTACCTAGACAGAGCAAGCTCACGCGCGAGTTTGTGATCAACAAGTGGTTTTGGGTAATTAGTTCCAAGTTCTACACCGGCTGTTTTCAATATTGTCTCACTAGCTTCCCATGGCTTATGTAAATACTTGTTTGGCAACATTGTTAATTCCGGAACCCACCTTTTTGTATACTGACCATCTCCGTCAAACTTTTCGCCCTGTAAAATTGGATTAAATATCCGAAAATAAGGAGAGGCGTCTGCGCCGCAGCCAGCTACCCATTGCCAACTAGCTGTGTTGTTAGCGATATCGGCGTCTACTAGGGTATCCCAAAACCAAGCCATACCCGATCTCCAATTACAGAGCAAATGCTTAGTAAGGAACGAAGCTGTAATCATTCTTACCCGGTTATGCATATAGCCTGTTTGCCATAATTCTCTCATGCCTGCATCTACAATAGGGTACCCTGTTTGACCCTTTTGCCAAGCGATTAGGTTCGACTCTTTATTTTGCCAAACAAAATCATCAAACAAGGGATTAAATGAACTCTTCTCTATTTGCGGGAAATGCACTAATAGATAGCGACTGAATTCACGCCACCCAATCTCTGACAAAAACTTTTCACCGTTCTCGTTGGCCAACTGATTGCCGGCCATCAGCTCCTGTGTGTAGTACCAGAGTTGATTTGGCCCTATTTCCCCCCAAGTAAGATGAGGCGACAACAAGGATGTATTACATTCACCGGGAAAATCGCGCCCTTGAGCATATTGGTTGATTCCACCTTCGCTAAATTTTCTCCAAGCCTCAATCGCACCCTGCTCACCAGGCTGCCAGAGTGCATCAAAGCTTTGGGCCCAATTTGGTTGTGAAGGTATTAATCCTAAGGTTTCCAGTCTCGCGGACTCAAGTTGAAAACTTGTCCCTTTTAAACTAGGGACGGTCAAGGGTAATGGCGGCTCAAGCATGGCCAAGCAGTGTTTCCAAAATGGCGTAAACACCCTAAAGGCTTTACCTTGTTTATTTAAAACTTTAGTGGGCTCTATTAACAACTGAGAATTAAATGACTCCACCTTTATCCCTGAACCATTTAGCGCCTCCTTGATCGCTGATCCTTGGAGTACCCCTTGAGGAGAATAGACTCGATTCCAGGTTAACAAATCTATCCCTGCCTCTTGAGCAAGCTCTGGTACTACAGATATGGGATCTCCTTGACGCAAAATTAATTGGACCCCTGATTTTGACAAATCGTTGCTCAGAGATTGTAGGGAATTATGGAGCCACCATTTGCTCGCTCCACCAATATTTTGAGGGATAACAAACAAGGCTATTAATTCGTTGCCTTGTGATGCTTCGTATAGCGCTGGATTGTCTGCCAGCCTGAGGTCCTCTCGGAACCAGTGCAAAATTTTCATGCCAGAAGTTTAGGTTGATAGCATGAGGTTATTGTGAAGCTTTTCCTACTAATCTATCGCTTATAAAATAACTAATTATTGAGACCACCAGCATCAGTAATCCGACCAGTATAAACAATTCTTGCTTTCCTATATCGCTCCAAATATATCCACTGATAAAACTACCCACAGCACCACCAAGACCGAAGGTTATGCTGCTATAAAGAGCCTGTCCCCGTATCTGGTAAACGCCGACGAAGAGTCGATTAATTATCTGCATCATTACAGCATGATAAAGACCAAAAGTAATTGCGTGCGAAGCTTGAGTGAGAATCACCAAACCGATTTGGTCAGGAAATAATCCTAAAAACAGCCAACGTAACGCGGCTACCGTAAAGGTGAAGGTGAGCATACTGGATAAGGTGTATCTCTCCAGCAGTCTGTAAGCGAAGATAAACACGAAAATTTCACATACCACCCCAGTTGTCCAGAGTAACCCTATTTGCCAATTCGTATAACCATATCCCTCAAAATAAAGACTCATAAAAGACTGCAGAGGAGCGTGACTCAGCTGCATTAAAAAACACAGAAACAGCAGAATCACTATTTTGTAGTTTAATACCGCGCTAATGCCATTCACTGACTCTTTATTGGTTGGGCCATTGATTGCAAGCTTTTTATTGGGCATCAACAAACTAGCCAAAAATAATAAAAATAGGGCTATTGCGCCGGATGGTAAAATGGCCTCGGGGCCAGTTAGGTCCATGATAAGGCCAACACTAGTTACTGTGACAATGAAACCGAGGGAGCCCCATAGCCTAATTTTCCCATATTGATTTTTGTTGTTAATATGATTAAGGGTTGCCGCTTCAAGCTGAGGCAAAGTGGCATTCCAGAAGATACAGTAGCCCAACAT
>JAKVBA010000043.1:8363-33081 GCA_022447525.1 Gammaproteobacteria bacterium
AGCAAATAAATCAAAAAAGTCAGCAGTGTGGCAAAGACAACCATTCTCATGGCACTACCATATCTAGCTACTAACCAATCAGCTACCCAAGCCCAAATATTCGGCGCTACCATCTTTGTAGCCAGGAAGATCGCCATTAATTGACCTATTTCTTTTCCGGAGAATCCCAAATAATCGAGATACATGCCCCAGTAAGGCATAATGATACCGACCGTTGCAAAGTAAAAGAAATAGAAATTCGAGAAGCGCCAGTTTTCCATGGCAGCACTACAAGCCTATTTCGATTAGAAAAGGCGTAAGTACTTTGCCGGTCAATTTACTATTTTTATTGCGGCGCATTCTAATGTCGTCTGAGATCCATTTCTGCGCATAAAAGCCGCAACTTAATCAATGATCTACGTGTCTCGAGGCTGGAATCTTAGGCGTTGATACTGACACATCATTATTCTGCGCACGATGCCTTAAATAATGATCCATAATAACAATCGCCAACATTGCTTCGGCAATTGGCACCGCTCGTATCCCTACACAAGGATCATGCCGGCCTTTGGTAATGACTTCAGTGCGTTTCCCTTCGGTATCGATGCTCACACCAGGCTTTGTAATGCTCGAAGTTGGTTTTAACGCAAGACTTGCTACTACGTCTTGACCTGAAGAGATACCACCAAGGATACCGCCAGCATTATTGCTATCGAAGCCATCTGGGTATAACTCATCTCTATGTTCAGACCCCCTTTGTTCTACTGCATCAAAACCAGCACCAATTTCCACGCCCTTCACCGCATTGATACTCATAAGTGCCTTTGCTATATCTGCGTCTAATTCATTGAACACCGGTTCACCCAACCCCACTGGCATATTGCTCGCAACCACAGTGATCTTCGCACCAATTGAATCTCCATCACGCCTTAACTGATTAATTAGCTCTCCCATTGCTTCGACTTTATCTGGATCAGGACAATTGAACGGGTTCTGAGAAACTTCATCAAAATCGACTTTTTCCGCTCGAATATGCCCCATCTGGGAAAGATAAGCTCGAATTTTTATACCTTCTTGCTCTGATAAATATTTTTTTGCAATACCACCCGCGGCAACAATCATCGCGGTAGTTCGAGCAGATGAACGCCCCCCTCCTCGGTAATCACGATTTCCATACTTATGATGATAGGTATAGTCAGCATGGCCCGGTCTGAAGGTATTCATGATATTTGAATAATCTTTCGATTTTTGGTCAGTGTTATGGATAATCATACCGATCGAAGTACCGGTTGTTTCACCTTCAAACACGCCAGAAAATATTTGGATTTCATCCGGTTCGCGTCTTTGAGTTGTGAATTTCGACTGGCCCGGCTTTCGTCTGTCGAGGTCAGGTTGTAAGTCTGCCTCATTGAGTTTCATTCCTGGCGGGCAACCATCAACCACGCAACCAATCCCCCTGCCATGACTTTCGCCAAAAGTGGTTACCTTGAATAACTTACCAATACTACTATCGCTCATTTTTTTACCCGTTAGGTGCCTGGCCAGCCCAATTTCAAAACTATTATTTTCTGACTTCGTGGAATCTTATTACGAATTTTCGACGACAATATTGGGAAAACTAGCACTAAAATCTTTTTTCTTGGCAGAGAGCTTACCTGCTATTTTTAACGCAATGGAAAGATATCTCTTTGCGGTTTCAGTCTGAGGTGCGGCGATGACTGTCGGTTCACCAGAATCGGCTTGCTGACGAATAGCCATTTCAAGTGGTATCTGTCCCAACAACTCCAATCCGTAATCCTCTGCCATTTTCTGCGCCCCTTGAGAACCAAATATCGCCTCCTCATGACCACACTCAGAACAAATATGGGTACTCATATTCTCAATTACTCCGTAAACTGGCACATCTACTTTTTCAAACATTTTATAAGCTTTTCGAGCATCCAATAAGGCAATGTCCTGAGGAGTGGTAACAATAACCGCGCCTGCGACGGGGACTTTTTGGCTGAGAGTGAGTTGTATATCTCCTGTGCCCGGTGGTAAATCGATGACCAAATAATCTATTTCTTGATCATCGTAACTCCAAGCCGTGCCACGCAACATTTGCTCAAGCGCTTGGGTTACCATAGGGCCTCGCCATATCATCGGGGTGTCTTCTTCAACCAAAAAGCCAATCGACATAATCTTGATATCGTGATTGACCATCGGTAAAAGCATTTTGTTTTCCAAAGCTTCTGGCTTGCCAGAGATGCCAAGCATTCGAGGCTGACTGGGGCCATATATATCAGCATCCAACATCCCAACTTTTGCTCCAGCTTTACTGAGCGCAAGAGCAAGATTGGCAGAACAAGTGGATTTACCGACACCGCCTTTACCAGACGCTATAGCAATAATATTTTTGATTCCTGGTACAGCTTGAGCACCTTGTTGTGCACTGTGAGAAATAATTCGTTGAGTAACTAGCACCTCTAAATCTCGTTGCCCCAGATCTAATGCAGCTAAACTGGCCCTGACGAGGTTCGCCAATTCAGACACACTCTCCTTTATCGGATAACCCCTACTAAGATTGATCGTGACTTTTTGTTCATCGACGAAGACTGACACCAAGCCTTTGTTAGCTGTGAGCTTTGACTGCGTTAAAGGATCGATTACCGAGTGCAATTGATTGGTAATGGCGCTGATAATTTGCTCGGACATGCGAAGATTATGTGGATAAAATCATGGTGGCTAATGCTACCATCGAAATCATGAAGAGACTATAAGTAGAAGCCATGAGTCTCTTAATTTTTACCGACACTAATAAAACGCTAGCCAAGCCATAAACGCCCATTACTGATGCAAGACCAAGCTGAAAACTTAAAATCTCTCAGGAGCGTCTTTGTGCCTCTCACAATGTTAGGATGCTTTCCGTTTATTTTTGCCGCGTTAGCGCCCTATTTCGGGATTTTTACCTTACCCATCATTGGCGAGGTAAAAAATGCCATGGTTCTTTACTCTCTGGCCATCGTCAGTTTTATGGCGGGAGTGCAGTGGGGTGTATCCTTAACCCAAACTACCGATAACTCAGGAAGTATAAAACCAATTTCACCATCTGCTCTGATGCTGGCGAGCAATTTCATGGTCTTAACGCCTTGGCTAATTCTTGTATCTACCGGGCCCTACATTCTATTTTTCTTCACTTTAGCTGTGACCTTTATATTGCTAATGCTGGTCGATTATCGTTTTGCCAACCGAAATATCGTGTCGCACGACTACTGCAGAGTGCGTATTATCGCAACTGCAATAGTCGTAATCAGCTTGATCGTTCTGGCATTCTCAGTGTGATCGCTGTTGCAAGTAAGTTTTTAGGGTAAAGGCGATCTTACAAAAAAATCGCGGTTTACCTTTTATCAAACTTAATAAAAATCAAACAACAGGCACTTATAACTGGCACCCCCAGATAATTAAACAGCCTATTTACTAAAAAGATTCAGATGCTAGTTTAATTGCGCAGCTTTCAGTTTAAGCCGATAGGCATGCAGCAAAGGCTCTGTGTAGCCATTTGGCTGTTCTTTACCTTTGAATACAAGTTCAATCGCAGCTCTGTAAGCAAAACTAGTGTCGAAATTTCCGTACATTGGTTGATACAATGGATCACCTTCATTTTGCTGATCAACCACTTGTGCCATTCTTTCGAATGTCTCAGTAACTTGCGCCTCATTGGTCACAGCGTGTTCTAACCAGTTTGCGATATGTTGGCTAGAAATACGTAATGTTGCCCGATCCTCCATCAGTCCGACGTTGTTGATGTCGGGCACTTTGGAACAACCAACGCCTTGATCAATCCAACGAACCACATAGCCCAGAATGCCCTGAACATTATTGTCTAACTCAGCCTGTATTTGTTGTTCAGTGAGTGAGGTGACATCTGCGCACAACGGCACGGTTAAAATGTCATCTAACGAGGCTCTGGCTCGTGCTTTCAACGACGTTTGAACATCGAATACGTTCACATCATGGTAGTGAGTTGCATGCAATGTCGCACCATTGGGAGATGGAACCCAAGCTGTGTTCGCTCCCGCTTCCGGATGACCTATTTTTTGCACCAGCATTTCAGCCATTTCATCTGGCATCGCCCACATTCCTTTTCCTATTTGAGCCTTACCTGAAAGGCCGCACTCCAGACCAATATCAACGTTCCAATCCTCGTATGCAGCAATCCAAGGTTGTTTTTTGATATTCGCTTTTGTATCCATAGCACCAAGAAGCATACTGGTGTGGATCTCATCGCCGGTGCGGTCTAAAAAGCCCGTATTGATGAACACAACGCGATCTTTTACCTGCCGAATACATTGCTTTAAATTGACTGTTGTTCTGCGCTCTTCATCCATCACGCCTATCTTGATTGTGTGTCTTTTTAACCCGAGCTCATCCTCGACATGATTAAACAATGTATTTGCAAAGGCGACCTCTTCAGGGCCATGCATTTTTGGCTTTACGATATAAACGCTTCCTGTGCGAGAGTTTGATAGTTTTCCCGTATTGTTTAAGTCATGCATCGCAATCAACACACTGATCATTGCGTCCATGATTCCCTCTTGAATTTCACTCCCATTTTGATCAAGAATCGCCGGATTACTCATCAAGTGACCCACATTCCGACAAAACAAAAGACTTCTACCATGCAGCCTCAACTCACCGCCATCAGCGGATTTAAAAACCTTATCCGCTTCTAATTCTCGAGTCATTTGGGAGCCGCCTTTAATGAACGTTTCCTTTAGATCTCCTTTCATTAGGCCCAGCCAATTTCGATACACACCGATTTTATCCTTGGCATCCACTGCTGCGACGGAATCTTCAAAGTCTTGTATTGCCGTAACCGCTGCTTCCATGGTCAAATCTTTTACACCAGCTTTGTCCGATTTACCGATTGGCGACTGGCGGTCTATTTCAACAATAACGTGAAGTCCGTTATTCTTTAAAACAACTCTACTGGGAGAACCATCCTCGCCTAAAAATCCGACAAATTGATCATTGTTTGCAAGCGCTGTGCTCTGGTTGCCCTCCAAGGTTACCTGCAATTTATCACTATCCACAGAATATGAAATGACGTCTGAGTGAGATCCACTCTTGAGAGGAAAGCTTTTGTCTAGGAAGCCTTTGGCGAATTCAATGACTTTTGCGCCACGAACAGGATTGTAAGGGCCTGATTTGTGTGCGCCGCCTTCCTCTGCAATAGCGTCAGTTCCATACAGCGCATCATACAAACTACCCCATCGAGCATTAGTAGCATTCAAAGCAAAACGAGCATTAGACGTTGGCACAACGAGTTGGGCACCAGCTTGTTGAGCTATCTCTACGTCTACATTTTCAGTGTCAATAGAAAAGTCTTCTCCCTCGTCAACTAAATACCCAATATCACCGAGGAACTCCTTGTATTGTTCTATATCGAACTTGCTTTTATTAGCTATGTTCCAAGCATCGATTTGTTGTTGAATGCTCTCTCTTTTGCGCAACAACTCTTGATTTATTGGCGTTAAATCAGCTACCACATTGGCTAGAGAGGCCCAAAACCTTTCTGCAGTGATTTCGAGTCCATTTAAAACCTCATCTTCTATAAAACTGGCCAACGCCGAATTCACCTTCAATTCCGCTCGATCTAAATAATTACTCATTTCAAATCTCCTACAATTCGATCAAGTCTTGCCGCCTTGTCTAATCTGGCGACTGTCAAAGCAAACATGCTAGAAACGTATTGAGCCCGCGGGCAAGGATAAACCCCTTTCTAATAAATACAATAACAGACAATGCTTACAACACAATAACCATCTGATTTTAACTCCAAGCACTAATAGTGACTTTTATTTACATCATTCATTACAAAAATACTCGTGCAGAGGTACAGAAAAATGGTGAATGGTGCTACCATTATTCAAAAAAGAAATGGCAATAATACATTTCAGAATATTGGTGAATACTGCTTTCGCTACTATTGTACCTACATCGGAAACGAATGCACTAAATGCCTCATTAGCCAAATAATAGCTAAATAAGGGAGCAAAGATGTAATGAAGCGAGAGCTCCTGCTTCTCGTTTTGCTACCAACCGTTCAAGATCCATGAAAGAAGGTCTCGTGAGAAGTCACCAGACTCGAAGTTTTAAACAGGCGTTGGTGAATTTTAGCAACGCAATAATAGAAGTTTACTAAAAACACAGGAGATGATTTATGTCTACCTATCAAGATGCGATTAAATTCGCTGACAAGCTAATCAGCGAAAATGGCACCGCTTTTGCCGGTATCAACCCAGAATATGCGGCACGAATGAAGCTACAAAACCGCTTTCAAACCGGCTTGGAAATCGCCAAGTACACTGCAGGCATCATGCGTAAAGATATGGCTGATTACGATGCAGATTCCTCAAGCTATACTCAATCACTCGGCTGCTGGCATGGTTTTATCGGTCAACAAAAGCTGATCGCTGTGAAAAAACACCACGGTACGACAAGTAAGCGCTATTTGTACTTAAGCGGGTGGATGATTGCTGCTCTCCGATCAGAATTCGGACCCTTGCCTGATCAATCAATGCACGAAAAAACATCCGTACCAGCACTGATCGAAGAACTTTATACTTTCTTGCGTCAAGCTGATGCACGCGAGTTACGACACCTATTCACTGAGTTGGATGCAGCACGCGCGGCTGGTAACACAGCAAAAGCCGAGGAAGTTCAGAATAAAATCGATAACTTCGAAACGCACGTTGTCCCGATCATAGCCGATATCGACGCTGGATTCGGAAACGAAGAGGCCACTTACCTTCTTGCTAAAAAAATGATTGAAGCGGGTGCTTGTGCGATCCAAATTGAAAACCAAGTTTCTGACGAAAAGCAATGTGGCCACCAAGATGGCAAAGTCACTGTTCCGCACGCAGACTTCCTAGCTAAAATTCGCGCAGTACGCTATGCATTCATGGAGCTGGGTGTTGACGACGGCGTCATCGTCGCACGTACGGACTCATTGGGTGCTGGTCTGACTAAGCAAATCGCAGTAACCACTGAACCAGGTGATTTAGGCGATCAATACAACGCTTTTCTTGATTGTGAAGAATTAACTCCAAGTCAAATGCAAAATGGCGACGTTGTTATTCACCGTGACGGCCAATTAGTACGTCCCAAACGTTTGGCGAGCGGCCTCTTCCAATTCAAAGAAGGAACGGGTGAAGATCGTTGCGTTTTAGACTGCATCACTAGCCTACAAAACGGTGCTGATCTTATCTGGATCGAGACAGAGAAACCACACGTTGGTCAAATCGGTGGCATGGTTAACCGTATTCGTGAAGTGGTTCCAAATGCCAAGTTGGTGTACAACAACTCACCATCATTTAACTGGACGCTATCTTTCCGTCAACAGGCCTATGACTTAATGGTTGAAGCAGGTGAAGACGTTAGCGCTTACAACCGTGACGAGTTAATGAATGAAAAATACGATGATACTGAGCTATCTGCTAAAGCTGATGTAATGATTCAGAACTTCCAGCGCGATGGTTCACGCGACGCGGGAATTTTCCATCACTTGATCACATTACCTACGTATCACACGGCTGCATTGTCAACAGATAATCTCGCTCAGGGTTACTTCGGTGAAGAGGGCATGCTGGCGTATGTGAAAGGCGTACAGCGTAAAGAAATCCGTCAAGGCTTGGCCTGCGTCAAGCACCAAGACATGGCTGGATCTAACATTGGTGATGACCACAAGGAGTACTTCTCTGGCGACGCTGCTTTGAAAGCCGCGGGCGCAGACAACACCATGAATCAGTTTGGATAATCAATAGCCCCTACTTAGACGGGGGCTGGTGATTCCAATTTTAGGGACAAAAGGATTTGTTTCGTGGAGCTTGAGAAGGCGGCCCCTAAAAAGGCCGCCTTTTCTTATGTGCAGGATGTACGGTATAGCGCGGTTGCAGGGACGCAAAGGAGCGCATATGTACAGGATGTACGGACTGGTGTTTGCTCCTGCAAAATCAGCATACTAGCCATCTTTGGCTATATATAGCGCGGTTGCAGGGACGCAAAGGAGCGCATATGTACAGGATCTACGGACTGGTGTTTGCTCCTGCAAAATCAGCATACCAGCCATCCTTGGCTATATATAGCGCGGTTGCAGGGTCAAGACAGTCACCAAAGTTAAATAAATAGGCGTAATAGACACGTGTTTACTCATAAATATCCAAATTGATGCTATCCAGGGCCGTATGTTTTTGTGTCTAAATACTCATTAACTTACTACTTTTGTCCTATAATCCGACGCGTAACAACTGATTGACCACAAAATGAAACAGACTGCGCCAAAAATCGGATTTATAAGCCTGGGGTGCCCCAAAGCCCTGGTTGATTCCGAGCTAATTCTCACCGAACTCAAAACCAACGGTTACGAAATCGTCCCGACATACCAAGACGCTGATATGGTGGTAGTCAACACCTGTGGTTTTATCGATGCGGCTAAAAAGGAGTCGCTGGATACCATAGGAGAAGCGTTAAATAACAATGGCAAAGTCATTGTAACTGGCTGCATGGGCGCTACTGAATCTGATATTACAGATGTACACCCTAGTGTATTGGATGTCTCCGGACCGCATGCCTACGAACATGTACTGGGTGCTGTGAAACAACATTTGCCATACGAGAAAGAATACAACCCACATATAGATCTGGTTCCCCCACAGGGGATTAAGTTAACTCCCAGACATTATGCTTATTTGAAAATTTCCGAGGGCTGCAATCATCGTTGTAGCTTTTGTATCATTCCCTCCATGCGCGGCGACCTTGTAAGTCGTCCCGCTAACGAGGTTGTAGCTGAAGCACAAGGGTTGGTGGCATCGGGGGTCAAGGAGCTCTTGGTTATCTCTCAGGACACCAGCGCCTATGGTGTCGATACAAAATACCGAACGACTTTTCACAATGGCCAACCAGTGAAAACCAAGATGCTGGATTTATGTGAGGCTCTCTCTCAAGTTGGCGACGATCAGTCGCCTTGGGTTCGTCTCCACTATGTGTACCCCTACCCTCATGTCGACAACATCATACCAATGATGTCAGAGGGTAAAATTCTCCCTTATCTCGACATACCATTTCAGCATGGGGCACCAAAGATTTTAAAAGCGATGAAGCGACCTGGCTCAATCAATAACACTTTGTCGCGAATCAAAAAATGGCGAGAGACGTGTTCAGATCTAACCATTAGAAGTACATTTATCGTTGGGTTTCCGGGGGAAACTGATGATGACTTCAAACAGTTACTCGACTTTATTGACCAAGCACAACTTGATCGCGTAGGAGCATTCACTTATTCACCGGTGGAAGGCGCGCCAGCCAACAATCTTGCTAATCCGGTAGCTGATGAGGTCAAAGAAGAACGGTTGGCAGAATTTATGGCCCTACAGGCTGAAATAAGCACGGCCAAACTAGCCAGAAAAGTAGGCTCGACTATCGACGTCATCATCGACGAAGTTGATAATGACGGCGCCATTGGTCGCAGTAAGGCAGATGCGCCCGAGATAGATGGCCTGGTCTATTTAAACGAAGAAACAAACCATTCGGTTGGTGACATAGTACAAGTCAAAGTACATGCCAGTGACGAGCACGACCTTTGGGCGAACAAGGCCTAATATTTAAACTACAAACATTAACAGAGCGGCCAGACTACTAGCGGGGCTAGTAGTCAAAATCCTCAGCGTCCATATCCAATCTGATTAGGTTATCTCGATAATATCGTAACTCTTCAATAGACTCTTTAATATCATCTAAAGCCTGATGAGTTGCGCGCTTATCAAATCCACCTAATATGCTTGGTGACCACTGTCGTGCAACTTCTTTAAAAGAACTAACATCGATGTTTCGATAGTGTAACCAGTTACTCAATTCAGGCATATATTTATAAAGAAAACGCCTATCTTGGCAAATACTATTGCCGCACAAAGGCGCTCTATTTTTTAGCGTATGCCTTTGAATAAAGTCAAGCGTTTCAATTTCCGCCTGTCTTTCAGTCACTCTTGAAGTTTTTACTTTAGTTACCAAGCCCGTTTTGTTATGTGTCCGAGTATTCCATTCATCCATCCCATCCAATAGTGCATTGGACTGATGAATCACAATAACCGGTCCTTCAGCAATCACTCTAAGATCACCATCAGTGATGATAGTCGCCATTTCGATAATACGATCTTTTTCTGGATCCAATCCTGTCATTTCGAGGTCCATCCAGACCCAAGCGTTATGATGTGGTGGCACTCGCCCACTCCTTACTACTTAAAATAGTGATATAGTTGTTACAAAACAATGAGAGCCGAAGAATACTATGAACGAGAAGCTCAATAAACTATTAGATGGTTCTTGCAGACAATTAGATGCAGAAACTACGCCCCTCAATTTATCGCAAATTGAAGAACTCAGAAAAGCGGTTCCTCACTGGCAATATTGTGCAACGGAGAATGTACTAGAACAGACATTTCGATTCACCACATACAAGGAAACTATTAATTTCACTAACTTAGTAGCCGGCATTGCAGAGCAAGAAGACCACCATCCTGATATGGTTGTCTCATACAATCGCTGCAAGGTAACTTACTCAACTCATTCCATAAACGGACTCTCTGAGAATGATTTTATTTGCGCAGCAAAAATTGATCAGGCTATGACCAGCCTTCAGTGAGCCCAACCTGATCTTAATCGACTGTACTAGAGATTTCTTTGACGAACGATTTCATACAAACACACACCAGTCGCAACCGAGACATTTAAGCTGGAAACTACGACTCCTGCCATTGGTAAGCTGACTAATGAATCGCACTTTTTCTCCGTCAGAGATCTCATCCCCTTACCCTCAGCTCCCATAATCAAGCCTATTGGTCCATCGAGTTTGGACTGATAGATCGAATGCGATGCTTTATCAGAGGTACCAATAAGCCATAGGCCTGATTTTTTGAGCATCTCAAGCGTTCGAGCTAAGTTACTAACTCTAAACACTGGCATGGTTTCAGCCGCACCACTGGCGACTTTTTGAACAACTGGCGTCATAGGGCTTGAATTGTCTTTGGCGACCACAACGGCATCTACCCCAGCCGCATCAGCTGT
Organism: Gammaproteobacteria bacterium; assembly: GCA_022447525.1. Lineage (GTDB taxonomy): Bacteria > Pseudomonadota > Gammaproteobacteria > Arenicellales > Arenicellaceae > Arenicella. The sequence goes on from JAKVBA010000043.1 coordinate 19,443, forward strand.
TCTCAAACAAGCACCAAAATTATGCGGATCTTGAACTTGATCTAAGATAAGCAATAAAGGCGCTTTTTGTTCGAAAGTTTTAATTAAGAAATTTCCTAAATCGTGTTCGTTACCATCCCTTTTAGGTACAACTTCCAACGCGATACCTTGATGCTGTTCACTGCCGCACCTTTTGACCAGATCTCGTTTGTCTACCGGATGAATTGCAAGGCCTAGCTGAGTTGCTTGATCTACCAGTGCCGCTTGTGTTTGGTTCTTTTGGTTAATTACAACCCAGAGGCTAACCGCTCGCTCCGGACTTAAAGAAATTACAGCAGCAACTGCATGATGCCCTGTTACCCAAATTGTTCTCTTTGACATATTTTTGGACTACTCAGTTTTTTCTGGCGCGTTTCTTGCGCGAACCGCTACCCGACTTATGAGCATAGCTTCGTTTGGTTTTATCTTTGCTAAAACCACTTTGTTTTTTAGATTTTTTCGAAAGGCTAAACTTCTCATCCCTAACCTCTGTCAAAGCAAAGTCTATACGACCTTGTTCCATATCCACCCTCGAAACCTGGATTTCGAGCTGATCACCTGATTTGTACACTCTTCCCGAATGCTCACCAACTAAACGCCGCCGATCACTATCAAAATGATAATAATCCTGGCCGAGTGATGTAATGTGCACCAAGCCATCAACATAGAATTGCTCGAGCTCCACGAAAAGACCAAATTCGGTAACGCTGGTGACGATACCGAGTAATCTCTCGCCAATTTTATGACTCATAAATTCGCATTTAAGCCATTGAATTGCCTCTCTAGTCGCCGACTCAGCTCTTCTCTCCGCCATCGAGGATTGCTCGGCTGCCTGAAGAATTTGCTGGTGTTTATCATCAGTATCTTCGAGTTCAGGCTGCTGCAGTAAACGGCTAATCTGCCTATGCACTATCAAATCTGGATAGCGGCGAATAGGTGAAGTAAAGTGCGTATATGAATCAAAATCTAAGGCAAAGTGCCCGCTATTTTCAACATCATAGCGTGCTTGCTTCATGCTTCTTAGCAGAGCGGTCTGAACTATTTTCGAGGTCAATGGATCATCGATTCGAGAAATAAGGTCGGCAAAGTCTTTCGGCGTGGGGGTATCACCGCCTTTGAGTAACAACTTAAATTGCCTTAAAAATACTCTTGTATCTTCAATGCGATCTTCATCTGGATGATCATGTACACGATAAATACCGACTGCGTTAGAGTCATCCAACATTAAGGAGGCACAAATGTTTGCCGCGAGCATGCATTCCTCAATTAACCGGTGAGCATCATTTCTCTGCCTTGCCTCGACGCGCTGTATTTTTCGATCTTCATCAAAAATGATCACAGGCTCCGGTATTTCGAATTCAATCGCGCCAGTTTGTCGCCGCCGACTACCCAGCAACTTTGAGAGTTTAGCCAGTTCAATTATGTGAGGTTGAAGTTCATCTGCAATACCACAATCGACCTTATCCCCCCCCATGAGCGACGCTACTTCCGTGTAAGTTAATCGGGCATGTGAAAACATGACAGCCTGGTAAAAGTCGAAATTCTCTATCTCACCATCAGCATTGATTTCCATATCACAAACAAAACAAAGTCGATTAACATTTGGATTTAATGAACATAAACCATTAGACAGAATCTCTGGTAGCATCGGAATCACATTATTAGGGAAATACACTGATGTCCCCCGCTGCCACGCTTCTTGATCAAGTGGGCTACCCTCCTTAACATAAGTCGAAACATCCGCGATAGCCACCAAGAGTCGGTAGCGTCCATTTTTTAGTGCCTCGCAATAGACTGCATCATCAAAGTCGCGAGCGTCTTCACCATCAATAGTAACCAGTGGCAAATCTCGAATGTCTTTTCTACCCTTGATGTCGTTGTCAGAGACTTCTTCACCAAAACTTTTGATCTGCCTTTCAACGTTATCAGGCCATTGATGAGGTAGCTGATGCTTACGAATAGCAATTTCTATTTCCATCCCTGGCGCAAGATAGTCACCGAGCACTTCAACAATTTCACCAATGGGTTGAAAGTGCTTGGTAGGATGTTTGGTAATCTTTACGGAAACTACCTGCCCCGGTTCAGCCCCAGCGGTGTGCTCTTGGAGTACAAAAATATCTTGTCCAATTCGTTGATCATCGGGTACTACGAAATGCAAATTACTTTCAGTGAAATAGCGACCAACTACAGTCTGGTTCCCACGCTCAACTACTTCGGTAATCATACCGAACAGTTTATTGCGTCTATCTCTACCTGTGATTCGGACGTTTACGATGTCGTTATGTAACACTTCTCGCATTTCATGCGTGCGCAGAAATACTTTTTCTTTGGTCTGTTCAGTAAGCACGTAACCATGCCCATCGACATGCCCGACTACCCTTCCTCGGTGCTCGATGATGGCATGCTTCATAGCCCAGCGATGCTTGCTTAATTGGTTAACTTTTCCTTCGTCGCGCAGCTGTTCTAAAATTGCAAATGTCTCTTGCCTGCCTTCCTTTCCAACTCTACCTAGAGTTTCGGCGATCGCTTTTGTATTGGCAGGCTCTTTCCTCTGAGACAAGTACTTAAGCACTATATTCGTGCTCAAGCTCTTGTGTTTTCTTGATTTACTTTTATCTTTTTTCTTTTTCAAATTCCATTCATTTCCTAACTCATAGCGTCTGTAGTTTTACAGCATTACGCATACAAGTCTTTTAATACTATCGTTTCTGCGCGGTCAGGACCGGTAGAAACGATGTCTATTGGCACGCCCACCAATTCAGCAAGTCGTGCGATATAATTTTGTGCAGCCTGAGGCAGGTCATCAATAGACCTACAGCCCATTGTATTGTCTGACCAGCCAGGCATCGTTTCATAAATAGGTTCACAAGCCTCCAAAGCGTCGGCACCAACTGGTGCTACCGACAAGGTCTCACCTTTGTACTTATAACCATTGCATATTTTCAACTCTTCCAACCCATCTAAAACATCGAGTTTAGTTAAACAGAGTGACGTCAAACCATTCACTTGTCTTGAACGCCTCATCAACACGGCGTCAAACCAACCACAGCGTCGCTCTCTCCCCGTCGTGGCACCGAATTCGTGACCTTTAGTACCAAGATGGTCACCTACATCACACGACAGCTCAGTAGGGAACGGACCGGCTCCAACGCGAGTTGTGTAAGCTTTTACGATACCGAGAACATCGTCAAATACAGTTGGCCCCACTCCACTACCTGCCGCTGCTGAGCCAGCCGAGGTATTCGATGAGGTAACAAACGGGTACGTGCCGTGGTCGATGTCTAACATCATACCTTGGGCACCCTCGAACATCATAGGGCGTCCTTCGTTTGTGTAGTCGTCCAAAAGTTGAGTCACGTCAACCGTCAAAGATTCTAGTCGCTCTTTGTAAGACAAGGTTCGATCAAGTGTTTGTTGGAAATCCAATTCATCGACACCATAGTAGTTTCTCAATGAGAAGTTGTGAAATTCCATCACCTCTTCTAATTTATTGGCAAAATCATTATCGTAAACCAAATCACTTAGACGAATTCCACGACGAGCGACCTTGTCCTCATAGGCAGGACCGATTCCCCTGCCTGTGGTACCAATGGCCTTTTTGCCGCGTTTTATTTCGCGAGCCTGATCTAAAGCAACATGGTGCGGCAGGATAAGGGGACATGCCTCAGAAATTCCCAATCGTTCTGATACTGGCACACCATTTAACTCAAGTTCGTCGACTTCTTTAAACAAAGCATCCGGTGCCAAAACCACACCATTACCAATTAAACAATGAACACCGTCTCGCAGTATGCCAGATGGAATGAGATGAAGAACCGTCTTTTTTCCTTCAATAACTAGGGTATGACCTGCATTGTGTCCGCCTTGAAAGCGGACCACGACGTTGGCGGTTTCAGTCAGCAGATCAACTATCTTGCCTTTACCTTCGTCGCCCCATTGGGTTCCCACTACAATTACTTTTTTGCTCATTAGTCTAATGTGTTTAACAAATTATTTACATATTTGAGTTACTCAAGAAATCAAACCGAAGTAATATCAGTCTGTATTTGCAAGTTTAACTAAAGTCTTTAAGTCTAAGCTGAAACCAGTGGCCGGACGCGCACGCCCAAAATGCTCACCAATACTGTCATATCTACCACCCTTTGCCACTGTTCGCCCTCTACCCGGGATATAAGCGGCGTGTTTAATACCAGTGTAATAGCGATATCCCGCTACATCTGATAAATCAATGTGAATATTGACGTCCGCAAAATCATCTCGCACAAAATCGACTACGTCCTTTAGTTCCGCCAAGGCTTCCATTACCTCGGATTCCCCATCAAAATAGATCAGCGCTTCTTCGATAACATCACGGCCACCTTGCATACCGATCAAGGCAACAAAAGAACTCAGCTTCTCATTTAGGCTGCGATTAAACTCAACCAGTTCAGGCCGCGACTTTCGCAACAAAATACTTTGCAGCCGCGCTTCTTCCGACTCCGATAGCTTATGCTTTGCAGCTAAGGCACGGTAAATTGCGACGTGTGATAAGCTCAGCGTTAAACCCTCTATGTTTGCTATAGCTAGCGCGTCTAACATTGCATTAATGACTTCTTTGTCAGCACTAGAGTCGGCGACCCCAAAAATTTCTACTCCGGTTTGCAAAAGCTCGCGTTGCCCGCCCATTTCCGCCGGCTTGGTTCTCAGTACGGTGCTTGAATAGCAGAGTCTATTTATATCGTTATGTGCTAGATAGTGAGAGTCTATTCTTGCTACTTGTGGCGTTATATCTGCTCGGACACCCAACATACGGTTGGTGTGCTGGTCCATAAATTTATAGGTTTGAGTGTCTAACTCAGTCCCTGTTCCGGATAACAAAGCATCGGCAAACTCCATTACCGGTGGCATCACTAAAGAAAAGTTCTTAGCGGTGAAATCGTCTATCAACTTCCTGCGCAGCATCTCCAATTGAAGAGCTTCGGTAGGAAGTATTTCTTCAACACCTTCTGGGAGCAACCAGTTAGCGTTATTGACCATGGCTTTTGGCTTTCTTAAAGAAAGAGTCAGGTTAATTACGGGCGGATTATACTGGTAAGAGGATTCCGCGCATACCCTTAAATATTAAAACGGCCCACAATTAGTGAGCCGTTTTGTCTTAACCGAAAGTCAACTATCTTGTTGAACTATTAAAGTGTTTGAAGAAATCCGAATCCGGATCCAAGATAATGAGATCGCCGGATGAATTAAATGTTTCTCTATAGGCATTTAAACTGCGATAGAAATCATAAAACTCTGCATCTTGCCCGAACGAATCAGCGTAAATTTTGGTAGCCAAAGCATCTGCCTCACCGCGAATAAGCTGTGCTTTCTTTTCGGCCTCTGCAATTAACTCAACCTCTGTCCTTTCTGCATTAGCTCGAATAGCAATGGCTTTTTCTTCACCTTCTGCGCGACTTTCATTTGCAATTCGTCTGCGCTCAGATCGCATCCTATTGTAGACGTTATTTTGGATTTGGTCCGCCAGATCTACACGTTTCAAGCGAACATCAACCACTTCAACTCCGATTGCAGCAGCTTCTTCGTCTAGCGCCTTTTGCACCACACTCATTATCTCACTTCGATCACCAGCTACTACGTCTTCGGTGTTTCTCTTAGCAATTTGTTCTTTCAAGCTGTTATTGATCTTCTGTTCTAATCGATTTTCAGCGTTGTCTTCTGTTCGAACCGCTTTATAAAATTGCTGCAAGTCTTTGATTTTCCACTTAACAAAGCTATCGACCAAAATTTCCTCTTTGTTAACGGTGAGAAAACTCTCTGGCTTACTATCCAGAGATTGAATTCTTGTGTCATAGACCTTGTAAGTATTTATGAATGGGTACTTAAAGTTTAAGCCTGGCTGAATCTCCTCGCCCTGGAATTGACCGAATTGAAACAACAAGCCTCTTTCCCAGTTTTTAACCGTGAATAAACTACTGATCAGCAGTATCGTTCCACCAACCAAGAAAACTATTAATAGTGTTTGAAGAGTATTTGATTTCATTATCGACCTCCTCTCTTGAAAGTGTTCGTTGACTCACGTGTCGCGTTCACTGTTGACGACCTAGACTGATTTGATGGCAAAATGTTATCAGAATTTTGTCTTCTGGCGCTATTTCTTGATGATGACTTCTGGTCGATGATCTTATCAATAGGCAAGTAAGTTAGCGTGTTGCCGTTACCGGCACTTTGATCGATCATTACCTTGCTGCTGTCAGCCAAGACGTCTTCCATCGTTTCAATGTATAGCCTTTTTTTAGTAATTTCAGGCGCTTTCTGATATTCAGCTAAGATCCGATTAAATCGTTCCGCTTCACCCTCTGCCTCAGCAACCACTTTAGCTCGGTATGCTTCAGCTTCCTGTAGGATACGTTCAGCTTCACCACGTGCTTTGGGCACCACTTGATTGGCATAGGCCTCAGCTTCGTTGATATAGGTTATTTCATCTTGATCTGCTTTGACAACGTCTGCGAAAGCTTCACTCACTTCCTGAGGTGGCTTGACGTCTTGAATTTCAATCGACTGGATTTGGATTCCAGACTTATACCTGTCCAGAATAACTTGGAGCAAATCTTCGGTATCTCGGTCAACAACCGCACGATCCGTAGTCATCAAAGCATCCATATCGGTGCGACCAACGACCTCGCGCAATGCACTCTCGGTTGCCGTAAGCACGACCTGCTCAACGATTTGGCTGCCGATTCTTACATCACCCTCGAAATTGCCCACATTAAAGAGTAGATCCTCTAGCGACTTAATGGTGTATTGCACCGCCATAGTGACATCTACGACATTTTGGTCTCGCGTTAGCATCAGGGCTTCACCTGGCCGCGACGTTGAGCCTCTATAACCGACTTCCACAGTCCTGACCGCTTGCGTGTCGAACATAACCTTTTGATCGATAGGCCAAATCATAAAGTTCAAGCCCGCGGTTTCGTGAGTCTCATTTAGCTTGCCAAATCTCAGCTCGATGCTTTGATAACCCTCGTCAATTTGATAGAAGGACTGAATCAACCAATAAACTGTCGCTAAAATCACGAAAATAACGAGTGGAAAAGCGGCGCCTCCACCAGAATTGTTCCCACCTGCACCGCCGAAACGCTTCTTTAGGTTATTTACTATTTCATCGATATCGGGGTTTTTTTGACCACCGTTGTTTCGATTACCATTTCCCCAGGGGTCTTTGTTTCCATTGTTCCCAGAGCCAGGTTCATTCCAAGGCATGTTTGTCTCCGCAAGAAGATTAAATTAACGTTCGATAGTCTAACAAAGTAAGAGTGATTTGCGTGATTACAACCTTACTAAGTTGGTAATATTTTTCTGTTTTTCCAGCCAACCGAGATCGGCCGGAGAAAGATCGCACTCTATTGAGAATGATCCATCTTCATTAATCGATTCGGCTTTAACTAAGTTTTTACCATAAAGCTCTGAGCGGAGCTTGCCATTATTTGCTGGAATATCCACCCTACACGTGGTGTGCAACCGAGATAAATGCTCAGTAATGGCGTCTAGTAATAAATCGACCCCCTCACTCGTATGCGCCGAGCACCAAACGCTATTAACAAGCCCATCACTACCACGAGCCACTTTAGCTTGAGTACCAGTCAGATCAATTTTGTTATAAACCATAATTATCGGAATGTCTGAGGCTTCTATTTCCTTGAGAACTTTATCAACTTCCCGAATACATTCCTCACGATAATTGCTGGCAACGTCAATAGTATGAAGTAATAAGTGAGCATTACTCACTTCTTCTAAGGTAGAGTGAAAGGCCTGCACCAGCGAGTGTGGCAGGTCTCTGATGAATCCAACCGTATCCGACAAAATAGTGGCACCAAAGTTTTCTAACTCAACTCGGCGCATGGTGGTATCCAGTGTCGCGAATAACTGATCTTGTGCGTATACCCTCGCGTTCGTTATGGTATTGAACAGCGAAGACTTTCCCGCATTGGTGTAACCAACTAGAGACACCGTTGGAACAGGAACCTTAGCTCGTGATTTTCGCCTAAGCTGTCTTTGCGACGAGACAACATCGAGACGCTTATTTAATGCTTTGATTCGATGACCTATCAAGCGCCTATCGGTCTCTAACTGAGTTTCGCCTGGCCCGCGCAAACCTATCCCACCTTTCTGGCGTTCTAGATGGGTCCAACCACGAACAAGTCTGGTGGATATGTGCTTAAGCTGAGCTAACTCTACTTGTAATTTCCCTTCATGACTACTGGCTCTTTGGGCGAAAATATCTAGGATTAACCCAGTCCTGTCCAGCACTCTAACCTTAAGAGCCTTTTCTAAATTCCTTTCCTGAATTGGCGAGATAGAGTGATTTAGGACAACGAGATCAATATCTTGAACTTTAATCTCATCTTTGATTTCTTCTAATTTACCTTTACCGACATAGGTGGCAGGATCCGGTGAGCGGCGAAACGCCGTCATTGTCGCGATCACAGTAGCGCCTGCCGACTCCGCCAGCAACTGTATCTCCTCTAAGATTTCTAAATCTTCGTTAGAGGTATCGCGTTGGTAAATAATTAGAGCGTTGGGCTGCGCCTTACTCTCAGAAATATCAAACAAAACTTAAATCGAAATTACTATCTGAGTCATCACATATAACTGGGTCAAAACCAATGACAAAACGCAACCGCCAAGCCTCTATCTACGCTGTCGTTTTTAACTTCTTCGATATCGGTGATGAAGTCACCTAACTGCACTCGCAACACATCATCTAAAGACCGTACTAATCGCCTTGTTCGAAATCGATTTTGACTGCTTTAGCCGGTACTACAGTAGACACCGCATGTTTGTAAATCATTTGATTTACGGTATTCCTCAGCACGATGACAAACTGGTCAAAAGACTCGACTTGCCCCTGTAATTTAATTCCATTAACTAGATATATTGAAACTGGAATTCGTTCCTTTCTGAGCGCATTAAGGAAAGGGTCTTGAAGCGCGGTTCCTTTATTTTGTGCCATTTTTGTTTTTCTCTTTATACTAATTTTTATTGGTTTTTAGCCGTAAGGTTAATACCAATGGGTGATGTGTAGTAAAAAGTTGAGGTCAAAAATCGAATCTACAACCCATAAATTCAGTTTTGACCATCATAGCAGCCGAATTTAACTTAACGAACTGCAAAAAAAGCGCCACAACGATGAAAAACTCTAAAACTACACCCCAGTTGGACCACTCATTATAGTCGAGTTAATGACAATTGTAGTGACAAAACGTGAGTTTTAGTGAAAATAATTTTCAACAAACCTCGTAAGACTTTGAAAATTAACGCTTTCCAAACCCTCATCAATCCACCATATCTGATTTGACTGATTCCTTAGCCAAGTTAATTGACGTTTTGCTAACTGACGAGTCGCGGCTATTCCTTTAAGCCTCATTTGATCGTAAGTGGACTTTTCAGCCAAGTACTCCAACATTTGCCGATAACCGATCATCCGCATCGATGTTGCATCAGGATCCACCCCATTGGATAAAAGCGACGACACCTCTCTCTCCAGCCCTTTGTCAAGCATGATATCAAAGCGCTTTTCTATTCGCTTGTGCAATACGGATCTATCAGAAAAGGTTAAAGCCATTTTTATCAATGGGTTAGATAAAGGCTTTCGACCACTCTCATTATGTTGAGCAAGTGTTTTACCGGAAAGCATCACAATTTCAAGAGCCCTCTGAATTCTTTGCGCATCGTTGGGATCAATGCGTTTTGCATTCTCTGGATCCAAGTCACTGAGTTTGGAATGCAACTTTTGCCAACCATATTTCTTTGCATCTTCGTCTAAACGCGCACGAAGAGCAGGATCAGCTTGTGGCAGTTCGTTCAACCCCTTCTCCAAGGCGCTAAAGTAAAACATGGTGCCGCCAGCCAGAACTGGCACCTTCCCTTTATTGCTGATTTCAGCAATAGTTGATGTGCAATCATGAAAAAAATCAGCAACAGAATACGTATCATTCGGGTGCCTTACATCAACTAAATGATGGGGATACTTTTTAAGAAATTCAGTATCTGGTTTAGCCGTCCCAATATCCATGTCCCGGTAAACCAGTGATGAGTCAACACTGATTATTTCGCAAGGGAAAGCATCAAAACACTGCGCCGCGGCGTCTGTTTTACCGGTCGCTGTCGGCCCCATTAAGCAAACTACTGGAATTTTCTCAGGGCAAAGGTTGGCGAAATAGTTACTGTCCACGCTTAAACCACCCATCCAATTGTGACAATGACATCTGCACCCAAGTGGGGCGTCCATGATTACACTGCCCACTTCTTTCGGTAGCTTCCATATCACGCAGCAAGGCATTCATTTCTGCAATCGAAAGTAAACGATTGGCCCTAACTGATCCATGGCAGGCCATTGACGATAGAATCTCATGCATCGTTTCTTCAATCCTAATACTATGTTCATTCGCCTCTAGGTCTGCCAAAACATCGCGCACAAGTTGAGCCACATCAGCGTTTTTCAGCAAATCAGGTACTGCACGAACAACCAAAACTGTTTCATCCATTTGCTCAATTTCGAGACCAAGTTTTTCGAACAAATCGAATTGTTCTTGCCAAACCACCATCTCACTTTCGGCTACTTGTATCGTAACTGGGACAAGCAGCGGCTGTTTTCTGATTTGGGTATTTTGCTGAGCCACCTTTAACCGTTCGTAGGTAATTCGCTCATGGGCTGCGTGCATATCAACTAATACAAGGCCCTGCTCGTTTTCGGCAAGGATATAAACACCCTTCAATTGTGCCAGCGCATAACCCAGTGGAGGTACTGTTTCGCCTCCAGCGCTTGACGCAATGGTCGGTTCTCTTTCTACTTGATATGGAGTTGTACCGGCATTGGGCCTGAAAGCAGAATCTAAGACGGTTTTGTATCCGGCAATTTCTTCGCGAATCTGCCCCTGTGTTAAATCATTGCCACTACTCACCCCCTTAAAACTTGATGGTGAATATCTGATCCCTGATTGTTCGGTGATTTGTGCCTGCGGAGGATGCAAGGTTGACAGAGGATTGATTGGCGATGGTGACGCTGCTCCTTGGTCTGCATCAACAGTTAGACTCGAAACCTCTCCTGCACTGGCTCCCACTTGCCGCTGGAGCGCACGAAATACGAAGCTATGCACCTGACGACTGTCTCTGAACCTAACCTCATGCTTTGTTGGGTGCACATTGACATCAACACCAGCTGGATCCATTTCAAGATACAAAACATAAACGGGGTGACGACCATGAAAAAGCACGTCTTGATAACCCAGCCTCACAGCATGCACAATGGTTTTGTCTCTGATCAAGCGTCCATTAAGAAAAAAGTACTGCATATCTGCCTGACTGCGCGAAAAACTGGGCAAACCAGCCCAACCCGACAACCGCATATCCTCTCTTTGTTCCTCGAAATAGACACTATTTTCAGGAACATTGTCGCCGCAAACCATTTTTACCCTGCGCGGATCATCATTCGCGACACTGGGCAAATGTAGAACAATTTTTCCATTGTGCGAGAGCTTAAAAGCCACATCAAAACGAGATAAAGCCATTTTTCTAACTATCTGATCCAGATGCTTAAACTCAGTATTATCTGTTTTTAGAAATTTTCTCCTTGCAGGAGTATTGTAAAAAAGATCTCTGGTTTCGATAGTGGTACCCTTTGGATGAGCAACGGGAATAGGCTCGCTGGTGATATTATTTCCATCACTACTAACCTCCCAAGCTTGATCAGAACTTTGCTCATGACTTCGTATCGTCATTCGAGTAACAGACGCGATACTTGGTAATGCTTCACCTCGAAATCCAAGAGTCGCTATATGCTCTAGGTCAGTCAGGTTTTCAATTTTACTGGTCGCGTGCCTTGATAAAGCCCTAGCGAGGTCCTGCTTAAGTATTCCATGACCGTTATCGGAAATCTTTAGACGTTTAACGCCTGCATTTTCAACTTCAATATCAATGCTAGTTGCCCCGGCATCCAATGCATTTTCAATCAACTCCTTAAGCATTGATGCTGGACGCTCAATAATCTCTCCAGCGGCAATCTGATTTACTAATCGAGCGTCAAGAGAATGAATTCTGTTTTGCAAGATGGGATTAGGCATCGATTTTAAGGTAAAACCTAGTTGGGTATTTGTAGAACTTGGCCAAGCATCACGTTGTTTGACTTAAGCTTATTGAGTGTTTTAATTCTTGAGACTGAAGTACCATACTTTTGAGCTATCTCAGAGAGTGTGTCTCCCCTAACAACTTTGTGTCTACTGGGGTTTAATCTAGAAGCTGAGACTCCAGGAATGGTTAGCATCTGACCGATTTTTAAAGTGTTTCGAGTTAGATTGTTCGCCCTTTTTATTGAGCGAATTGTAACATTGTACTTTGCAGATATCTTTGACAATGAATCCCCCGATTTAATCCGATGTTCCACTGCCCTTACGTCCTTTACTGACGCTATGGAAGTCGCAGGCTGCTTACTCACTGGCACTTTGAGTCTCACCCCGAGCATCGCCGTATTGTGCTTGATACCATTCAAGCGCTTCAATTCACGTAGAGAAATGCCGTATCTCGCGGCAATCGTGGACAAGGTATCCCCTCGTCTTACTTTATGCCGCCCATAAACTACTTTCCCTGATACTGGTGTTGAATTTGACCCCATTGCTGCGACGTTGGGTGATGAATATCTCGCAGCACTCGCGTAAGGTGTCTGCTCATAGTATTGCTCCAGCGCAACATAAATCGCTTTTGCTATCTGGTTCTGGTAACTATTCGTCCGCAATCTTCTCTCTTCATCGGGGTTAGTGATAAAACCTGTCTCTACCAAAATTGATGGCACGTCTGGAGAGCGCAACACAGAGAAGTTCGCCTGCTCGACCCTTTTACTATGTAATTTACCCAACTTACCAAGCTCTTTTAGAACTCTACCACCAAGGTTGACGCTTTCGCTGACGGTGTTAGTCATAGAAAGATCGACCAACACTTTTGCTAGTACATCATCTTTATCCGCTAAGCTTACTCCCCCCATCAAGTCTGACGCGTTTTCTTTAGCTGCAAGAGCACTGGCCATCGCACTGGTGGCACCTCTTTGCGACAAGGCAAACACCGACATTCCGCTTGCGGATTTTTTTGCAAATGCATCGGCGTGGATAGAAATAAACGCATCTGCTCGCGCTTTTCTTGCCTTGTCTCGGCGGCCTTTGAGTTTAATATAGTAATCGCCTGTGCGAATCATGACCGCCTTCATATGGGGGTGTTTATTAATTCGATCTCTGAGTTTTTGGGAAATTGACAGAGTAAGACCCTTTTCCTTTGTACCCCTAAATCCAAGCGCGCCTGGGTCATCGCCACCATGACCCGCGTCAATTGCTACCGTAAAAGGCCTGTCTAAATGAGTTTGTCTAGTCTCTGATAGACCTTGTTTTTCTGAGTCAAATTTACTGGACGATGCCTCCTCTAGACGTTGTTCTTTCTCAACCACATTTTGTGAATCTTGTGTCAGCATTGAGTTTTTATGGATATCGGTCTCTCCAACTGGCTGCTTATCGGTAAGATCTATTACTAAACGATGACCGTAAAGCTCATTTGGAGTAAGCACAAAGCTTTCTACGTTAGCCTCTTTTTTAAGATCAAAAAC
>JAKVBA010000043.1:33091-37925 GCA_022447525.1 Gammaproteobacteria bacterium
GGTCAATACCAAATGGGATTAACCAAGTATCCCAAGTTCAAAAACAACTCTTAAAACGTTTGCCGAGGGTCTTCCAGAGCGAACACCCAACAAATGACGGTTATCAGCCTCAACCGTCGGCAGTTCTACCGATAGATTTAGCTGATCTAAATCAACCACAAGCCGGTGAGGGTTCTCTAGTGTAAACGTGTTGTACTCTGTACTTGAGGAAACGTCAAAAACAATACGTGTGCTTTCTGGAGAGTGCCAAATTCGAAGTCTCTCTAATTGGTCACCCCGCACATTGTTCCAGGCATGCAAAGCAAAATAGATAGATAGTAAGGCAATAAGTTTGCCAATTTTATGGCGTAGAAAAATGGATGACATTGCTTAGATGTAACCTTTTGGACTACTTCCCCAGGAAGATCATGAAACGATCAATTTATTGTTCTAATTAGGAGATAGATTACACCAGTTTTTTGCTCTCAGAGCGAGTATTAAAAACGGTCAATAACTCAGAGAAATTAAAGCGCCACAAACTGTCAAAAATTTTCAGAAAAAATACCGGAACCCTTTCGGGCTCCGGTACAAAGGAGTCACGCTGATCTTGGGGTAGATCAGCTCAAAGAGGGTAAGTCTTTGAAGTAGTCGTTGAATTGCTAACCATTCAATTCGACGACGCGGCAGATAATACACAATTTTTCTCGACAATTTGTCAATCATTGTTAAATATATATGATATTTCATATTATTTATAAAGATGCACAATTTTCAGAACATCTTTCATTTAACAACAAGTTCAATCAAAAAAAATTTTTCAATAATAACGATAGGTTAAGCTTGTTTAAAACTAACGGAGGGAAACTATGGTGACTTGGTAGAGCCGAATTTTCAGACGAAAAAGCCCGACTGAAGCTAGCAGCAGAATAGACCTCACGGCAAACTAGGAGTTATTACTTAAATAAACGTGCTAAAAAGTTGTTGTTGGGCCTTTAACTTGAAGGCCGTTTATCTTAAAAATAAGCGATTCAACAAATCCATAGAGACTTGAAGAGTAGACGCCAATAGTCATTGAAATAACGGTATGTCAACAAACGAATTGCGAGCCGATAGAAACCCCTATTTGAAAGCGATATCTCTTATCTCGATGGCCTTCTCTGTTTTTACAGAAATCGAAAGAGTATGAGTTGCATTGGGTAAAAAACCCCTACCTTTACTCGGCCATTCAATGATAAAAATAGCATCGTCATTCCATAAATCCTCGAAAGCCAAAAATTCAAGTTCTGAGGGGTCATCAACTCTATAAAGATCCATATGATAAACGGTCCCGCCGTCCACTGGGTATTCTTGTATGAGGTTATAGGTAGGGCTAGTTACCGCTCCGTTATAGCCTAAGCACTTGAGTATATAGGTCGTCAACGTCGTTTTGCCCGCCCCCATCGCTCCTTCTATATAAATACAACTAGGGAATACCAGAGCCTCCGCAATTTTGACTGCGACATCGGCGGAATCCTCTAAGGTTTTAACACTAAAATTCATTTCTATCGACTTATCAAGGCCATTTCGGGACACCATTGGGTTAGAATCGATATTATGACAGGCGAATCCAACAAAGCCCACTCTAGTGTGAATCGACAGGCACTTGTAGATAAAATTAAAACCTGGGCTAGGGAGCTCGGTTTTGATGCTGCAGGTATTACTGATGTTGACTTGACTGATCATGAAAAACATCTAGATACATGGATAAAAAAAGGTATGCATGGGCAAATGGATTACATGCATAAACATGGTACTAAGCGTACTCGCCCAAATGAATTAGTGGAGGGCACTGTACGAGTTATTTCAGTTCGTATGGACTATTCGCAAGAAAATATAAAGCAAGCTGAAAAGATCTTGAAAGATTCAGAGATTGCGTACATTTCCAGATATGCCTTGGGCCGTGACTATCACAAAGTAATCCGCACAAAGCTCAAACATTTAGCCAAAAGAATCGAAGCTGAAATAGGCCCTTTTGGCTACCGTGTTTTTACCGACAGCGCACCCGTGTTAGAAAAAGCACTAGCGGAGAAATCCGGTTTAGGTTGGATTGGAAAACATAGTAATTTACTCAACTCCAAGACTGGCTCTTGGTTCTTTCTCGGGGAGATCTACGTAGACATCGATTTACCCATCGACTCCCCCGCGAGTAATCACTGCGGAACCTGCAGAAACTGTATAGATCTCTGCCCAACTCAAGCCATCGTAGGCCCCTACCAGGTCGATGCAAGAAAGTGTATTTCCTATTTGACAATTGAACTAAGGGAATCAATACCTGAGAAGTATCGGAAACAAATAGGCAATAGAATTTACGGTTGCGATGATTGCCAGCTGGTCTGCCCATGGAATAAGTTCGCACAAGCAACAAACGAAAAGGACTTTACACCAAGAGCACAATTAACTGATAAAAAGCTTGTAGATTTGCTCGATTGGAGTGAAATGGACTTTCTCAAGCACACCGAGGGAAGCGCAATCAGACGAATCGGCTATCAAGCCTGGGTTCGCAACATAGCTATCGGACTTGGCAATGCAAAATCCAGCAACACTGTCATTTCGGCAATCAAACGCAAGTTATTGGAAGACAATCTCTCAGAAATGGCGATTGAACACCTTAATTGGGCGATAGATCAACATGCTTAAGGTGCAACCAAAAAAAAAACCATTTTTTTGAAAAGAATGTGTGTCTGAGCTGAGCAGCTCTTAAAACAGCTCAAACACATTTCTGCCGCTAAAAGGATCTAACTAAGGTCTTCTTTAAGCTTGAACTTCAGTACTTTGCCGGCGGGATTTCTTGGTAGCTGATCCACTATATGTAATTTAAGCGGCAGTTTATAACGAGCTAATTGTGTCTCGGCAAATTCACGCAGGTCCTCCAGAGAGAGTGATTGACCTTCGTGAAGGGCAGCCACTGCAGTTACCGCCTCACCCCATTTTTCATCTGGCAGGCCTATAACTGCGACTTCAGCAATCGATTGATGCTTAAACAGTACGCTCTCCACCTCAGCTGGATAAACATTTTCACCCCCTGAAATTACCATATCCTTCAGACGGTCGCAGATAAACAAAAAACCATCCTCATCGAGATAGCCAACATCACCTGTGTGAAACCAACCTTCTGGATCTATGGCCGCCGCTGTCGCTTCAGGCCTATTCCAATAGCCCTTCATGACATTTGCGCCCATAATACAGATTTCACCTCGTTGATTCGCGGCTATGGGTTTGTTGTCCTCGTCAACAATCCTGACGTAGGTATGCATGGGCGCCTGGCCAGCGGAACCAAGTTTAGAAATACTCCACTCTGGAGTCAAAAATGTGCCAAACGGTGAGGTTTCCGTAAGACCGTAACCCTGACAAAAAGGCACGCCACGATCGGCGTAAGTAGTCAACAGAGACTCGGGCGGGGGCGCAGCACCACATATAAAAGTCTCCACACTATCAAAAGTGGTAGCGGCAAACTTTGGATGCTGCATCATAAACTGGAACATCGCGGGTGCACCGAACATATGTGTGACGCTTTTAGCATCTATAATTTCGAGCACAGCCTCGGGTTCAAACACGCGCATCAAAATCAGCTTAGAGCCTATAGCAAAGCTTTGAAGCGTTAATACATTTAAGCCACCAATGTGAAACAAGGGTGCAACGGTCAACATCACGCACTCTCTATCACCTCCAAAGGCCATTGAGGCATTAACGTTGTTCCACAAAATATTGCCGTGAGTCAGCATGGCACCTTTGGGCAAGCCAGTGGTACCAGACGTATACATAATCATACAAACATCATCCTGATTTACCGAGACCATATCGGTCAGAGGCTCAGCTTTATCTATAGCAGCGTCCATATTTACCCAGCCTTCTGCGTCGTCAGACACAGCAAAGAACGTACGGCAACACAAAGCCGCTTTAGCGCCATCCACGACTGGCTGTAACATGGGATCTACAATCAAGGAGTGCACCCCTGCGTCATTGATAATAAAACCCAGCTCCTCAGCTGTGAGTCTGAAATTCAATGGCACGAAAATGGCACCAATCATATTGGCTGCAAAAATCGTCTCAAGAAACGAAGGCTGATTGAGTCCAAGAAAACCAACACGATCGCCTCTAGACACACCGTGGGACTTCAAAACACTAGCAGCTCTTCGAACTCTATCGGCAAATTCGTCGTATCTGTAGATCTTGCCCTCAAACTCTAACGCTTCGCGTTCTGGGTTCAGTTCAGCCCGCCTGAGCAGGGTGTGTGAAAGGTTGTACTCTGGTTGTACCGAAGCCATCGATTCCTCCAACTGATTGGTTTTTATTTTTGTTTTCTAATTTATTCGTAATAACTTCTGGCCTATTTACTTAGGCATTAACTCGAGCAATGCATAAACAGTGGCTTCTACCCCGCTCTTTACTGCCGGCTCGGGGCTAATTTTAAACAAAGGGCTATGATGACTGGGTATTGGTTTACCACCCTTTTGCGCTGCAATAAAGTCTTCCTCAGGAGTGCCTCCAATTGCGAAATATACGCTGGGTATGTAAGGCTCGGTAGTGAAAAATGGGTAATCTTCTGCCCCCATTCCTTTATTTGGCTTGTCAGTAAAAATCGACGGGCCCATTTTTTCTCCCCACATCTTACGCAATCTTTGCGCAAGTTTGGGATTGTTGATTGTCGGCGGCACGCTTTCGTTTGATACTATTACCTGAGGTAATTTGTCCTCCGGCAAGCCAGCGACACGACCCATATTTTCCGCAATTCGCTTGATGCCGTCGAGCAGCAGATTTCGTGTATCTTGATTTGTGTTGCGGACCGTCAGTTGCAAAATTGCTTTATCGGAAATTA
>JAKVBA010000044.1:0-9960 GCA_022447525.1 Gammaproteobacteria bacterium
TCGACCAAAAACTAATAAACCTAAGATTAACCATCTCTATCAGATTACTTTTTATTTAAAATTTAGGCTTGACATAAGTTTGTCCAAGTGTAGGAGCAACTAACAAAATCAAATATTGCGATAGACCTATACGTTGAACCGAAAGTGCACTACGTCGCCATCATTCATGACATAGTCTTTTCCTTCAAGTCGAAATTTTCCGGCCTCTTTCGCACCTTGCTCGCCTTGGTATTCATCGTAATCTGAGTAAGAAACTGTTTCTGCTCGGATGAATCCTCTTTCAAAGTCAGTATGAATTACGCCAGCCGCTTTTGGGGCTGTGTCCCCTTGACGAATTGTCCAAGCTCGGACTTCTGTTTTACCAGCGGTAAAATAGGTTTGTAATCCCAGCAAATCGTAACCAGCTCTGATTACACGATCTAGACCCGGCTCCTCCTGGCCAATCTCAGCTAAGAACTCAGCTTTTTCATCGTCGTCTAATTCGGCAATTTCAGACTCTATCGCGGCACATATCACCACAACACCGGCCCCTTCTTTCTCGGCAATACCCAAAACAGTATCCAAGTGAGGGTTGTTTTCGAAACCAGCCTCATCAACATTGGCAATATACATCGTCGGCTTAGCCGTCATCAAACATAAGTGCTTAATCTTGGCAAAATCATCATCATCGAGCCCGAGGGATCTGACCGGTTCACCTTCATTCAAATGAGATAATACTCGCTCAAGGACTGCCTTTATGGCTATCTGCTCTTTGTCGCCAGACTTCGATCTTTTCGCCGCTCTTTCAATGGCCTTTTCGACCGTTTCCATGTCAGCAAGGCCTAGCTCGGTATGTATGACCTCGATGTCTGATGCTGGGTCAACTTTACCTGCTACATGGATTACATTTTCATCATTAAAACAACGTACAACGTGCGCTATGGCATCGACTTCTCTGATGTTAGCCAAAAATTGGTTGCCTAACCCCTCTCCTTTTGAGGCACCTTCAACTAAACCTGCGATGTCCACAAACTCCATTGTTGCTGGTATCGTTTTGGCTGGTTGAGCAAGCTCGGTTAATCGACTTAAACGAGGATCCGGAACCTCCACCATGCCAACATTTGGTTCAATGGTACAAAACGGATAGTTTTCCGCTTGTATTCCAGAGTTAGTCAGCGCATTAAAAAGTGTGGATTTACCTACATTTGGTAAACCTACTATCCCACATTTAAATCCCATGATTAATTCCTAGCTCTTTTTCTTTAGCCCTACTTAGCTAAATTTGTGTGAAGTTCGTTCATTGCAATTTGAAAGTCACCCCTAACCACGTGTTCTATTACCCGTAAACTTTCGCCAATTGCAGTGTCAATCGCTTGCTGATCAGATTTATTAGCCGGTTTCAATACATAGCCAGCAACATCGCGCCCAACACCGGGATGACCTATGCCTATTCGCAGCCTAGCAAAGTCTTTACTGGCCGCTTTCTGAGTAATATCTCTCAAACCATTATTGCCACCATGACCTCCAGCGAGCTTCAATCTAGCCACGCCTGGCGATAAGTCTAATTCGTCATGAGCGACTAGTACTTCCTGCAGTTTGATTTTGTAATATCGACACGCGGCAACAACAGCCTTGCCGCTTAGGTTCATAAAGGTATCAGGTGCTAATACTCTAACTTCTTGTCCGGCAATTTCCACTTTGGTGCTTCTACCAAAGCAGTTCTTATCGGCTTTAAGTGAGGCACTAAACTGGTCCAACAAGCGATCTAAAAACAAAAACCCGGCATTATGCCGGGTCTTCGTGTATTTTTCGCCCGGATTGCCGAGCCCGACAATCAGTTTGACTGGCGAAGACTGCATAAAGATTACTCTTCAGCTGCTTCTTCTTCGACTTCGGCACTATCTTCATCTTCTGTTGAAGCACTTGGGCCCTTAGGTGCTAATACCGATGCGACGGGCAATTCCATATCTTGTTCTTGGTACGAAGCAGACAGCTCAACACCCTCTGGCAGCGTAATTTGACCGAGATGGATCGACTCACCCTTACCTAGGTTAGAGCAGTCAACTTCGATGTACTCAGGAAGATCAATGCCTAGACAAGAAACGTCTACTGAAACCATATTGTGGCTCATGATGCCATTGTCTACTTTGACACCAGGAGCAACATCTTCACCTACAAAGTGGAAAGGTACTGTCATGGTGATTTTGTCTTTACGACTTACCCGTTGAAAATCCAAGTGCATTACCTGCGATTTAAACGGGTGCATCTGCACATCACGCAGAACAGCACGCTGCAAATCGTCACCGACTTTCAATTGAACCAATGCGGAATGGAAAGCTTCAACTTCTAACTGGTGAGTGATTTTATTGTGATCCACCAATAGATATTGCTCATCTTCTCCACCGCCATAGACCACCACTGGAACTTGACCGTCTCGACGCGCTCGACGAGAGGCAGCTGTACCAGATCCGGTTCTTACTTCAGCTTCTACTATAAAATTAGCCATACTTTTTCTCTAACTAAAACCGTCAACTATCTAATATCAACGGCGTTTCCAAAACACATCAGCTTTCACTAATGCGACCCTGACTGCCTCAAAAAATGAGGCAAATTAAATTGAAGCTTGAAGCAAGACTTCAGAGCTCCGATTAAAATTTATAACTCTTCCGAGAAGAGTGAGCTCACCGAATCGCTTACCGTAATTCTACGAATCGATTCACCGAGCAAATGCGCAACTGAAAGCTGTCTAATTTTCTCACTTGCAGCCGCAGCATCAGACAACGGAATCGTGTTGGTGACTACCACTTCGTCCATTGTCGATGTATTTATTCTATTTACCGCTTCACCAGATAAAACCGGATGTGTACAGTAGGCTCTCACAGCAGTCGCACCTTGCTCTTTAAGTGCGTCCGCCGCTTTACACAGAGTATTGGCTGTGTCGACCATATCGTCGATTAAAATACAGCTTCGTCCCTCTACCTCACCAATGATATTCATCACCTTAGCAACATTTGCTTTCGGACGACGTTTATCAATAATTGCCAAATCCACGCCCAATCGTTTTGCGAGCGCTCTAGCTCTGACAACGCCGCCAACATCAGGAGACACAACTACAAGGTTGTCCTCATCCAAGTTTTTAATATCGTCTAACAACACTGGCGAACCATATATGTTGTCAGTTGGGATATCAAAGAATCCTTGAATTTGATCTGCATGCAAGTCCATCGTTAGAACGCGATCTGCGCCAGCCGTACTCATCATCGAGGCAATAAGTTTGGCGCTGATTGGGACTCGCGAATTGCGCGGACGTCGATCTTGTCGAGCGTAGCCATAATATGGCATCACTGCGGTTATTCTATGTGCCGATGATCGATTACAAGCATCTATCATCAACAATAATTCAATCAAATTCTTATGGCTAGGTGCGCACGTTGGTTGAATGATAAAAACATCCCTACCACGAACGTTCTCCTGAATTTCGACGGTGATCTCACCATCAGAGAATTGTTCAACTCGAGCTTTCCCGAGAGGTACTTTCAAATAATCAACCACTCTCGCAGTCAAATCCGGATTCGCGTTACCAGAGAATACAAGTAAGTTTTCAAGCGCCACTATAAACCTCGTTGTCGCACATCAGAGTAACGGTTACGCTAATGTGCTGCGTGTTTTTACGATAAGACTGATCAAGCCAACACTGCATGGTTAATGAGCCATTCAAGAACAGCTTGGAATTATAAGTGCATAGGGCTCTTTTTTCAGCCAAGAAAACACACTATTTCGCGGCTTTTTATTACTTTCCAAAAACGCTCTAAACGTTCCATCTCGCAATAACGCGCAAATCATTCTAAGTTCAAGGAAAGCTCGCCCGTAAGCCTTACTAGAAAGCCCGTGACGAGGCCAAGGATGGGGGAAAAGATTGGCTGGGGTGGAAGGATTCGAACCTTCGAATGCCGGAATCAAAATCCGGTGCCTTAGGCCACTTGGCGACACCCCAGTGTGTATCTTTTTGGCATCCAATAATCAACCTCATTCGGGTTTCCGTGCCATCCAGATAACGGAACGTATTTTACTCCACTTTTCCGAACAATGGGTGAAAATTTTCACCTTTTGCAACAAAACCAACTGAATTTGACGGCCGCTTAGCCAATAACGTCAATCCCGCTTCTTGACTACCAACTGGTAAGAATACTGAACCGCCTGAGCCGCTCATACGGGGCTGACCGAATTGTGACAGCCACTCAAGAAGATCATTAACCTCTGGGTACTCAGCTCGAACTATTTCTTCTAGCTGATTAACCCCGAAAGTGGAGTCAATGACCAAATCAGATTGATGTTTTTCGTTCCAATCTGAACCGATGCCCTTCTCGAGAGCGCGTATTCTCTTCATCTTGGGTCGCGGTGTCAAACGTTTATTTGAAAAAATTTCAGCTGTAGACACTTCAACACTTGGATTTAGGACAATAAACCAAGTTTCTGGAGGCGAAATAGGGGAAAACACCTCCCCTATCCCTTCAGCCCAAGCGGCTTGACCATGGATAAAAACAGGCACATCGGCCCCTAAGTCGAGCGCAATTTCCTCTAGCTTTTCTTTGCTTAATTGCAAGTTCCAAAGTAGATTGAGCGCGATAAGCACTGTAGCAGCATCAGAGCTACCGCCACCTAGACCTCCCCCCATTGGTAGTCTCTTGTGTAATCCTATGGTGACGCCAGCTTCGACCGCCGCGTAGGGCTTTAGTTTTTTTGCTGCCCTTATGCACAAATCACTCTCTTCACTAAACCCAAAATCATACGATCGAGAGATGTCGCCAGAATGATTCACCGCAAACGTTAATTCATCTCCGAAATTTAAAAACTGAAAAGCGGTTTGTAGTTCGTGATAACCGTCATCACGACGCCCCACCACATGTAAAAACAAGTTAATCTTGGCGGGAGCAGGCCATATCAAATTAGAGTATTCGGAGTCCATAATCACCGGCGATAGCCGTCAAAATTGAATGATTTAACTAATATTTTAATGGTCATTTGCTCTTCTAAACCATTAATTAGCATCAACCGGCGCCCGGTAATACTCCTCGGTAAAAAACCGTTGTCCTTATTTTCGGCATACTTCGAGAAAGAAAGCTCCCAGCCCAGCTGCTCTAGAGCAGATAATTCTTGTTTGACCCCCAAGCTATATCTGTATGCATATTTTGGATTTGGAATACCATGAACCCAATAAATCAATGCATCAAGAGGCAAATACCAACCAACCGCTTGTTGTAAAACGGCTTCGACAGAGTGCCCTTCGATTTTTTGCTTATTGCCATCAACTAGGCTTGCTCCACTTGAATCATAGTTGATAAGTAGTGCACCCGCACCAAGTGGTCCAAAAAATCTCAACGAGCCACCCTCGGGCCCAGCCCGCCACACCAGGTTGGCAGACTCGCGTAGCGAGCCCCCACTTACCGCGACCTTGCTCTGCAAATTCCATGTGGAGACATCCGACACCATTTTAACCTTGTCGGCAAAGACTGATTTATCTGTGCTCCATACCGTCTCCGTCAAATCTCTATTAACTGGCTTCTTAGGAGACGATTGGCAGGCGGCTAAGAAAGACAACGACAACAAAAATACAACTCTAAACATTGCTTGAGAAATAGGTAATTAAATCAGTTATTTTACCGCAGACGTTGAATCGACCATAACACCATAACGCTCCATTGTCTTAACTAACAAGCGGTTGTCTCCATCTCTTTCGGCCCATTCTAACCAAATTTTCTTGGCCTTTTCTTTTTCACCACTTTCCCACAACACCTCTCCCAAGTGGGCGGCAATTTCAACCTCCTCACTCGCTTCAAATGCTCTTTGTAAGAATTCAATGGCAGTTGCGTAGTCTTTCTCTTGGTAAGCGATCCAACCCATGCTATCCAAGATGTGCGCGTCGTTAGGTCTTAGCTTGTAAGCTTTTTCAATCAACTCACGTGCTTCGACCAATCTATCCGTTTGATCAGCCAGAGTGTATCCAAGAGCATTGAGTGCATTTGCATGATCTGGTTTGGCTTCAAAAATTGTACGCAAATCCGGCTCAGCTATATCCAGCCTTTTGAGCTCCGCCGCCGCTAGTGCTCTAGCGTATATAAGATCGTGATTCTGCGGCAAGTAATAGATAATCTCAGAAATAGCGCCCAACGCCTCTTCATACTTATACTCGGCCATCAACAAATAATGCCTAGTGAGAGCTAGGCTGACGTACTCACGTTCGGTCTCCGGCTCCAAACCAACAAGCGTGTTTATGGCCGACTCAAGGCCGTAGATTTCGTAACGACTATTGGCGACTTGAATTTGAGCATCGAACAGGTACTCCTCAGATCTGATATCGTTGAAATGTCTTTCCGCAGACTTGTAGTTTTTGTCTATGTACAGACGACGCGCTAGAGACCATCTAACTTCATCGCTACTAGGATCTATATTCAATGCTCGTTGATAATATCGCGTGGCGGCAACATTATCGTTTTTATCCTCAGCTAAAGCGCCCGCGTATCGGAGAGCGTCTGTATTTCTAGGGTAATTTTCTAGGATCTCTTGAACATAATCATAGGCCTCATGGGGCTTACCCTGTCTTACCATTTCAGCTGCGTAATTAATCCTCATCGCAACAGATTCTGGGTTAGATTTTGCATACTCTTCAACGAACTGAGCTCGCTCTTCTGTCTTTCCCTGAGATCCCAAAATCTTAGCTTTCATCTGAGCTGCAAGCTCCCAACCTGGGCGCAACTCAAGAGCCCTTACTACCCAAGCCTCTGATTGCTCATACTTTTCAAGCACTTCCGCTACATAAGCAGCACTCAGCGCTGCTTGAGCGGACTTTGGATACGCTTCCAACAAAAAAGCGGCGGCTGACAACGATGATTCTTTATTCTTTTGTCTAGTCAATAACGCAGCGATTTGTCGAATATGAGCATCTTGATCCTTTCCTATCGCATGCTTACTCACGCTGTTTTTCAGACCATCCAGATCGCCAACACCAAGCTGAGTAATTATCAACATATTTAGAGGATCATCACCATTAGGATCCAAGTCATACCACAGAGATGCGCTCTTTAACCCTAATGAATAATCATTGTTTCGCAAAGCCAGTAATGTCGCTAATCTCGCCACCCGATGATCTCTGGTTTTTGCTGCAACTGTTTTTGCTCTGTCCGCAGCCGTAGCCCATTGACCTTGGTAACTGGCTAGATTCATTACCAATAAATCTTCCAAAATCTCTGCATCAAGCTCAATACTGGGTAGAGATAACTCTGCAGCCAACTCCTCATCGCTTTTTACGTATTGCTGATCTGGACTAATTTCTATTACGGCATCTTCCCTATCTGCAAAACTCGGGCCTTGCCCGTGCAATCCTGTTGCACACCCCGCGAGCATACAAAGCGTTGAAAAAAAGAACAATCTTTTCAAAACACATACATTCAAAATTTTGATCATTATTGATGCCTTCATACCAGTTTTTTCAACGGTGCTTGTTACTTACCACGTGTATCTCAGCCCCTAAGTATAACCACATTGCTGTATTCCCAACCTCAATACTTACTTCAATACTAAAAACCTTAAACTCCAAGCTTAAAAAACGAGGTTATTTCTTAACTTTAAAACCGGTTCCACCTACAATTAATCCACCAATATTCATTAAATAGCCAATGGTTGCAGACCAAACGGCAAAAACACTGGTGTATAAAGAGCTTGTTCAATGGTCAATAGCCTTTCGGTATTTTTAGCATTTCTCACTTTTACTGTCTTTGGATACTTGAGTCTCATCCGACTTTTAAGTAGGCAACGATTTGGTAGAACTACTCACTTTATTAAATCGATATCCAGAACATCATTAGACTCGAAGCTTTACAGAAACTTGGGAAGTAGTGCTTTCTTCGTGAGTCTTCCAGCGGTTGCTCTTTTATTATTTTGGGGGTGGGGACCAGCACTGATTTGGTTGGCTACATTCCACTTTTTGATAGAGTCTCTTTCACAGATGGAATTCAGTTCACTGCGAAAAGAAACCGCAGTGGCGGATCTTTTGCTACGTTCTGAACGCGGTCCAAAAGCAATTCTGGAACAGGGTATTATTCAGGTCTTCTTTTTGTTTTTTATGGCTGTCGTGGTCACTCTGGTGGCAACCTTGCTCGACCGACAACCGGGCCTTCTTTTTGCGCTTCTCTTCCTACTGCCAGCACGACAGTTGATCAGTCATCCAAGCAAATCTATTAAAGCTCCGTTAAGGTATATTGGTGGCGGAGCCATAGTAACTATTGGTCTTATCTTTAGCGATCAACTTGGCTTTTCAGTTTATGGGGATTGGGCACCGTTTGGTCAGTTTGCTCCTTGGATGGTATTTAATATGCCAACACTTATTGCCGCCATTATTGTTGTGGCCGTATTCAAACTTGAAACAAACCAGGGATTTCAAAAAGACCTCTCCTTATTTGCCGGTGTGATCATTTTGTTACTGGTTCTAGCCATGCTGTCAAAGTTGATTTGGATCCAACCAATTATGGATGCTCCATTAAATCATCCTGCCTCCTCTGCTTCGTCACCACCTATGTTCTTTTCATTGAGTCTGTTTATCTTCTCTGGTTTCGGTGCCTTTCTAATCCAAATTCTTAGCGAGGAAGGTAAGAATGACAAAGACCCGAAGTCGATTTTCCGTCGTCTGCAAGCGGGTAGCTTAATTAAAACCGTTTACATGTCATTATTGGTTATTAGTCTGGCGGCAGCTTTAGGTATTGGTGCGTGGAAGACGCATTTCATGAATTGGACGATGGAACTCAATATTTTGGATTATTTGAATTTGGCCATCTCCAGCAACTTAAATTTAATTTATCAATACGCCGACACCGGCAATCTTTTGCACACCGTATTGCTTGCAGCACTATGCTTCACAGGTTTTAGTTTTCTGCTGACTTGTGCAAATCAGTTATCTCTAGAGGAAGCTGACCAAGAGACTGTAGCGTCTCTGGTGATTGAGGCAAAAATCCCTCAAGCAATCGGTGTTTTCCTTGCCAGCGCTTATTTTATCGGCAATGGCATAGGAATCAGAGACTGGGCTTTCATTGGGTTGTTGGCGTGGTTCCTATTCTGCCATCTCACCCTTGGCATGAGTTTGCATGGAAAAAATAAAATTCACTCAGCGATCACACTACTAGTAATTGCATTAGGATGTTTTCAAGCCATCCTTATCATAATAGCGGGGCTGATCAACGGGCATTACATCTTCTCTGGGCTATTTGCAAGCGTCTTACTGATAGCCGTTTATTTATGGACTAGAGACATCAAAGATACGTTGAAAAACCTCACATTGGAGGAAAAGCCCTCTTTTTGACGCTAACACATGCCACTTACGAGAAATAAGCCGTAGCTTAGAGATAGGTTCGATGGCCAAAACAGGGTAAAATACTGTGACCGGGTTGAGACCTATTTCCAGTTTTATCCAAGCATGCAAGTTTTATCAATTGGCCTAAATCACACCACAGCTCCAGTAGAGGTGCGCGAACGTGCAGCCGTCGCTGCTGAGCATCTGGATGATGCGCTTAAGGATATATCTAAGCTAAACCACATAGAAGAAGCGACCATCCTCTCTACTTGTAATCGTACGGAAGTTTATTGTCATGTACCTGATGAGCAAGCTCAAGCGGCCGCTAATTGGCTATGTGATTTTCATGAACTCAAAAGAGCTGACGTAGAACCCTACATTTACACAAGACCAAACGAAGAAGCGGTTAAGCACGCATTTCGTGTCGCATCTGGGCTTGACTCGTTAGTGATCGGTGAGCCTCAAATTTTAGGTCAAATGAAAACTGCCTTCGCCAGGGCCCATAAAAATGGCAATACGGGCAAAGTATTGAATCGTCTTTTTCAGAACACTTTCTCAGTAGCGAAGGAAATCCGTACAACGACAGCAATAGGTAGTAGTGCAGTATCTGTAGCTTATGCCGCCGTCACTTTATCTAAGAG
>JAKVBA010000044.1:10060-36464 GCA_022447525.1 Gammaproteobacteria bacterium
GCCTTTGAACATGCACTAAAGGTAAGAAAAAACCGTCCAATGTTTGTCGTGGACTTGGCCATACCCCGAGACGTTGAACCGCAAGTAAATGATCTAAAGAACGTATTTCTCTATACGGTGGATGACTTACAGGCCGTTATTACTGAGAATTTAGAGTCTCGTAAAAAAGCGGCCGCAGAAGCGGAAAAAATCGTAGATGAGCGTTGTGGAGATTTCATGAATTGGTACCATACCTTGGCCTCTGTACCAACATTGAGAGAGCTACGTGATCGTACTCAGAGCATTAAACAAGTCGAGCTTGAACAAGCCCGTCGAAGATTGCTCGCTGGCGATGACCCCGCGGAAGTACTCGAACTATTCGCCCACGCCCTCTCGCAAAAGTTTATGCATCACCCCACTGAGTCTTTACGACAACATCATAATGAAGAATTACTAATCGCCGCCAGAGAACTATTTGGCTTAGATAATAATTAATTCGGTCGACTCCGCTCACCGTTTTACGTTTGATTTCCGCACAAAAATAACAGCCTAAGACAATGAAAGAATCCATTCGTTTTAAATTAGAGGGACTTGTCGATCGACAAGAAGAATTAAATGCCCTTCTTTCTAGACCCGAAACCCAAGCCGATCAAAATCATTTTAGAAAGCTAAGTATCGAATTGTCTGAGATCGGCCCCATCATTGACACTTTCCAAGAGTACCGAACTTTGGAAGACGATGCTGAGGCAGCTCAAATGATGATGGAAGAAGACGACAAGGAAATGCGGAAAATGGCTCACGATGAGTTGTCAGAAATAAAAGAGCGCCAAGAGGAAATTCTGCACGAATTACAGAAGCTACTACTTCCGAAAGACCCTAACGACGACAATAACATTTTCCTGGAAATTCGGGCAGGTACAGGCGGCGATGAAGCCGCGATTTTTTCCGGCGACCTGTTCAAAATGTACCAGCTGTACGCTGAGTCACAAAAATGGCGAGTTGAAGTTCTTAGTTCAAACCCGGGTGAACACGGTGGTTTTAAAGAGGTCATTTCTCGGATTGAAGGCCACGGTGCTTATTCGAAAATGAAGTTTGAGTCGGGAGCACATCGTGTTCAGCGCGTGCCAGAGACAGAAACACAAGGTCGCGTTCATACCTCAGCATGTACCGTTGCCATCTTACCCGAGGCAGAGGGAATCGATGACGACATGGAGATCAATGCGAATGACCTACGAATTGATACCTATCGAGCATCTGGCTCCGGTGGACAGCACGTCAACAAAACCGACTCTGCGGTTAGGTTGACACATTTGCCAACCGGCACGGTGGTTGAATGTCAAGATGAGCGATCACAACATAAAAATAAGGCAAGAGCCATGTCTATGTTGAAAGCGAAGATATTAGACGCAGAAAGACAAGCACAAGCCGCCGAACAAGCAGAAACTCGCAAGAGCTTAGTTGGTAGCGGAGATCGTTCAGAACGAATTCGAACCTATAACTACCCCCAAGGTAGGGTGACGGATCATAGGATTAACCTAACGCTTTACAAACTCGATTCCGTAATGACCGGCGGTTTAGCTGAAGTAATCGACCCTTTAACCACCGAGCATCAAGCAAACTTGCTAGCCGAACTCGGCGACGCCTAGCTTCCCTGCCGAATTAAATAGTAATGACTGCGTTGACCTATCGAGGCTTACTAGACCAAGCCACCCGATCACTGTACGAGAGTAGCGAAACACCGAGGATAGATGCCGAATACCTCCTGCAACATGTGATCCAAAAATCGATGGCTTGGTTAATCACTTATGGAGATTCCAAAGCATCATCATGCCACGTTGAGGTTTTTTTAGCGCTAATTGATGAAAGAGCAAAAGGCGTCCCTGTAGCTTATCTGATGGGTTACCGAGATTTCTGGACATTGAGACTCAAAGTTTCAAAACATGTCTTAATCCCTCGAGGTGATACTGAGGTGCTGGTCGAACAAGCTCTTGAGCGAATTGAAAGACAAAAACCAACCAGTGTGTTAGATCTCGGAACTGGCAGTGGTGCAATAGCTTTGAGTATCGCTAAGGAACGTTCTCAAGCCACCGTCCTAGCTACTGACAAACATAGCGATGCGCTCGAAGTTGCAAAAATTAATGCAAACCTAAACGATCTAAAAAATGTAGAATTTTCAGTTAGTGATTGGTTCAACAACATAAAAGAGCAAAAGTTCGATCTAATTGCCAGTAACCCTCCATATATTGAGGCCAAAGATCCCCATTTAGAGCGAGGAGATCTTCGCTTTGAGCCAAATACTGCGTTGATAGCACAAGAGCAGGGTCTTGGTGATTTAAACACCATAATCACTCGCGCTCCGAGCTACCTAAAGCCTAACGGTTGGCTAATAGTAGAGCATGGTTTTAATCAGGCAACACAAGTTGAAGAAAAAATTAGAGCCTCAGGTTTTCAAAATGTGAGCTTATATTCAGACTTAAATCATCTTCCAAGATGTACAGCAGCACAGTGGGGTAATCACTAATGAAACGTAACTTAAATTGCTTATTCAGCGAGCTTGAGCAAATCATTCTGTGCAAAGATCCGACTGATAAGTGCAAGGCTACCCGCAATGTTGTCAAAGGCTTTCATAAAGATCATATCGAGTACAAAAGAAAACCGCTGGAAATACCCAAACCCGGGTACCCTGTGGAACTTCGCCTGGTCTCTCCCAAAGAACTTAAACGACGCGGGATGGGCTCGCAAGAAGGTCGCAGTATTTTAATGCATGCAGTTGCGCACATAGAATTCAATGCAATCAACCTAGCTTTAGACGCCGCTTATCGATTCATTGATCAAAATATTGACTACTACAATGATTGGCTAAGCGTAGCTGACGATGAAGCTCGTCACTTTTGCATGATTCGAGACTATCTCAATAAAAATGGCTGTGAATACGGAGACTATCCGGCTCATAATGGACTTTGGGAGATGGCGATAAAGACTCAGCACGACATCGTAGCTAGAATGGCGTTGGTACCTCGAGTACTCGAAGCTAGAGGTCTTGATGTCACGCCGGGTATGATTAAAAAGCTCGAGGAAGTTGGAGATGACGACGCGGTCGATATATTAAAGGTGATCTATCAAGATGAAGTAAGACACGTTGAAATCGGCTCTAAATGGTTTTTCCACCATTGTGCTCAACGCAATCTTGAACCTAAAACCACGTTTATAAAATTAGTTGAGCGATATATGCATGGCGAACTAAGAGGCCCCTTTAATCTAAGTGCTAGACTGCAAGCGGGCTTTGATGAAATGGAAATGGCAGAACTTAATCGTCGCTATGATCCTAAGATGGGATTTTAGTTTATCAAGCGATTGAGCTGCTCATACATGGTGTCGGTCTTTAATTAAGGCGCCGGAATACTTGGATCGCCCAACAAAGCCCAGTTATCTAGGGTTTCATTCACTGCCGCCATCTGCCGCTTAGCTTGCATAATCGCCCCACCTAGAGTCTTGGAGCCTTTAGCGGCTTTCATAAATCGCTCAGCAAAAAGGCCGTTGTTGCGATACTCACCCAGTGACGTTGCGCCATGCACCGCTACCGCACCATGTCGACCAGCAAACAACCATTGATGAGCCAGGGTGTTAGTGCTCATACTTTGATAATCAGTCGTATAACACGCCAACGGCATCACCACCGTAGGCTTACCAACATTATTCAAATCATTAATCACCGAAGTGTTCACTATCCCCTGAAAACCCCAGCCTTGATTCGATGCATGACCCGCAAAGCTCACTATACGTGCACCATCATGGATCACATCCGCTAACCTAGCTCTAGCATCCTGTACTGGCGAATCCCCATCCACCTGATCGAGATAAACTCGATCCACAGCCAATAAACCATCACTATGATCTAGGTTTGAAACTACCTGACTCTCAAGACTCCCCTCGAAATCTAAATTCTGACCGTCTTTGCCTTGCGCAATCAGCAACACTCTCTCTGGCAATGCGTTACCATCGGCCAACAACTGCCACGCCATACTTTTATCAATGATGCGATCAAGTTCAGCCTGCGTTCTAACTGGCCATCTTCCAATCGCCAGATCAGGAAGATTATCGGCATCAATATCAGCATAAACATTATCTGATGGTGTGTATTGAAACATCCCCACCTTACGGTAGTGCGCGGGAATAAAGTTCACCACCCCTTGCCCCAACACATTAGTGTAATCATAGGTGTGGCCACCAACCAATAGTACGTGCTTCGGTCGCAGTGAGTGCTCAATCGACAATAAATAGCTATCCAAGGTCTCTGGTATGGCATTACCGTGCCCATACTTAGCAACTAGATCCAACCAATTAACCAGCTTCACCGTCAAGCCTAGGTCTTGCTTGAACTTGATATAGTCCATCAACTTTGGACTTATAAAGTTCGGATGTGCCACAATCATTAAGTCGGCCCGACTCAATAGACGCATCTCATTAAAGCTCGGTAGCTCAGCTCGTTCAATTGTTGCTGGCGTTGGTAGTTCGCTTGCTGAAACCACTGAGTACTGCAATTCAATCGGATTGCTATCCGTGGATACAAACGGCAGCGCAGCAAACCGAATTGATCCATCAACCTGATGGGCACTCACTTTGTTGAAATCGCCGTTCGATGTGTGCGCGTAGACGACCTTTGGACTAAGACCTTGCCCTGAATCTTGAGTCTGAATCAAAAACCCGCCCTCGTGTCGAGCAGGAATAAATGTGGGCTTCGTGATATCTAACTGATCAGGCAATAACACGCTTAGCTCATCAATCAAAACAATGTCAGCGATTAAACCAGTGTCTCCCGGTAAGCGAACCACAATCTGGTTTTCACCAACACGTAGCACCCCCGCAGGAATCTCGATCTCGTCTTCCAGTGCCGTTAAACCATCAAACCATACGTCTGTGAGTAACTGATCGTTCACCCATATTTGAGCATGGTGATCTTGTTGATTACCCGGCAAGTCCAGACTTCCAAACAACGTAAACCGTAATTTGCTCGGGTGCTGTGTTTGAACTTCACTACTTACACTCAAGGAGTAAGTTTTATCCACACTCGATGAAAATGAGAACAACTCAGTGTCATACCAAGGACTACCCGTGGTCATTGCCGCCTGATAAAGTTTGTCCGTGCTTAACTGATACTCACTGTAACCATGATCGATTAATACGTCTTCACTCTCAATAGCATCGTTCACATGGATCGCATTACGCGCATTACGACGATCGATTGCGATACGGTAAACGTAGTTTGTTAAATAAAGAGCGTCGGTACCTTGCGGCGCCGCCACGTTAAGCACAATCTGATCACCATCATCTAAGACATCATTGTCACTGAGAATAGATCGAGTCACTGGACGACCATTAAGTGTGATCGCCACGGTACTTGTGTCTACCCCACGCCACCTCGGATTTAAGCTTAGTATCGAGGTCGCGGAAATTTGGTGCATGCCCGTCTCTGCAAACGTGACTTCAAGTGCGCGCGCGGTTCGACGATGTTCTCGAAACTCCCGACGATGCTTACGCCATTTAGACAGCTTTTTCCAGCGCCCATTAACTAGGTTATAGCCCTTGCTTTGCATACTGTCGTCGTATTGCTGACGGGTCGCGGTCCAATCGATGGGCTCTGTGGTATCTTCATCACCGTATTCTTCACCAGCTAAAAACGGCCCGTAGAACTCCTCAAACCCTGACGTGTCAAGCGTCGATATACCAAAGGAAGTGATTTGCTTGTATTGCTCTGTATTTAAACGAATCTTACTTCGATAACGATTAAACTGATCCGTATTCAAACGGTTGCCAGGGATCAAACGCTTATTCAGTTGCACCCAACCATCGCTTGTTTCACCCCAAAGGTGAAAACCAATATGAAAGGACTCGGCTGAGGTTTGCCAATCAAAGCGAACTCGACGTCCTCGTTGAGATATCTCGACCTTGCTTAAAGTGACTGGCGTCGTGAACGCTGAAGAAAAGGCCAAAGTAGATGTTGGCTCTGTTATATGGTTGCGCTCTGCGTTACTCACTCTGTCCTCGTCAACAAACAACGTAACGTTAGTTGCCGTTATGGACTCCCTTCTGATGAAACTACCGTCTCCGCCGTCTCTTCTTCTCATGTCTGATACTGAAACAGGGGGAGAACTAAAACATGCCGGCGAAAAATTAGCGGCAACAACTCTTGGATTGCCATGACCTCTTATTACGTCTCCACCAATAACGGCCTCAAAGTTTATAGTGCTAAGAGACCCGTCTATTCCACTCAAATCCAAGGTCTTGCAACCATCCTCTTCTACGGCTAAGTAACAAACTTCCTCACTATTGGAAATACTGCCGTTACCTGCTTCCAACCTCTCTATCGCAACGTCGAAACCCGCCGAGGAAATATTCGTTCTTGCGACTTCTAAAAACTCTGGTTCATTTGTAGGATACGCCGGTGGTATCGAGGTGCTAGCGGTTAGTAAATTACTGGTAGAAGATAGCTGTGTAAGCAAAGCGATATCGGCAGTTGCAGGAAAAGTCCCAGTTGGAAAGCTCACAGATTGAAAAGATCTAGTGCCGGTACAGTTTGAGCAGTTGTTACCGTACTGTTGACTTGTAACCGCTTCGCAAGCTGAGTAAAACTTGACTGATTGGCCCATCGTAGTTGTTGGGATCGAAACCTCACCATCCTGAATCGCGATAAAATCAAACGATACCGAAATACTGTCACGATTCTCATTCCTCGGCTCTAGGCACACCGCATCAAAGCCAGTATTAGTGATATTTTTTATTCTGATTGTGCAAGGGTCGTCACCCGTACCTCCGGGACCATCTACTCCGAACTCAGGGTTCATAACAAAGACATTAGGCGTAGTACCGGGCGGGAAGTGAGCATTGAAACTAATCGTTTCAAAAGGCGTAAGAGTAGTATCCGTGGCGGTCGTGTAAGCAGATAACGTAGCTTGACCAACCTCTATTGTGTTATATGTTTGGGCACTCGCTGCCCTGCTCAGCAATGCCATGCATATCACGATCACTACGCGCAATTTATAGCTCAACCCACTCAATTTAAACTCACCTAACCTGACAAAGCGCCAGTCTCCCAACCTAAACACAATATAAACCAGACGGTGTACGCAAAAAAATTGTCAGTGCCCGGGCGACTACCGTTCATTAGCCAATAGGAGCCTTTGATCAAATTAAGGCGCCGGAATACTTGGATCGCCCAACAAAGCCCAGTTATCTAGGGTTTCATTCACTGCCGCCATCTGCCGCTTAGCTTGCATAATCGCCCCACCTAGAGTCTTGGAGCCTTTAGCGGCTTTCATAAATCGCTCAGCAAAAAGGCCGTTGTTGCGATACTCACCCAGTGACGTTGCGCCATGCACCGCTACCGCACCATGTCGACCAGCAAACAACCATTGATGAGCCAGGGTGTTAGTGCTCATACTTTGATAATCAGTCGTATAACACGCCAACGGCATCACCACCGTAGGCTTACCAACATTATTCAAATCATTAATCACCGAAGTGTTCACTATCCCCTGAAAACCCCAGCCTTGATTCGATGCATGACCCGCAAAGCTCACTATACGTGCACCATCATGGATCACATCCGCTAACCTAGCTCTAGCATCCTGTACTGGCGAATCCCCATCCACCTGATCGAGATAAACTCGATCCACAGCCAATAAACCATCACTATGATCTAGGTTTGAAACTACCTGACTCTCAAGACTCCCCTCGAAATCTAAATTCTGACCGTCTTTGCCTTGCGCAATCAGCAACACTCTCTCTGGCAATGCGTTACCATCGGCCAACAACTGCCACGCCATACTTTTATCAATGATGCGATCAAGTTCAGCCTGCGTTCTAACTGGCCATCTTCCAATCGCCAGATCAGGAAGATTATCGGCATCAATATCAGCATAAACATTATCTGATGGTGTGTATTGAAACATCCCCACCTTACGGTAGTGCGCGGGAATAAAGTTCACCACCCCTTGCCCCAACACATTAGTGTAATCATAGGTGTGGCCACCAACCAATAGTACGTGCTTCGGTCGCAGTGAGTGCTCAATCGACAATAAATAGCTATCCAAGGTCTCTGGTATGGCATTACCGTGCCCATACTTAGCAACTAGATCCAACCAATTAACCAGCTTCACCGTCAAGCCTAGGTCTTGCTTGAACTTGATATAGTCCATCAACTTTGGACTTATAAAGTTCGGATGTGCCACAATCATTAAGTCGGCCCGACTCAATAGACGCATCTCATTAAAGCTCGGTAGCTCAGCTCGTTCAATTGTTGCTGGCGTTGGTAGTTCGCTTGCTGAAACCACTGAGTACTGCAATTCAATCGGATTGCTATCCGTGGATACAAACGGCAGCGCAGCAAACCGAATTGATCCATCAACCTGATGGGCACTCACTTTGTTGAAATCGCCGTTCGATGTGTGCGCGTAGACGACCTTTGGACTAAGACCTTGCCCTGAATCTTGAGTCTGAATCAAAAACCCGCCCTCGTGTCGAGCAGGAATAAATGTGGGCTTCGTGATATCTAACTGATCAGGCAATAACACGCTTAGCTCATCAATCAAAACAATGTCAGCGATTAAACCAGTGTCTCCCGGTAAGCGAACCACAATCTGGTTTTCACCAACACGTAGCACCCCCGCAGGAATCTCGATCTCGTCTTCCAGTGCCGTTAAACCATCAAACCATACGTCTGTGAGTAACTGATCGTTCACCCATATTTGAGCATGGTGATCTTGTTGATTACCCGGCAAGTCCAGACTTCCAAACAACGTAAACCGTAATTTGCTCGGGTGCTGTGTTTGAACTTCACTACTTACACTCAAGGAGTAAGTTTTATCCACACTCGATGAAAATGAGAACAACTCAGTGTCATACCAAGGACTACCCGTGGTCATTGCCGCCTGATAAAGTTTGTCCGTGCTTAACTGATACTCACTGTAACCATGATCGATTAATACGTCTTCACTCTCAATAGCATCGTTCACATGGATCGCATTACGCGCATTACGACGATCGATTGCGATACGGTAAACGTAGTTTGTTAAATAAAGAGCGTCGGTACCTTGCGGCGCCGCCACGTTAAGCACAATCTGATCACCATCATCTAAGACATCATTGTCACTGAGAATAGATCGAGTCACTGGACGACCATTAAGTGTGATCGCCACGGTACTTGTGTCTACCCCACGCCACCTCGGATTTAAGCTTAGTATCGAGGTCGCGGAAATTTGGTGCATGCCCGTCTCTGCAAACGTGACTTCAAGTGCGCGCGCGGTTCGACGATGTTCTCGAAACTCCCGACGATGCTTACGCCATTTAGACAGCTTTTTCCAGCGCCCATTAACTAGGTTATAGCCCTTGCTTTGCATACTGTCGTCGTATTGCTGACGGGTCGCGGTCCAATCGATGGGCTCTGTGGTATCTTCATCACCGTATTCTTCACCAGCTAAAAACGGCCCGTAGAACTCCTCAAACCCTGACGTGTCAAGCGTCGATATACCAAAGGAAGTGATTTGCTTGTATTGCTCTGTATTTAAACGAATCTTACTTCGATAACGATTAAACTGATCCGTATTCAAACGGTTGCCAGGGATCAAACGCTTATTCAGTTGCACCCAACCATCGCTTGTTTCACCCCAAAGGTGAAAACCAATATGAAAGGACTCGGCTGAGGTTTGCCAATCAAAGCGAACTCGACGTCCTCGTTGAGATATCTCGACCTTGCTTAAAGTGACTGGCGTCGTGAACGCTGAAGAAAAGGCCAAGGCTGAAATAGGCTCTGGTATATGCACTCTTTCCGGATCGCTGACTCTGTCTTCATCTACCAAGAATGAAGCTCTTGTACTGGTCAAACTATCCAAACGAAGAAAGCCACCATTATTACCTCTGCGCTGACGCATTGAGGCAGTAACAATCGGTGGGGACGAAAAACAAGAACCAGCGAAATTAGCCCTCGACCGAGCTGTATCATCATGCCCTTGATTTCCTCCCGAGGTGCTGTTGTTAACTACAGCTTCAAAATTAACTGTAGCGCCCGATCCGCCAGTAGCGCTCAGATCCAGAGTATTACATCCAGTATCCTCAACCGCCAGATAACATATTTCCTCGCTTGAACCGAGGCCACCAATACCGGCTTCGAAACGTTCAACTGAAATATTAAAACCCGAGGAGGTGATCGCAGTTACTGCAGGACCAACAAACTCTGTTTCACCCGCTGGAGCGTTTCCAGCAGCTGCAGCCAGAGTATTATTGGTGGTTGTCATTTGCGTTAGTAACGCGGGAGAGGAGGAAAATAAGCCCGAGGGAAAGTTAACCGCCTGGAAACCTTGAGTTCCGGTGCACGAAGCGCAGTTCGGACCGTATTGTTGGTTCGTGACTGTCGAGCATGCAGAGAAAAAGGTGACGGAAGTTCCCGCAGTGGTAGTTGGTATATCTATCTGGCCTGGTGCGATAGCGATATAGTCGAAACTTACGGCGGCACTGTTCCTGTTTTCCGTGTGAGGTTCTAAGCATACCGCTTCAAATCCAGTGTTACTTATGTTCCTAATTCTTATGTCACATGGATCGTCGCCAGTGCCACCCGCTCCGCCAACCCCAAATTCGGGTGTCAGAACAAAAACGTTCGGAATAGTCCCTATTGAAAACCCAGTGTAGAAATTAATAGTCTGAAAAGGCGTGACTTGCGCATTGGTAGTCGTATAAGCGGCAAGATTAGCCTGACCTACCTCTATCGTATTAGTTTGTGCGTAAGCGACTAGATTTAGTAAGTAAAGCCAACAACATACCAACCACCTCCAGTTACCTAAAGAGTCAACGCGCATAATTGCCACCTTAAATTCTTTGGTCAAAGTCCTTGCCCACGGAATTTAAAAGTAGAGTCAACCGTAGGGCAAGTGTGAGTCCTTAACGCCAAAGGACCCTTGAAAGGTTACCTGAACACCTGTCGATCTTCTGTTTTAAAACTACGGTTTACGTAAAGAAGTGTTAAATAGGCAACACTCGATCCATAAATTTCAATACCGAAGATAGTATAGGCTTAATCTTTTATCTTGAACTCCAATCCTGCGTTGGACTGTAGTCGAGATAGGAGACTATCGCCGAGAGCTGAGGCCGGCGTCCAGAAGCCGCCGCTAGTAGCTAATTCGTCTTTCGCCAAGCAAACTCCTGCTTCAGCCAACATCTTTGAGGTAGAGCCATACCCCGGATCGGCGTCACCATAGACAGTAGCGACAAGACTTTCACCCTTTGCCGTTTCACCGTTAAATTGTAACAGGTAGAAACCC
The DNA here is from genome assembly GCA_022447525.1 of Gammaproteobacteria bacterium. Lineage (GTDB taxonomy): Bacteria > Pseudomonadota > Gammaproteobacteria > Arenicellales > Arenicellaceae > Arenicella. The sequence goes on from JAKVBA010000044.1 coordinate 21,349, forward strand.
GGATTGTCTGGATCAACCTTAGGACCATCTCCTTGAGACGGGAGAAAAACACCCAATACCGACCGGCCAAGGGCCGTAACACTCATAAATGCGATGGACTTAATTGCGCTCGAAATTGCTTTTGCCATTAGATAACCAGAAGCACCCGCGCCGGTCGGCATTGTTTCGGTGTAACTGAAGTCTTCGCCATAAACAAAGTCCATAAGGGCGTTGGAGCGGCGGACGATACGAGTATTGATTCCCGCCATCATAAAAGGTGCCGTCCACTTTCCAAGTTCTTTTGAATATTCAACCGCCCTTTGATCCGGCTTATCAGGCCCTTTAAAACTTGGAGAGGGGTTCAACGAATAAGGATTGAACAGAATTTTTCGAACTTGCTTATCTCGCACTGCTTCTTTGATGATATTGATCATACTAGCGAAAGTTCCACCACTGATACCACCTTTAGCTTTGGTCAAAGAAAATCGAACGTTTTTAAGTGGCGCGCCGAATTTTTCATTGGCTTGCTGTTGGATAAAGTATGTGCCCATATCTGACGGGATTGAGTCAAAGCCACAGCTATGAACAATTTTAGCACCACTTTTTTCTGCAGAAATGTGATGCTCATCGATCATATTGCGCATCCAAGGGACTTCTCCGGTCAAATCAACATAGTGGGTACCAGATTCAGCACATACCTTAACTAGTAAAGATCCATAGTGTGCGTAAGGTCCAACCGTAGTTATTACTACTTTAGTTTGGGATACCAACTCTTGTAGCGACGCTTCATCATTACTATCGGCAATAATTGAATCAATAACCTTATCAGAGTCTCCGATAAACTCTCTGACTTCAGCCAATTTTTCTGGACTACGGCCAGCTATCGCCCACTTTAGATCTTTGGGAGTATAGGTATCGAATAAGTGCTTAGCCACCCATTTACCGGTAAAACCAGTTGCCCCAAGTATCACTACGTCAAAATTTCTAGATGTCATTATAATTCCGCTGTTTCGCTTTAGTTGTATAGATATGGACTTAAGAGATCAATATCATTACAAATTATTGCTCTTGATGAACTGAGTAATTATCTTAACCAAGTCCTCACCCTTATCTTCCTGCAAAAAATGCCCACTGTTTGCTATGGTAACATGTTCTTGTCCTTTGCAACCGGGGACCATCTTATGAAAAAACTTTTCTCCGTCAGCAGTGATCGGATCCTTATCGCTAAACGCAGTTAAAAATGGTTTGTCAAACCGGCTCAATATCTTCCAAGCCTCTCTATTAGCTTCGGAGGCAGGATTAGTTGGCGTGGTTGGCACTAGCAGAGGAAATTGCCTTGCGCCTGCTTTATATACTTCATTGGGATAAGGAGCATCATATGCCGCGACTTCCTCTGCATTAAGTTCGGATTCAGTCCCTCTCTGCAGGATCTGACCTACTGTAAAAACTGGCACAGTTTGAGAAAACTCCTGCCACTTGGTGAACGCCTCACTCGGTTCAATATCGCCAGTTGGCAAACCAGTATTAGCTGCAATAACACCATCAAATCTATCTGGAAACGCCGCTACCAATCTTAACCCAATCAAGCCGCCCCAATCTTGACAAAATAAGACCGCACTCGTGATGTCGAGTTGTTCAATACAGTCAGTCATCCAATCTACGTGACGTTGATAAGTATAGTCGTTCCGCTCCGAGGGCTTATCAGAGCGACCAAACCCGATTAAGTCTGGCGCAATGACTCGGCAACCTGCATCTAGCAAGCCCGAAATCATTTTCCGGTAAAGAAAGCTCCAGGAGGGTTCTCCATGCATCAATAGCACGGTCTTGCCATCCCGTGGTCCCTCGTCCACATAGTGCAACCTTAGCTCTTGTTCACCTTCGGTTGACAATAGGACGTAATTGGGCGCGAAAGAATACCCAGGTAGGTTTTCAAATTGCTCGTCTGGTGTTCGTAAAATCTTCATAGGCCGCCGCTCCCGCTCATTTCTATTCCAGTCACTAAAATGTGACATCAACCCGAGCAGTCTATCAGTAGATAGACCTCATCAAATGAAACTCCAGCACTTTCATTTGCAAAGATATTCACTCTAGAACAATAACGTCAAGAATAAAAAAGCCCGCTTCGACCATCGAAGCAGGCTTTTTCTGAAGGCTTTTTTACGAGAGCCTAGTCTGCTAATTCAGCTGTCAAATCAGCAGGTAGTTCCTCTGGCGTATCTTCATATGCATCGAATGCGGCTGCGGCATCCGCCGTCTCTTGAGTCATCAATGCCTCAAGCTCAGCTTTTTTAGCCTCAGAGTCTCTGCGACGGCGCACTCGTTCTTCGTGATATGCTAAGCCGGTACCAGCAGGAATCAAACGACCAACGACTACGTTCTCTTTCAAACCACGAAGGCTATCAACTTTACCAGCAATAGAAGCCTCAGTAAGCACGCGTGTTGTCTCTTGGAAAGACGCAGCGGAGATAAACGATTCTGTTGTCAAAGACGCCTTAGTAATACCCAGTAAGACCGGATCAGCCTTGGCCGGAATAATATCATTCTCCTCAGCTTTTTCGTTTTCCTCAAGGTAACGCGTACGCTCAATCTGCTCGCCCGGCAATAGCTTGGTTTGGCCAGGATCAGTGACCTTCACTTTGCGCAACATCTGGCGAACAATAACCTCAATATGTTTGTCGTTGATGGTCACACCCTGCAGACGGTACACCTCTTGCACTTCGTCCACGATGTAATCGGTAAGCGCTTCTTTACCCTTTAAGGCCAGGATATCTTCTGCCACCGGAGCACCATCTACTACAACTTCGCCTTTTTCTACTGTCTCACCTTCAAACACATTGATGGTACGACCTTTCAGGATCAGAGTTTCAACAGACTCACCATTACTATCAGTAATCACCAAGCGCTGTTTGCCCTTGGTTTCTTTACCAAAACTGACCACACCTGAAGCGGTTGCCATGATAGCGGCATCTTTAGGTTTACGTGCTTCAAATAGTTCAGCAACACGTGGTAGACCACCCGTGATATCACGGTTTTTGGAAGACTCCTGAGGGATACTCGCCAACACATCACCAACACCTACCTTTTGACCGTCATCTACAGTAACGATGGCGCCTGCCATTAGCGTGTAACGAGCTGGAACGTCAGTGCCTGCCAACGTCAAAGGTTTACCCTTAGCGTCTACCAACTCGATGGCTGGTTTGAGGTCACGAGCCGAACCACGACGCTCAGCTGGGTCTATAACAACGTAAGATGTTACGCCCGTCAACTCGTCGGTTTGTTTGGTCATCGTTAGTCCTTCTGTCATTTCAGAGAACCTGACTTTACCTTCGACCTCCGTGATGATTGGGTGTGTGTGTGGATCCCAATTAGCAACGATCTGACCAGCTGCTACCTCATCGCCATCATTGACTTGTAAAATAGCACCATATGGTAATTTGTAGCGCTCACGATCTGAACCGTTTTGGTCTTGGACGATCAACTCACCTGAGCGAGCAACAACAACTTGCTTTTTGTCAGAGTTAACAACGGATCGAATGTTCTCTAATTTAACTGAACCGTTGTTTTTCACTTCGATATTAGATACAGACGCACCCGCGGTCGCAGCACCACCGATGTGGAAGGTACGCATGGTCAACTGTGTACCCGGCTCACCAATTGATTGAGCTGCAATTACACCAACGGCTTCTCCACGATTTACCAAATGTCCTCGAGCTAGGTCACGACCATAACACTTAGAGCAGATACCATAACGGGTATCACAGGTAACGGCAGAGCGAACAAACACCTCATCAATGTTGTGAGCTTCAATGGCCTCGAAATATTTTTCATCGATCATTGCGCCGCCAGGCACAACAACAGAATCGTCAATATTGGAGTAAACATCTTTCACAGCGGTGCGACCAAGGACGCGGTCTTTCAACGGAATTACAACGTCACCGCCTTGCACGAAGGCTTTACGCAGTACGCCGTTTTCGGTGCCACAATCCTCTTCAGTAACAACCAAGTCCTGACACACATCCACTAAACGTCGAGTCAAATATCCTGAGTTCGCTGTTTTCAATGCTGTATCAGCCAAACCTTTACGCGCACCGTGAGTGGAAATAAAGTAGTGAGATACATTCAAGCCTTCACGGAAGTTCGCTGTAATCGGTGTCTCAATGATCGAGCCGTCTGGCTTTGCCATCAATCCACGCATTCCAGACAACTGACGGATTTGAGCATGCGATCCACGAGCGCCTGAGTCGGCCATCATGTAAATAGAGTTAAATGACTCTTGCTCTTGCTCTTTACCCTCGGCATCTACAACAGTGTCCGAACCCAGATTTTCCATCATTTTATTAGCGATGTTTTCTGAGGTGCGGGTCCAAATATCCACAACTTTGTTGTAACGCTCACCATCCGTTAATAGACCGCCAGAGAACTGCTCCTGGATGTGTTTAACTTCAGCCTCAGCTTCATCAACAATTTCATGCTTATCGGCCGGAACAACCATATCGTCGACACCGATTGAAATACCAGCAAGTGCCGCATTACGGAAACCGGTGTACATCAATTGGTCGGCAAAAATAACCGTTTCTTTCATGCCAACATTGCGGTAACACAAGTTAATAGTCTCAGAAATAGTTTTCTTTTTCATTTTCTGATTGATTGCAGAGAAAGGCATTCCTGCTGGCAATATTTCAGAAAGCAACGCGCGACCGGTGGTGGTCTCGTATTTGTCATTTGTTTCGGTACGCTCGCCAGTTTCTTCATCGATTAAAGTCTCTTCGATGCGAACGAAAATTTTGGCGTGAAGAGAAATTTGACCAGCGTCATAAGCTCTGCGCACTTCATTGACGTTAGCGAAATGTTTACCTTCACCTTCAACATTAATCATCTCACGAGTCATGTAGTACAAACCAAGAACGATATCTTGAGAAGGTACGATAATCGGCTCACCATTCGCGGGAGACAAAATGTTATTGGTCGACATCATCAATGTACGAGCTTCCAACTGGGCTTCGATTGACAATGGAACGTGGACCGCCATTTGGTCACCATCAAAGTCCGCGTTGTAAGGAGTACAAACCAACGGATGTAGTTGAATCGCCTTACCTTCCACAAGAACAGGCTCGAACGCTTGAATACCTAAACGGTGAAGCGTTGGTGCGCGGTTCAACATGATCGGATGTTCACGAATAACTTCTTCCAAGATATCCCAAACTTCAGGAGTTTCGGCTTCAACTAACTTTTTAGCTTGTTTAATTGTTGTCGCTAAACCGCGTAACTCAAGCTTATTGAAGATAAAAGGCTTGAACAGCTCTAGGCCCATTTTCTTAGGAAGTCCACATTGGTGTAACTTAAGAGTCGGACCGGTGACGATCACGGAACGACCAGAGTAGTCAACACGCTTACCCAATAGGTTTTGACGGAAACGTCCTTGCTTACCTTTAATCATGTCAGCAAGCGACTTCAACTGGCGCTTATTGGCCCCGGTTATTGCCTTACCACGACGACCATTATCCAGCAACGCGTCAACTGACTCTTGCAACATACGCTTTTCATTGCGCACGATGATGTCAGGCGCGTTCAGATCTAGAAGACGACGTAGACGGTTGTTACGGTTAATAACTCGACGATACAAATCATTCAAATCGGATGTTGCAAAACGACCTCCATCCAGTGCAACCAATGGACGCAGATCAGGCGGAAGAACCGGTAGTACTTCCATGATCATCCATTTTGGATCGTTGCCAGATGATTGGAACGCTTCCAAAACTTTCAAACGTTTGGTGATATTTTTGATCTTTGTTTCAGATGATGTTGCACCTAGATCTTCGCGTAAACGGTCAACCTCTTTGGCGATATTGACATCCATCAAAAGCTCTTTAATCGCTTCTGCACCCATACCAGCTTTGAACTCATCACCATGAGATTCAACCGCATCTAGATAGGCTTCTTCCGTCATCAAAGTCTTTGCTTCAAGCGGGGTCATACCCGGATCGATTACGATATAGGCTTCGAAGTACAAGACTCGCTCGATTTCACGAACAGTCATGTCTAGCATCAAGCCCAAACGCGATGGCAAAGATTTCAAGAACCAGATGTGTGCAACTGGGCATGCCAGATCGATATGCCCCATACGCTCACGACGTACTTTAGCTAATGTGACTTCAACACCACATTTCTCACAGATAACACCGCGATGCTTTAGTCGTTTGTACTTACCACATAAGCACTCATAGTCTGAAATGGGGCCGAATAACTTCGCGCAGAACAAGCCGTCGCGCTCCGGCTTGAACGTACGGTAGTTGATGGTTTCCGGTTTTTTAACCTCGCCGTATGACCATGAGCGAATTTTCTCTGGAGACGCGATACTGACTCGAATTGAATCAAAATCGTCACTGACCGCACCAGGCTGTTTTAATAGACTTAATAAATCTTGCATTGTCTTTTCCTCGGATAATTAGATAACTGTTTATTCAACTTCGTCTTCTTGTAGCTCGATATTTAGACCCAAGGATCGGATCTCTTTAACGAGTACGTTGAACGATTCAGGCATGTTTGCTTCTACCTGATAGTTACCCTTAACAATGTTTTCGTACATTTTCGTACGACCGCTCACGTCATCGGATTTAACCGTTAACATTTCTTGCAAGGTGTATGCTGCGCCATAAGCTTCTAGAGCCCAGACTTCCATCTCACCAAAACGCTGACCACCAAACTGAGCTTTACCACCCAACGGTTGTTGAGTAATCAAACTGTATGGACCCGTTGAACGCGCGTGCATTTTGTCATCAATCAAGTGATTCAATTTCAAAATGTACATGTAACCAACGGTTACTGGTCGATCAAATTTTTCGCCCGTACGACCATCGAACAGCACTGTTTGCCCTGATGCTGGTAAATCAGCAAGCTCAAGCATGCCTTTGATCTCAGTCTCTGCTGCACCATCAAATACTGGTGTAGCCATCGGTACACCCTTTCGAAGGTTACCAGCCATTTCGATAACTTCGTCATCACTCAAGGCCTGAAGATCTTCAGATTTCCCGCTGGTATTATAAACTTTGCCTAGGAACTCTCTGACCTCACCAGCAGATTTTTGCTTGCGAAGCATCTCGTCGATTTTCTTACCTAGCCCAGCCGCGGCCCAACCAAGGTGAGTTTCCAATACCTGCCCGACGTTCATCCGCGACGGCACACCCAATGGGTTCAGTACGATATCTACGGTTGTTCCGTCTTCCATAAATGGCATGTCTTCAACTGGAACAATCTTAGAGATAACACCTTTGTTACCGTGACGACCCGCCATCTTATCACCTGGTTGTAGACGTCGCTTGATCGCTACGAATACTTTAACCATTTTCAACACACCCGGAGCTAAATCATCACCAGCTTCAAGTTTGCCGCGCTTCTCATCGAACAGCTCATCAAAATGAGTACGCTGCTGGTCTAAGCTTTCGAATAATTGCTCTATCTTGTCCGCTGCATCAGCGTTAGTTAGGCTAATTTCGGCCCATTTACCACGCTCAAGCTCTTCCAAATAAGACTCTGTGACCTTCTGACCTTTTTTGAGTTCAGGGGCTCTTACGATTTCTTTATTTAGTAAAAGGTTACCAATACGATCGTAGGTATCTTCTTCAACGATTCTAAACTGTTCGTTTAAATCTTTGCGGATACTTGCAAGCTCAGACTCTTCATTTGCCAAAGCACGAGTGTCTTTCTCAACGCCATCACGAGTAAAAACTTGCACGTCGATTACCGTTCCCTTCATCGAAGAAGGAACGCGCAATGAAGTATCTTTCACGTCAGACGCTTTCTCACCAAAGATCGCACGCAATAGCTTTTCCTCGGGAGTAAGCTGGGTCTCGCCTTTTGGTGTTACTTTACCTACAAGGATGTCTCCACCTTTAACCTCAGCTCCAACGTAAACAATACCTGCTTCGTCTAAGCGACCAAGAGCATGCTCACCTACGTTCGGAATATCGCGAGTTACTTCTTCTGAGCCCAATTTGGTATCACGCGCTACACAGGTCAATTCTTCGATATGAATTGTTGTGTATACGTCTTCTTTTACCAAATTCTCTGAGATAAGGATCGAATCCTCAAAGTTGTAACCGTTCCATGGCATAAAAGCCATTAGAACATTGCGACCAAGAGCTAACTCGCCCATGTCTGTAGAAGGGCCGTCGGCTAGTACGTCGCCACGCTCAATCGTGTCACCGGCTTTGACCAGAGGACGTTGATTGATATTGGTATTCTGGTTTGAGCGTGTGTACTTTGTCAGGTTGTAAATGTCTACACCCGAATCACCATCACTTACTTCATCTTCATGAACTCGAACAACAATACGAGCGGCATCAACAGACTCGACGTTACCACCGCGCTTTGCGGTAAGAGCAACACCGGAGTCAACTGCTACTGTGCGCTCCATCCCAGTTCCGACCAACGGTTTCTCGCTTCGAATTGTTGGTACCGCTTGACGTTGCATGTTTGATCCCATCAAAGCACGGTTGGCGTCATCGTGCTCTAGAAATGGAATCAATGATGCCGCCACAGATACAATTTGCGAGGGCGCTACATCGATGAACTCTACCTGTTGAGGCGTTGCTAGCGAGAACTCATTTTGGTGTCTGCAATTCACCAATTCGTCGGTCAAATTACCTTTCGAATCAACTTCAGCGTTTGCTTGTGCGATGACGAATTTACGCTCTTCAATCGCTGACAAGTAAGCGACTTCCTCGGTTACTTTTCCGTCTTCAACCTTAACATAAGGCGTCTCCAAGAAACCGTAGTCGTTGGTTCGTGCAAATACCGCCAAAGAGTTAATCAGACCAATATTGGGTCCCTCAGGCGTCTCAATCGGACAAACTCGGCCGTAGTGCGTAGGATGTACGTCACGAACCTCGAAGCCCGCGCGCTCACGCGTCAAGCCACCAGGGCCTAATGCCGAGACACGACGCTTATGCGTTACTTCCGATAGCGGGTTGGTTTGATCCATGAACTGAGACAGTTGTGAAGAACCAAAAAACTCTTTTACAACCGCAGAAACTGGCTTGGCATTGATCAAATCTTGAGGTGTCAAACCTTCAGCTTCAGCTAAAGTCAAACGCTCACGAACGGCGCGCTCTACTCGAACTAGACCAACACGGAATTGGTTTTCAACCAACTCACCTACCGAGCGAACACGTCGATTGCCAAGGTTATCAATATCATCAATGTCGCCTTTACCGTTTTTCAAATCGATCAAAGTCTTCATTACTTCGATGATGTCGTCCTTACTTAGAACGCCTTCGCCGGTATCCGACTCACGATTCAAGCGACGGTTAAACTTCATCCGACCGACTGTCGATAAGTCGTAACGGTCAGCATTGAAGAACATATTAGCGAACAAGCCTTGAGCTGCTTCTTTTGTCGGTGGCTCACCAGGCCGCATCATACGATAGATTTCGACCTGAGCCTCTAGTTCACTGTTTGTCGGGTCTATTCTTAGTGTCTCAGAGACGTAAGGACCTTCGTCAAGGTCGTTGGTGTAAATCACCTCAACCTTCGTAACACCTTTTTCAATAAGCGCTTCGATTAATTCTTCGGTAACGACTTGGTTAGCTTCAGCAAGTAATTCGCCAGTCTCGGTATCAGCAATATCTTTGGCTAGGGTACGACCGATAAAATATTCGTTTGGCACAACAATCGATGTAAGCTTAGCCTCCTCCATCTGACGGATGTGACGAGCGGTAATTCTACGTCCGGATTCGACAATGATGTCTGTCTTCTTTTTGCCAGTCGCGATATCAAACGTCAGCTGCTCGCCTCGTAAACGAGAAGGGACGAGATCCAGAGATAGTTCTTTTGCGGAAATATTGAACGTGTCGTTCTGGAAAAACATCTCTAGGATCTCTTGAGTTGTGTATCCAAGCGCGCGCAATAGAATCGTCGCAGCAAGCTTACGTCTGCGGTCGATACGAATGAACAACAAATCTTTCGGGTCGAATTCGAAATCTAACCATGAGCCTCGGTAAGGAATGATTCTAGACGAGAACAGCAACTTCCCAGAAGAGTGAGTTTTCCCACGATCGTGATCGAAGAAAACACCAGGAGAGCGATGCAGTTGGGCCACCACAACACGCTCAGTACCATTGATAACGAAAGTGCCGTTATCGGTCATAAGTGGCATATCACCAAGATACACCTCTTGCTCTTTAACTTCTTTTACGGTCTTCGCACCGGTAGATTTACCTTCTTCTTTGTTGTAAATCACCAAACGCATTTTTACGCGCAACGGTGCGGAATAGATTAGGCCACGCTGCTGACACTCACGAACGTCAAACACAGGCACACCTAAACGGTAGCTTACGAATTCAAGTGCCGCACTACCGTTGAAACTTTCAATCGGGAACACAGACTTAAACGCAGCTTGCAAACCAAGCTCTGATCTCGTAGCCGGATCAGCGTCAGCTTGTAAAAATTTACGATATGACTCGAGTTGAGTCTCTAACAAGTAAGGAATTGGTAAAACGCCTTCAGGACGCTTTGAAAAACTCTTACGTAAACGCTTCTTTTCGGTAAAAGAGTAGCCCATGGGTAACCTCGTTTTTTACAAGCTTATGAGTAGTTGTTCAGATGCTGCTATCTTCAGACTTTCCGCAACAACGCCTCTGGAATTCACTATGTCAAAGTAAACTGAACGTTGAAAATTTCTCAACCTTCAGAAGCGGACTAAGGCCGACCGACATAATGCCGATCAGCCTTGGTACTTTTCCGCTTAAACCTCAGATGTGCTGAGGTTAGTCAAGTCACACCATAGGCGTGACTCGACAGCAAGAGACAGCAATCTCTTACTTCAACTCAACAGAAGCGCCAGCTTCTTCTAGAGTCTTCTTAAGCTCTTCGGCTTCGCCTTTCGCTACAGCTTCTTTCAAAGTTGCAGGAGCGCCTTCTACCATTTCTTTAGCTTCTTTCAAGCCAAGACCTGTCGCGCCGCGAACTGCTTTAATGACAGCCACTTTGTTGTCGCCGAAACCAGCAAGAACTACGTCGAACTCGTCTTTCTCAGCAGCAGCTTCACCATCACCTTCGGCAGGTGCAGCAACAGCAACCGCAGCAGCCGCTGCAGAAACGCCGAATTTTTCTTCCATTTCAGTGATAAGCTCAGAAAGCTCAAGTACTGACATTGACGCTATTGCGTCTAAGATATCTTGTTTACTCATTTGTAAAACCTCAAGGGGCGATTAAATGCCCAAAAAATAAAATGTAAAAACTGGTTGAAACGAATCGTTAGAAGCTTACGCCTCTTTCGCGTCTCGTACTGCAGCCAATCCGCGAACGAACTTAGTCGGAACCTCATTAAGAGTTTGTACAAACTTAGCAACAGGCGCTTGCATAGTGCCCATAAGCTTAGCTAACAACTCTTCACGGCTCGGAAGTTTCGCTAATGCGGTGATCTCGCTCTCGTTCAACAAAGCGCCGTTCATAGAACCGCCTTTGATCTCTAGAGCGGCATACTCTTTCGCGTATTTGTTTAGGATTTTAGCTACGGCAACAGGATCTTCTGATGCAGCGAAAGCCAAAGGACCTACCAAATGCTCGTCCAAGCATGCGTGATCGGTATCTTGCACAGCCCGTCTAAGTAGCGTGTTTTTAATAACACGTACGTAAACGTTGTTTTCGTGAGCTTCGCGACGTAGAGCTTTCATCTCCTCTACAGTTAAGCCGCGATATTCAGCGATAACAGTTGCTTGCGCGTTACCGACAACGGCAGAGACGTCTTCAACGACCTGTTTCTTTTGATCAAGATTTAGGCTCATATCAGAGCTACCTCCAGTTTTGGCACCCTAATTCCGTTTTACAAACCCGCCTCATGAATGAGGCAAACATACAAAACTTGCCGGGGTAACCATCTACGTAGGAAATTAAGACGTTTTAAACTAGAGCTTTGAGCAAAACTTTGGCCCTCAGCTTTTAAGCTCGGTTTAGAACTTAAATTTAAAAAATCACCTACGGTCTTTGACACGCCTTTCAGCCAAAAGACTGAAAAGCACCCAATAATCGAAAACTATATTGTCAGTTTCAATTTTAGCGAGTGGATTTTGCTGCCAATCGAGGCATTTGAAGGCGTAGTGTGCAGATCGCACATAAGCCTTCAAATAACAAAGATTGGTCGTAAAAGCCGCCGCTATAAATTAAAACTGAGGCAGAGTTTGTCGATCAATTCTTATTCCAGTACCCATCGTGGTAGAGACTGAAACACGCTTAAAATACTGACCTTTTGCTGACGCAGGCTTAGCCTTGTGTAACGCGGCCAAAAGGGCATTAAAATTCTCTTGTAGATCTTCAGCAGAAAAAGACGCTTTACCAATCGTTGAATGGATGATGCCTGCTTTATCGATTCTAAATTGAACTTGGCCCGCTTTCGCGTTTTTGACCGCAGTAGCAACGTCGGCTGAGACCGTACCCGTTTTAGGGTTTGGCATCATTCCGCGCGGACCAAGAATTTGACCCAGCTGACCAACTACACGCATAGCATCTGGGCTTGCGATAACCATATCGAAATCCATTTCACCGGCTTTCACTTTGGCAGCAAGGTCGTCCATACCAACGATGTCGGCACCAGCTTCTTCAGCTTTAGCAACATTATCGCCATCGGTAAATACGGCAACACGAACGGTTTTACCCGTGCCTTTTGGAAGAACAGTTGCACCACGAACGGCTTGATCTGATTTTCGAGCATCAACACCTAAGTTGATCGCCACGTCTACGCTTTCGTCAAATTTTGCTGAAGCTGTGTCTTTGGCAAGAGCAAAAGCTTCCTCAAGAGCGTAGAATTTGTCAGCGTCTACTTTGGCAGTAACCGCTTGCATTCTTTTATTTAATTTTGTCATGATCAATACCTGCCCTCTTATTCCGTCTCAATACCCATACTACGAGCTGAACCAGCGATAATTTTTACCGCAGCGTCGATGTCGTAAGCATTTAGGTCAGCCATTTTGGCTTGAGCAATTTCTTCAAGTTGAGCACGTGTTACTTTGCCAACTTTATCTGTGTGAGGAACTCCCGAGCCTTTTTGAATACCTGCAGCCTTCTTCAAAAGAATGGAAGCCGGAGGTGTTTTCATGATGTAAGTAAAGCTCTTATCAGCATACACAGTGATCACAACTGGAACAGGAAGACCTTTTTCCATTTCTTGTGTCGCCGCATTGAAGGCTTTACAGAATTCCATAATGTTTACGCCGTGTTGACCAAGAGCTGGGCCAACAGGAGGACTAGGGTTGGCGCCACCAGCTGGCACCTGAAGCTTAATTAAAGCATCGACTTTTTTAGCCATTTCAAATACTCCAAGGTTTCATCAGAAACCCCTGTTTGGGTACAAACGATTATCTAAAGATAAACTCCCCGGTTAATTTTCTTCATTGCCTTTTTGGACGCTCTCTAAAGACCAGCCAACTCTCGCAACGATGAGAGTAAATTCATTTTCAATGCTATTGCAGGAGATTTTCCAGAGTAAGTAGTGGTGTTTCTGCTAGGCGCCGATTGGCAACAACACAGAAGCGCCGACAACCCCTTCAGAACTAACCTTTTTCAACCTGACCGAAATCTAATTCAACCGGCGTTGATCGACCAAAAATCGATACCGCAACGCGCAACTTAGATTTTTCATAGTTGACGTCTTCAACCGTACCGTTAAAGTCAGCAAAAGGACCCTCGATAACACGAACAAGCTCTCCAGGCTCGAAAGAAAACTTGTGCTTCGGCTGATCTGAACCGTCTTGAACCTGCTGCAAAATTGCTCGAGCCTCCTTGTCAGTCAAAGGAGTCGGGTCTGAGGCCTTGCCGCCGATAAATCCCGAGACACGCGGAGTGCTCTTGACGAGATGCCAGGTGTCATCGTTCATCACCATCTGCACCAAAACGTAACCAGGGAAAAACTTTCGTTCGCTGGTACGCTTTTGGCCAGCACGCATCTCGACGACTTCCTCAGTTGGCACAAGGATTTCACCGAAAAGATCTTGCATACCATGTCGCTCAATACTCTCTTGCAACGCCAATTGCACGCGCTTCTCGTAGTTAGAGAACGCCTGCACAACAAACCATTGCATTTTACGCTCAGGGGCTGATTCGGCCTCGGCCACCATTTGATCTATTGTTGAATTATCTGACATCTCTTACCTTTATTATGTTCAGCCACATAGGGGCTACTGCCCGCAACGGGACTCAAACCACTTTCTAATCGTCTACACCTAGCAACAAGTCATAGATCACATTAAAAACAGCCACATCTATAGCCCATAGAAAAAGAGCTACCAACACCACCATAACCATCACGATCCCAGTAGTTTGAAATGTTTCTTGTCGAGTTGGCCAAACCATTTTTTTCAATTCGATTTGCGAGCCTTTCGAAAACTCGATCAAGGCTTGGCCAGACTCTGAAGTCGCCGCCACAGCAGCAGCTGCAACAATAGACACCAGCAGCACAGCAAATGTCGCCAGTGGAGACACCTCGCCACCCATTAAGTTAGGCAAATTATAGTACCCGTAGATACCTGCTACCAAAATAGCCAGCGCCAATCCAATTTTTAGTATGTTCATCTTTTTCTTAACTTTTTATTCAACGAACTTTTTGCAATAAAAGCTGCTAACAACGCTTATTACAAAAAGGCCGCCTAAAATTGCTGCCTTGAGTCTATTTACCCAAAGCTGAAAGGCAAACTTAAGCCCTAACTCATCAATCTCAAGTCAAAGCGTTTTACTTTTAAGTCTCAACTTAGTGGCAGGCCAGGAGGGAATCGAACCCCCAACCTACGGTTTTGGAGACCGTCGCTCTGCCAATTGAGCTACTGGCCTAAACTAAGATATCAAGAAAACGCTTTTCGCAGAGACATTAAATAAAAATATCAACGACTTACAAAAGCTTTTAAAAGCATCACAAGTCGTATACGCAAAAAGGTGGCTTAATATACATTAAGCCACCAAGTTTATCCAGCTTGAATTCAAGCTTTTAAAAATAAACTTTTGCTTTTAAATGACTGCTTGTCGGGCATAAATACCAAACAAGCAGCCGAATCACTACTCTTACGCTCCAACTGAGAGCCGAAGCAATAGAAAATGATTAGTCGTTGATTTTAGCTACTACGCCAGCACCAACAGTACGACCACCTTCACGG
>JAKVBA010000045.1:0-11888 GCA_022447525.1 Gammaproteobacteria bacterium
TGTATCGGCTGTTGTATCGGCTGTTGTATCGGCTGTTGTATCGGCTGTTGTATCGACTGATGTGTCGGCTGGTGTTTCAGAATCTGGATTTTCGTTCGAAACTACCGTCTCGTTATCGCCCCCGTCCGAATCCGTCGGGACCAACTCATTATCTTCTTCGGTTACCGCAATCTCATCTTGCTCAGTTACTTCATTTGGCTGATCAGGCGAGTCTTCACTCGGTAAGCTATCGTCCTCAGAATCTACAACAGTATCATCGTTACTGGAGTCGTTGTTACTCGCCACCTCCTCGCTTTGATTTTCGGTCGAGGTATCAGTTTGCTCGGTGTTCTGTGGTTCTGTCGTCGCTTCGGTATCACCGTCGTTCTCGACGGCAACCTCGTTATCAGATTCAACCAACTCTCCATCATTTTGGGCAACGTCTACCGGCTCATCATCCTCTGGCTCACTTTGATCCGTGGTGGGATCGACTGCGACAACTTGCCGTCCGGTTTTTATTGTTACGTTTAAAGGACCAGCCGTTGTAGAAATAGGAGCATTAACCTCGACTCTATTGTGGGCGTCCAGCGTTAGAGTGACTTCACTATCTCCCTCCGTTTTGGTAATGGACGAGTTGACGTAAATATTCCCTTCCCCCTCGCCTTCATCGGAGGTTACGACTTCAACGTTAGATCCACCATTAAGAGAAGTCTCAATTGCATCTGCTTCACTGTCTCCAATTGTGATGTCTTCTGGGTCTAACAACCAAGTTCCGGCAGCTCCGTTGGTTGCACTGGCATCGACTGCCGTGCCGAAATTGAGGACCTTTTTACCAGAAGTCTCAACAAAACCCCCGTCGCCCGACGTGGTGCCGCCTCGCGCCGTTATCGTAGCAAATGCGTCTGTGGTGTTATCAGACCATATGATTACTCTGCCACCATTACCCACTGCACCAGCGTCAGCATCTATGACCGTGTCTTGGTCGACTCGAGTATTCTGTGCATTTTTAACAGAACCCTTACCTTGGTAATCACCACCAATCAGGATCTCACCCCCACTGCTACCAGAGGCATCAATGTTGGCTGCAACCAAATCTATCTCATCACCGAGTAAGTGTATCTTACCACCATCAACACCTTCACCGGCAGCAGTAATATCCCCACTAACCTGAAGGTTTGAATCGGCCTCTAAAACAATATCACCATTGGCATCTCTGCGAGCCCGATTTGCTGAAATCGTTCCTGATTGAAAGATTTGATCAGCAAAAACTTTAACCGACCCGTTGCTGGCCACAAGTTCTCCAATGTTTAAAACTGAGTCTCCTGGCGCCGTGACCCTGTATGAAATTCCACCTAGATTCAAAGAATGGAGGGTAATTTCTCTGCCTGCAGCGAGCAAAATCTTACCGTCCTCGGCTTTAATAATCCCATGATTTTCAATGGTAGGTGCTATTAAGACCACTTCACCATTTGGCCCTGCGGCTATATAACCTTTATTTTCTATCTTGCCGCCATCACCCCTGAAACTGAGTCTTCCTTCGATGAAATCCTTGTCGGCGATATCTAGCGTTGAGGCAACGAATCCAGCCGTATCGATTTTTGCACCTTCACCGATCACTAACCCATTTGGGTTGATCAAAAAGACTCTCCCGTTTGAATTAAGACTACCCAGTATTTCCGACGGTATCCCACCGACAACTCGATTTAAAACTGACGAATCTATCCCGCTCTGAAGGAAATTCACCGCTTCATCTTGAGCAATTGAAAAGTCCCGCCAGTTAATAATCGCTCCGTTGCTATTCGTTATATTTAGCTCATTTCCAAGTCTTTCGAATGCTGCACTACCGTGCACAACCTCTTCGCCAACCGGGTTTGCTCCAACAGCTGTGGTTATACAAAGTGATGCCACACAAAGCGCTACTTTACTTTTCTTAAATCGGCTATCCATAGAGTTGACGGCTCGCGAGTTTGATTTTTGATTGCTGATGGTAAGCTTATGCTTGTTACCGCCTATTGAATTTCGCATATTTCACCCCCAACGCTGATTTGCGCGTCGAATAGATCTAAATCCGATCCTTCTTCTACATTGACTGTCAAGTAAACGTCTCTTTTCATTAGATCTACCCCTTTTGAGTAACACTCCATGCCCCCGTTACTACTGGCTGAGCAATTATCACCTTCATTCATGTCTACGTAGCTTCCGCCGGTATCAAATCTTATCGCCCCTTCCTCGACTGAAACATAGACTCCGTCGAGTATCTGTTGGAGCTGGCCTCTGGTTATTTTTTGTTTACGGCCACCATTCTTATCCACCACAAAAATATCAACCTGCTCCTGTTTCTGTTCCTCAGTCAATTCCGGACCTTCATTGACAACACACCCGTCGGTACCGGGCGAACAAATTTTCATTATAAAAGTGGTGCCACGAATACCAATTGTTGTGTTTTTAGCTTTGTAGCTCACTTGATCAGGCCTGTTTTTCCCAATCGCACCCGTCACAGCTCGTAGGCCGCCTTTAATGAGCTGAAACGATTCTTTTTCCTTACCCGGAGTATCGTCGTATTCGTTGATATCAAAGCGTGAATCAGGCCGTAAAGTAATTTTTCCGCCATCACGAAATTTTACAACCAAGAAGCTTCTCTCGGCGGTTTCCAAAATATCTCCCAAATAGATTGGTGACTCTTTCGCCAACGATGTTACCTCTCGTGAGTCCGATCTGGCAGTGACAACCCCTTTTGCCACTGCTACCTGACCAATGGGTTCACCTAAAGCGGCCAATGCCGTACCTGAATTGACAAACAAAACCAAAGGCAAGACTGCTTGGATTAACAATCGATTGACGTATTTTTTTGCTTTAATGGTTCTCATTACTATCCTCCTACCCCAGAAGTAAATGGCCACTTTGGAAAGTATCTGATCGAAATGTGTAATCGATCATCGCCATCGTCAGAGCTATCATCGGTGACACCATCAAGCTGATTAATACCATCTAAGATGTATCCATAATCTGCGCTTAGGGTTAAATCATCTCGAATTCTCCAGTCAAATGAGATGCCTATACTTGACAAGGTGTCGTTAGCAAACTCTCCAGCCTGAATACTATTTTGCTTTCCTCGCGCGTAATCAATAAAAGCACCTAGACGATACTTTCCATTTTCAAATGCTCTGACCGCTTCAAGGCTTACTTTGTAGGCCTCATCGGCCGACAGCTCCCGCTCATTAAATCCTCTTGGCCCGGCGTTACCAAATCCACCACCGAGACCAAACTTTTCTCCAGAAATCAACGAATCTGACGTAAACTGTGCGCCCAAGGCTGCGCTGAAACTCCATTCTCTCGTCCAGCGTTGGTCAAAACGCACACTGAGATTGGTTTTTGACCAATCTTGTGATGCTCCCAGTCTTGACAATTCATAACTCGCATCATCATTAAAACTACCGCCTGAGAGGTTAATAGCATGCGATAATACCGAGTTAACAACCCAGTTAGATTTATCAAATCGGGCGGTATAATCAATTGTCAAAGGTCTTGACCTAATATCAGTCCCAATGTTGCGAGCGTTAAAAAACACATCGCTATCAAATAGTTTATCAGTCACAGACGCTGATATTCGATGCTGGTAGCTGTCAATCGTCTGAAATATATGGGTATAACCGAGCCCAAATGTGTCTCCAGCACCGCTAACGTCGAATACATCCGCCACTCTTCCTGTGTCAGCATCCGATCTGGAGTAAAAAAAGTTTGCAACGCCCCGCCAGCCATACACCGGCACCTTGTAATTAATTCCGTATTGACTAAGCTCACTCGGTTTCTCGGGTGATGTAGTGAAACTCAAGGAAGCCTGATGGTCCAGGCCCCAGAGATTCCGATTGTAATATTGCAATCCCAGTCTAGACTGAGATGTGTTACTACTGCCAGCATTGTTTGCCCAAACTGAAAACGCATTTGGATTCTCATCTGTTACGCGAATATTTGCATCAATTGTTCTTGGCTGGGCGCCTTTGACGAACATTACCCTAAGGTCCTTGGATGGATTTTCTTCGGCAAGCAGTAGCGCTGATGCTAGTCTTTGAGTATTAGGGCTTTCTCCTACTTTTAACGCGGGCATGCTCTTCCTAATATTGGCACTGGAAAAGAACTTGTTACCCAAGACATTAATTTGCCCAATGTTAATCTTGTCCACGGCGAGCTTGACAACCCCAGAACTCAACACTTGAGGTGGAAGAGTGGTTCGATAAAAGCTATACCCCTTGCTGGTCATGACGTTTTGTAGATCTAAAGCAGCTCTTTGCAGTTCTGCCAAATCAATAGAGCGGTTCAAAAACCCCGAGAGAGCGGCGTTAGTTTCTTCCTTTGTCAAAGGGTTCAAGCCCTCAACAACAAAGTCAGAGACTACAAACGTAGGGGGTTCACTATCGCCATCGGATTGTTGTGCTGACGCTTGCAGCGAAATGACACACCCTAAGATTAAACACTGAGAGATAAAAGAGCGAGTATTTGTTGGTTTGGTGTATTTGGACTTTCGACACTCAGCCCTCGCCCCTATCAACCTAGTCGCCCCTATCAACCTAGTCGCCCCTATCAACCTAGTCGCCCTTATCAACCTAAGAGTTCCAAAACGCATAATTAGTCCTTCAACAATTTTATTTAAAATGCCGCAGAGGGAATATTTGCCCAATACCGCTTTAGATTTAGTTTTCGTGCTTTCCACGACTACTGCCCCTGTATTTTTTGACCTACCCAATGCACTGATCTCTCGGCAGAGAAACCAGCTAATTAACCATATGCTACACACCAATCCAAAAATATAATCTATTATCAGATGAGCGTTTCCCGAACGCCTGAATATTGATTAAATTCATACACTTAAGCACCTTTCCTTAAGTATTTTGTCGGTCTGCGGAAGACCAGCTCCGCGGCTGCAACACAAAACAGTTTACACTATATTACATTTTCACAAGACTATACTTCGTCGTTTTATGTTAAGCAATCACCTATATGAGGGATTTTTCTTCTCCAAGGTTGACTCTTTTTATGACGATGTAGCCTTTGCAGGCTCCCGCTGCATATAGGTTATCGCCATCACCACTAGCAGTATTCCCAAAAGTTGAGAGGGACCGAAAGCTTCGTCTAGTAAAAAAACCGCAAAAACTGAGGTGATTGCTGGGCCAACGGTTCCTGCTATCGAGGTCTTTTGCGGCCCGACAAGAGAAATCGCCTCTGCTATCAGAAAGCTTGGAATAACCGTCGTAACTACGGTCATTAGCACAATCAGCCAAAAGGCCATTGAGTCAAGAGAAAGCCAGTTGAATACTTGCTCACTAATTATAAAATGAATAAGGATGCAGACCCCACTTGACAACATCGCAACCACGGTAAAAGCAGCTCCGCCAACTTGATCGATCACAGTCTTGCTCAATAAAACATACAAGGAAAATGCTAACACGGACAAAAACATCATAATCGATCCAAAAACAACATCTTCGCCTAGATTCTGAAAATCATAGGCAAATATCAGCCCCACCCCAATATAAGAAAGAACTAGGGCTACAGCGACGGTTCTACTGATCTTCTGACGAAAAATTATCCAGCCTAGAATCGCCACTAACGTTGGATATGTGAAAAGGATCAGTCTAGCTAGCTGAGATGAAATGTAGTGCAAACCAATGAGGTCCAGCAAAGCCGCCAGGTAAAAGCCAATCGCTCCCAATATAATGGACTTCCAAAACCAACCCCTTGCTGGTTGCTGCTCATGTTTAACGGCTTCCGGCGCAGTGTTTCCGAATTTTTTTCTTAGCACCCAAGCTCCAACCAATATATATACTGGGAGAGAAATTATGACTCGCCATGCCAATACATCCTCGCTGGTAACCTCTTCGTACTGGTAAATCAGCTTAATGATAATTGGCTTAAGTGAATAGCAGAGCGTTGCTAGCAACGCGATGATAAATCCTATTTGAGCAGATGATTTTTCTTTTATTATTTTTTCCAACATCCGTGGCACCGTAGAGCAAATAAATGACCAATTAGTCTAATTTTTACTGCGACCTGGTTAGAGACTATAACCAATTTTTTCCTTTTGGGCGAATTTAATATAAAAAACCTATATTTAATCGTTACAGCTTAAACTCTACTTTAAAAGTAGATGCACAAAAATCAAGACAGCAACTTAAAAACAAAACATCCAAGGCAAGCAAATTTCATCCATATGGGTGATGTCAATGTTGCTCGTTGGAGAGATAATAGCAACCGTAGAATATGACACGAAGCGATCAATGGCGGGTCACTGTCATTGAAAATTAAAATGGCTAATCGCGTGGAGTATCGTTAGAAACAACGACTAGCGCAATATGAGGTTAGAAAATGGCTAGAGCATCAAAACAAGGTCGTTCACAGGGAAAAAACCAAACTATGACAACGCTACAAATGTGGCAACAGCAAATGGCGGCCCTACAACGCGCCAGCCAACCGGCAGAAAGGCAACCTATTAGCGAAACCCAAGAACAGAAGAGCGAAGATCAGTTTAAGAGTTCAGGACTGATTTATCCGCACCTACCATGAACGAGCAAAAGCTGACCCAAAATTAACAGGCGAGTTCTGTTACACAATCATAAAAACGCAAAAGGTCATGCAATAATTCAAAGGCCGTCAATTTATCCGCAGGCTCCGAGGTTTAATCCGCTGGCTTCGACCCCTGATTATTCGTTTACTCTTCCCCCACTAACCACCCAGTGTCATTGCATCGATTTAGCAAATCGAATTTCAGTACATTTGGATGTGAATCTTTGTCATTTTTTGTCCTTAGCTAGCAGGTTAAACTCAGAGCATGTTAATAGAAAAAACTCAGCTAAATGGAGAGAAACATGCACGTCAGTGACGCCATCATAAAGCGCAGGTCAGTGAGAGCCTACCAAAACAAACAGGTCCCGAACGAATTGATAAAAAAGATTTTTCTACAAGCGCAAGACTCCCCCTCAAACTGCAATACCCAACCTTGGCATGTTGTCGTTGTTTCAGGAGACGTGCGAGACAAAATAGAAAAGGCCATGGTCTCGGAAATCATGAGTGGGAAAGCGCCAACGCCTTTTTTTCAGCCCGGAGACCAAGGCCTTAAAGACCAATATAGGAAAAGACAAATTGACTGCGCTATTTCATTATACGACTCAGTTGACATAAAATACGAAGAAAAGGAAAAACGGCAACAGCTAATGTTAAAGAACTGGCAGTTTTTTGGCGCGCCACATGCCGCTTTTTTTTCGATGCCTAAAACAATGAAAGAAATAAACGCGGTTGATATGGGCATCTATCTACAAACACTGATGTTACTGATGACTGAAAATGGAATCGCCTGTTGCCCACAAGGCGCTTTAGCGATGTACCCGAATGCCGTACAAGAGGTAGCAAACATCCCAGAGGACAATGCGATCATGTTTGGTCTTTCCTTTGGCTACGCGCAGGAAGATGCGGCCATTAATCATTTTGAAGTCGGCAGAGAAGATCTCAGTACCAATGTGGAGTTTTTGGGTTAACAGCCTACATATCGAAGTGGATTAACGTATCGAGGTGCATTAACGGTAATCATACGGTCGTATACCGGGTCTGCCGTGAAAAATCTCTGTTGGGGCATCGGCTAGCGCCAACGCCCCAACTTTATTGAGCTTGTTCAAGCTAGGGCCTAAGAGAATAATTCCCCCGCTTTCGCTTTTTCTTGAACGATCTGCGGGCACTCAAATCGATCACCGTATTGATTAGATAATTGCTCGCACCTGGCGATGAAGTTATCCAATCCGTAGGTGTTTACAAATTGGATAAACCCACCCGTATGTGCCGGGGCACCGATTCCAAAAATCGAACCGATGTTACCGTCAGCAACTGTTCTTAAGACGCCAGTTTCAAGGCATTTCAGTGCTTCTATCACCTGGCGAAACATCATTCTATCCTTGATATCATCATCACTAATTTGATACTCAGGCTTGTAATACAAATCGTATAAAGGTGGCCAGATATTCTTAGAACCATCATCATGGTATTCATAATAACCGCCACCATGATATCTTCCGCCTCGTCCGTTATCGATGATGAGGTCTTTAATCACTCGACGTATTACATCGCCATCACCCCATTTATCAGTGACACCCATTTCCGCCCAAGTTTCTTGCGCTTTTCTCGACAGCTCCAGCGAGGTTTCATCTTGAATTTGTAGAGGGCCCACGGGCATACCGGTTGCTCTACCTAAATTGTCAATCCGCACGGGATCAACGCCCTCAGTCAATAATTGCGCGCCCTCATCAAGGTAGGTTCCAAAGGTTCTGGACGTAAAAAATCCCAAAGAGTCGTTTACAACGATCGGCGTCTTTCTGATTTGAACTGTGTAGTCGAACGCCTTTGCAAGCGCTTCATCACTGGTTTTTTCTCCGCAAATAATCTCCACCAACGGCATTTTGTCGACAGGGGAAAAGAAATGTATGCCTATAAAATTCTCTGGCCTCTTTGATGCTTCAGCAAGCTGTGTGATTGGTAGTGTTGAAGTATTTGATCCCCACACTCCGTGTTCAGCTAAATACTGCTCGGTACTCTTGGTGATCTCGTGCTTGAGTTTAATGTTCTCAAACACCGCTTCGATTATCAAATCACAGCCAGCAAGATCGGCATCTTCGGCGGTCGGATGAATCAGGGCCAGCACCTGTTGTGCTTTGGCCTCATCCATGCGCCCTCGCTTTACGCGTTTGGCCAGCAACTTCTCCGAATAACTCTTACCTTTTTGAGCACCCTCCAAAGAAACATCCTTTAGCACCACTTCAATACCAGCCATAGCCGAGACGTAGGCGATACCTTGACCCATCATGCCTGCACCGAGAATACCAACTTTCTTAGTTAAACTCTTTTCAATATTTTTGGGTCTACTGGCGCCACCGTTAATTTGGTTAAGTTGAAAGAAAAATGCGGAAATCATGTTCTTTGCCACTGGGTTAGTAGCGACTTTGGCAAAGTTTCGACCCTCTATCCTCAACGCCGTATCCACATCCAGCATTGATGCTTGAAAAGCAACGTCCAACGCCGCAGTCATTTGAGGCATCAAACCACGTGTCTTTTGTGCCAGCATCGCTGGTGCCATTACCGCTAGTTGTCCATTACGTGGACTGTTAATCGCACCGCCCGGAATTTTATAGCCTTTTTTGTCCCAAGGCTGGACGGAGGCTGATTCCTTGTCGTCCTGCGAGAGAATCCACGTTTTAGCAGCCGGAACCAGTTCTTCCAGGGAATCCACCAACTGATCAACCATTCCAGCTCCCAGTGCCTTTTCCGGGTTAATTCGTTTACTTTCAAGAATGTATGGCACGGCCTTTTGAACGCCAATCAACTTGGTTAATCGTACGATACCACCACCGCCCGGATACAATCCTAAAGAGCACTCAGGTAATCCGATCTGAACGGACTTGTGATTAAACGCAATTCTGTGATTACAACTTAAACAGATTTCGTAACCGCCACCCAAAGCTGCCCCATTGATCGCAGCCACCACAGGCACAGGTAGCTTTTCTAATCGACGAAGGCCTAGCTTCATATGCTCGGTCATACGGAAAAACTCGTCGACATTATTTGGATCTGCTTTCACTAGATCATTTAGATCTCCTCCAGCAAAAAAGACTTTTTTCGCCGAGGCCAAAATGACGCCATTTAGCCCGGACTCACTTTCCAATTTCGCTAAGGTTGCCTCCATAGCCTCGTGATACTCCGCGTTCATGGCATTAACTGGACCCGTCATATCCATAGTTACCACGACGATACCGTCTTGATCTTTTTGGTATTTAAAAACACTCATGTGACTACTCCTATTAAACACGCTCAATAATTGTTGAAATACCCATTCCACCACCAACACAAAGCGATAGCATGCCAGTGCTTAGATCTCGTCTTTCGAGTTCATCCAACATGGAGCTAAGAATACAGCCACCAGTTGCGCCCAATGGATGCCCCATGGCAATCGATCCGCCAACAACGTTAGTAATGTCGTGGCTGATATCAAGATCCCGCATATATCTGAGAGCGACGGACGCAAAGGCCTCATTTATTTCCCATAGATCAATATCATCCTTGTTCATACCTGCGGTTTTAAGTGCTTTTTTCGCAGCCGGTCCGGGCCCCGTCAACATAATAATTGGGTCAGTAGAAATAATGGCCGTTGATACTATTTTCGCTCTTGGCTCTAGGCCTAGATCTAGGCCGGCTTGCCCTGTTCCTATAAGCACAGCACTGGCACCATCTACGATTCCTGAAGAATTACCCGGTGTATGCACGTGATTTATACTATCCAAGGTGTTGTACTTTTTTAGAACAATATCGTCGAACCCATATTTTCCCATCTCAGCAAAAGAAGCTCGTAATCCGGCAAGCCCCTCCATCGTGGTGTCTGCTTTTATAAAGTCATCTTGCTCTAGGATGGTAAGTCCATTTAAGTCCTTTACCGGGATCACAGACCTATCAAACCAGCCATTATCTCGTGCATTTGCAGCGCGCCTTTGTGACTCCATTGCATAAGCATCAACGTCCTCCCTAGAGTAGCCATCAAGTGTGGCTATCGTATCAGCACCAATTCCTTGGGGCACGAAACCGGACTTGATAGAAAAAGCAGCATCACCCGCCATCGCTCCACCATCAGAGCCCATTGGCACCCGAGACATACACTCTATTCCACCGGCTACCACCAGCTGATCCCAGCCAGCAACAACCTTAGCCGCAGCAGTGTTGATCGCTTCGAGTCCAGACGCACAGAATCTATTTAACTGAACTCCAGCGACTGATTCATCCCAATCCGCATTTTGCACAATCATTTTCGCTACGTCACTGCCCTGTTCACCAACTGGTGATACACATCCAAGTATCACGTCATCCACATAGGATGTATCAAGATCATTTCGCTGTTTTAAGGACTGTAATAGCCCAGCCCCTAGATCTATGGGTTTTACCTCATGCAAAGTACCGGTGGGCTTGCCCTTACTTCGAGGAGTTCGTATGGCGTCAAAAATAAATGCGCTGTTGCTCATATTACATACTCATGGCGTTAATTAAATCTATGTAATTGTAGTTTTCGGTCACCCTTCTACAATGGCAAAAGGCATCAGAATACTGTACATTATTTATTGATATTAACGACTAAATGTACTTTATTTGTTAAATGAAAGAATTTTCCATTGATATTAAATGGCTGGCAATGCTGCTAGAGGGAGCAGAGAGAAAAGGATTAGACTGTACACAAATGCTACTAAAGCATGGTATCTCGAGCCTTTCTGTCAAGCAACAGTCCAGCCGTGTGCCGCTAGAATCATTTGCTGCATTTGCCAAAGAATCTATCTTGGCACTTGACGATGAACATCTTGGATTGTCTGAAAAGCCACAACCGGTAGGTAGTTTTAATTTCTTTGCGCGTGCAGCTATCACCACCAAAACCATAGAGCACTCACTCAAAGTGACGGCTCAATACTGGAACTTGTTTGATAATGGCTACCGCCATGGAGTCACAATTGATGAAACTGGATGTCTGTATTCTATACACAGAAAACCAAATTTTGAGCCGCTGAACGACTACCTGGTTTCGGCCATTTTATCGTCGATACATCGTTTCCATTGCTGGGTCGGTGGTCAATTTTTAGCGCTAAGTTATGTGCACCTAGATCACCCACCATCAGATCTGGTGAAAGAATATGAGCCCCTGTACTACGGCGCGCAAATAATATTTGACCAAGAAGTGGCCGGGCTACATTTCCCTGCAAGATACATGAGCGCTCCAATTACGCAAACACTGGAGACCCTTCCAGAATACCTGCGAGGGACTAATTCATCCTTGTTGTACCAACCCAAAAACTTTCGAATTATCAGCGACCAAGTTCGTCAATGGCTTGAGAGAAATATAA